>JBOHKK010000059.1:2500-21631 GCA_050729115.1 Geminicoccaceae bacterium | reverse complement strand
CCCCAAGGGTACCATCGATGGGTGGTTGGGAGGGGGAGCGGGCCGGGGCCGCGGGTCCACCCAAGGGGAAAATGGTCTAGAGGGGGCCTCATGAGCACGTTGAAGGCAGAGGCGCTGGCGCTCCTGAACGGGCGAATCGTGGACGGCACCGGCGCAGATCCGATTGAGGACGGGTTCGTGCGCATGGACGCCGGGCGGATTACCGAGGTCGGGCCGATGTCCGCCTACCGGCCCCTGGACCATGCACATACTGTCGAGCTCGCCGGGCGGACCGTGCTGCCGGGGCTCATCGACTGCCACGTCCACCTCGTCTACTCGGGCTTTCGCTCACTCGAGGAGATCGATCGCTGCCCGGTCGAGAGCGCGGCGATCAACGCCACGCTGAACGCGCGCAAGATTCTCGAGGCCGGCTACACCACGGTGCGTGATGTCGGCACCATCGGCAACGTGGCGGTGGCCGTGCGCGACGCCATCGCAGCCGGCAAGCTGGCCGGTCCGCGCGTGCTGGCGAGCGGGCGGATCATCGGACCGACCAGCGGCATGGTGGACGCCCTTCCGGCCCACTGGGAGAGCCGAGACGGCCTCGGCGTGATCGTGGACGGGCCGGACGCCGTCGTGCGCGAGGTGCGGCGGCAGATCAAGGGCGGCGTCGACAACATCAAGCTCGGCGCGAGCGGGGTGGAGGTCGGCCCCTACGCCTACACGTGGATGACCACCATGAGCGCCGAGGAGGTCGCCGCTGCGGTGGCCGAGGCGCACCGCTGGGGCCGCAGCGTGGCGGTCCACTGCCAGTCCTACGATGCCGCCAAGTTCGCGCTGCGCGCCGGGGCCGACACCATCGAGCACGGCACCCGCCTCGACGAAGAGGCGATCGCGCTCTTTTGCGCCGGATCAACCGCACTGGTACCGACCCTTTCCACCCTCTTCAGCGTGCTCGAGCTCGGCGAGGCGCTCAACCTGAACCCCAAGCAGCGCGAGGAGATGGCGGTCAACGAGCGGTTGTGGCTGGATAGTCTCGACGCCGCGCGCGAAGCCGGGATTCCCATCGGCGCCGGCGCCGACATCGGCAACCGCTACCCTCACGGCGCCAACGCGCGCGAGCTCGAGCTCCTGGTGCGCGCCGGACTGACCCCGATGGCGGCGATCGAGGCGGCAACCGGCAGCGCGGCGCGCATTCTGGGCAAGGACGCGCATGTCGGCACGCTTCGGCCCGGAACCTTCGCCGACGTGCTGGTGGTGGACGGCGACCCGCTCGCCGACATTGCCGTGCTGCAGCGCCCCGAAAACATCTGGATGGTGCTGCTCGAAGGGCGGCAGATCGTCGGGCCGGCAGATGAGCTCGCCAACGCCCCGCCGCCGGCCGAACCGTTTGCGCTCACCATGTGGCCGCGGGTCGAGCCGCGACGCTGACGGCGGGCGACCAGGCACCTCGAAGCCAAAAAGAGGGAACGGCACCATGACGGGCGGCATGCCGGACATTCACAGGGAGTCGGTGGTGGTCGTGGGGCACACCGACATCGTCGCCTCGGACGTCGATTCCCAACGCGAGAGCGGCATGACCCGCGTGCTGGAGACGCGTCACCTGCCGACGCTCAAAAGCTCGGGCGCGAGCGTCGTGTGCGACCATGTCGGCGGCGATGCGCCCTACGGCTACTTGCCGGCGACGCGCCTCGCGACCGACTCGCTCCAGCGCTTCATGCGCGCCCTCGACCACACCCACTGCGAACTGGCGGCGAGCGAGGCGTTCATCCTCGTCGAGACGTTGGACGACATCCACCGGGCGAAGCGCGAAGGCAAGATCGGCTTCGTGATCTGTCTCGAGGGGCATCACCCTTGCAGGAAGAGATTTCGTACCTGCGCAACTTCCACCGTCTCGGGCTGCGCTGTCTTGGCCTCACTCACGATCTCCGCAACGGCGTCGCCGACGGCATCCGAGAACGCAGCGCAGGCGGCCTCACGCATTTCGGCGTCAGGGTGGTCGAGGAATGCAATCGGCTGGGCGTCGTGGTCGATGTCTCGCACCTCTCTGATCGCGGCACGTGGGACGTGCTCGAGGCGAGTGCGCATCCGATCATCGCATCGCACTCGAACGCGCGCGCGCTTTGCAACGTGATGCGCAATCTGCCCGACGACCTCATCAAGGCCATCGCTGCGCAGGGCGGCGTGATCGGCTTTCATGCTCTGAACGCGCTGGTAAGCGAGAAACCCGATCCCACCCTGGACGACCTGCTGCGCCACATCGCCCACATCGCCGAAGTGGGAGGGGTGGACTGCATCGGCATCGGTCCGGACCTCATGGAGAACTGGGATCCGGACATTTTTCACAAGGTCACCGAGAAGAGCCGCGCCCTCCACGGCGTGCCCACCACGAGGATGAGCTGGGCCTACCCCAAGGGCATGGCCTCGATCGCGGAACTGCCGAACGTCACCGCAGGCCTCCTCGAAATGGGCTTTGGCGAGGCGGACGTGCGCAAGTTTCTGGGCGGCAACTTCCTCAGGGTGTTCGAGCGGGTCTGGCAACCCGCCCGCAATACGGCCGCGCCTTTGCCAGTCTGAAACCGGTCGGGTTGTTGGTGTCCCGAGACGTGGTGTAGGAGCTGCTGAGCGCAGCGCGCCGAGCGGTGTCTTCACTCGTAACATTCTTTGCCCGTCCTCCAGCGCGGCCGGAACCGCGCAGAAGTTAAACCCTTGCGGCGGTTTGTCCGAACCGCTAGCGGCGGTCGAAGGCCCGGTTTGGGCCGTTTTTCGTCTCTGTGGGGTCTCTTGCTCTGACGCAACAGAACCACGGCGGTTTTGGTACGGATGTCAGATCATGGCCGCCCACCGGAGCGCCAAGCCGGTCGGCATGCTCTGGCCGGCGGGAGGCGGCGCGCGAGACCCCCGACGGTGGAGGCGCACGGGCACCGGCGGCCGGTGGTCGTTGTCAGGCGGCCGAAACGACCGGCGGCGGTTCGTCAGCGCCCGAGCAGAAGCTCCAGGAGCCGGCTGAAGCGGCCTCCGGCGAGGTGGAGGGTGTCCAGCGTGTGATCTTCGAGTTCGCCCTGGATCTCGTCAGCCTCGCTCAGGCGCTCGACCTCGCCATAGCCCAGTCGGACGACCGTGTCGCGCAGGCGATCGGCGAGAAAGATGGCGATCGCGCGATAGAACCGTGCCGCGAAGGCGCTGTCGGTCTCGAGCCGGGCGAGCAGCACCTCGCGCTCGAGACGAAGGACCTGCGCGTCACCCAAAGCGGTGACCGTTGCCGACGGCGGGCGGGTGTCGACAAAGGAAATCTCGCCGACGATCTCACCAGAGCCGAGCCGGGCGATCTGGCCCAGGCCGGCGACATCGACCGTCACCGCGCCCTCGAGAACGATGTAGACCGCATCGATCTTCTGGCCCTCCCGGATCAGGGCTTGGCCATCAGCAACCCGCTCGCGATGCCCCGCTTCCGCCAGCCATTCGACGTCGGCGTCGTCCAGTTGCCCCAGGATATACAGAACCTTGCGCATGCTGCCCGCTGGCCTGTCCTTCGCTCCAGTACCTGGGCCAAGTGGCTCCGGTGGTCGACTGTGAGGCGCCGTAGGCGTCACCGTCAACCGTTCTCGGCCAGGACCGAATATTATGCTATGGAGATGGGGGGAACTCGCGAAACGTCGCAGGCTGGGGGTGGATGGCATGGCCGGAATCTTTCGCCAGACCGCGCTCGATCGGGCATCATCCCCCGAACGCCTCGACGAGACGATATCGATCGTCTCCATGCGGTCCTGGTTGCTGCTGTTGGGGCTCGCGCTGATCATCGCCGCGGGCGTCTTGTGGGGCTGGTTTGGCTCCGTACCGACGCGCGTTTACGGTCAAGCCATCATCGTCAGTGAAGGCTCGGCGACCCACGCGCTCAAGCCGCTGTTCGCCGGCCGCATCGTCGAAGTGCTGGCCGGTCGCGCCACCTCGGTGAAGACCGGTCAGGAGCTGGTCCACATGAGGATCCCGAGCCTGGAGCAGGAACTCCGGGCGGCAGAAGAGCTGCTCGAGGCCCTGAGCGACGCCCAGCTCAACATGCAGGCGCGCGACGCGGAGCGCAAGCGCACCCGGGACGAGGCGTTCGCGCAGCAGGAAAGGGCATTGCAGCAACGAATTGCCGATGGGCAACGACACATCAGGACGCTGGAGAGTCAGCTCGCGGATCTCGAATCGCTCTTGGGCGAGGGCTTTACCACACGCATCCGGGTGAACGACGCCCAGGAGCAGCTGGACGCCGGCCGCGGGGCGCTTGCCCAAGCGCAGACCGACCTCGCCGCCGTTGCTTCGGAGCGCATCAGGACCGACGCCGACGACGCCAACCGCCTGGACCAGCTGACCCAGCAGATGATCGATCAGAACGGCAGGGTGAAGGTCCTTCGCGACCGGTTGCAGGAGGCCAGCACGATTGAAAGCCCGATCGACGGCCTCATCGAAGAGGTCGATGTCAGCGTCGGGTCCGTCGTTGCCGAGGGCCAGGTGCTCATGACCATCAAGACCCACTCGACCGGGTTCGAGGCTCTCAGCTTCGTGCCCGCCGTGCAAGGCAATCTGGTCCTGCCGGGCATGGCGGCCCACCTCGCGCCGGTGGGCGTCAAGGAGGAGGAGTTCGGCACCATCCGCGGCAAAGTTCAAACCGTCTCCGACCACCCCGTCTCCAAGCGTGCGGCGGCGGAACTGTTGCAGAACGACGAGCTGGTGGAGGCTTTTTTCGAGGATGGTCCACCGATCGAGGTGCGCGTCGTCCTCGAGGCCGACCCGAACACCGCCAGCGGCTTTGCCTGGTGGGCGGGCAAAGGCCCGCCTTTCGCGGTGACCGCGGGCACGCTCGGCTGGGTCTCGGTTACCGTGCGCGAACAGCCTCCGGTCACGCTGGTGCTGCCGGCGCTGAGGTCGCTGCTCGGCTACTACTAGCCGCGCCATCGCAGTCTTGATCGAAGGGTGGTCCGGGACGGCGTGAACGAGGCAACGACCGAAGCGTCGGCCAAGCCCAGGCGGCAAGGTCGCCATCGCCGCGTCCGCACGCCGACGGTGCTGCAGATGGAAGCGGTCGAGTGCGGGGCGGCGGCGCTTGGCATCGTCCTCGGCTATTTCGGTCGGACGGTGCCACTGGAAGAGCTGCGGGTCCGCTGCGGGGTCTCGCGCGACGGCAGCAAGGCCGGCAACGTGCTGCGCGCGGCAAGAGAGTACGGCCTGAGCGCGAAAGGACTGCGCCTGGAAGCGACAACCGTGCTGGAGGGGCCGTTTCCCGTCATCGTCTTTTGGAACTTCAACCATTTCCTCGTCGTCGAAGGCGCCAGCCGCGACAAGGTCTGGCTGAACGATCCCGCCATGGGACCGCGGGCGGTCACCATGGAGGAGTTCGACGAATCGTTCACGGGCGTGGTCCTGCGCCTCGAGCCTGGCCCCGATTTCGAGCGCGGCGGCCGGCAACCAAGTATCCTCGCGCGCCTCGGCCGGTGGCTGACCGGCTCGAGCCCCGCCCTCGGCTTTGTCGTTGCGATCAGCCTTCTGATGGTCGTGCCCGGCATCCTGATCCCGGGCTTCACCCTGATCTTCATCGACCACTATCTGGTCAGGGAGGAGCGCGACTGGCTGCGGCCCCTGCTGGTCGGAATGCTCGTCATCTTCGTCGCCCGATGGGGACTGCTCTGGCTTCAGCAATACAGCCTGCGCCGGATCGAGCTGCGCCTGGCGCTGGCCAACTCGGCCCGGTTTCTATGGCACGTCCTGCGCCTGCCGATCGAGTTCTTCCAGCAGCGCTACGTCGGCGACGTCAGCAACCGCGTCAATGCCAACGACCGGGTCGCCACGCTGCTCTCGGGTGATCTGGGCTCCAGCCTGCTCGATGCGCTGACGATCCTGTTCTTCATCGGCGCCATGGTGTTCTACGACCTGACCCTGACCCTGATCAGCGTCGGCTTCGCCGTCATCAACGTGACCGTGATGCTCCTGGTGCGCCGGCTCCGGACCGACCTGTCGATACGCCTGCAGCAGGAACAGGCCAAGCTGTTCGGCAGCTCGGTCGCCGGCCTGCAGCTGGTCGAGACGTTGAAGGCGAGTGGTGGCGAAGACGACTTCTTCGCCCGTTGGGCGGGCTATCAGGCGCGCGTCGCCAACACCGAGCAGCGTCTTTCGCTGCTGACGCAGATCACCGCGGTGATGCCGACCTTTCTCGCGGCGGCCAGCACGGCCGCGATCCTCGGTCTCGGCGGCCTCTCGGTCATGGAGGGCAGCATGACGATCGGGGCGCTGGTCGCCTTCCAGAGCCTGGTCGTCAGCTTCAACGCGCCGATCCAGCGCCTGGTCGAGGTCGGCGGCAGGGTCCAGGAGATCAACGCCGACCTCGCGCGTCTCGACGACGTGATGGCGTACGAGCAGGATAAGCCCTTCCGCAACGGCGACGACGGCACGGCAAACGCCCCCGCCCCGACTTCGGCAGCCCGTCTCGACGGGCGGGTCGCGCTCGAGAACATCGCGTTCGGCTACAGCCGCCTCGACCCGCCGTTGATCGAGGGCTTCAGCCTCACGCTCGAGCCGGGCGGCCGCATCGCTCTGGTCGGTGGCTCGGGCAGCGGCAAATCCACGCTCGCCAAGCTCGCCACGGGCCTCTATCCGCCCTGGCGAGGCACGGTCAAGCTGGACGGCGTGCCGCTGGCAGATCTGCCCCGCGATCTGGTCGCCAATTCGCTGAGCGTCGTCGATCAGGACATCTTTCTGTTCGAGGGGACGGTGCGCGAGAACCTCACCCTGTGGGATGGGAGCGTACCCAACGAGACGGTCACCCAGGCGGCGAAGGACGCGGCCATACACGACGTCGTCGCGGCGCGCTCCGAAGGCTACGACGGCCGGGTCGACGAGGGCGGCCGCAACTTCAGCGGCGGCGAGGCGCAGCGGCTGGAGATCGCCCGCGCCTTGGTGACCGAGCCGTCGATCCTGGTCCTCGACGAGGCCACCTCGGCCCTCGACCCGGGCACCGAGGCGTTCGTTTTCGACAGTCTGCGCCGACGGGGCTGCAGCTGCATCGTGATCGCCCACCGGCTCAGCACGATCCGCGACTGCGACGAGATCATCGTTCTCGATCGCGGCAAGGTCGTCGAGCGTGGCCGGCATGCCGAGCTGATCGCCGGCGATGGGCCCTACGCCCGCCTGATCGCCACGCAATGATCGAACCACCCCCGGCCACCACCTTGCCGTGACGCATGGCGATGCGCATCCAATCGGCCGGGGCAGGGACGAGGCGCCGATGAACGAGCCGGACGTCGCGACTCTGGAGACGCTGCTCTGCGCCAGGGGCGCCGCTCGCGTCCGCATGCCACTTGGGGCACGCTGGTCCCTGAACGGGACGCCTTTGCGGCTCGCGCTGGGCGGCACGGTCGACGTCTTCGCGCGCTACCTCTCGAACGACCAGGGGCCGGGGGCCCTTCTTCACGTCGGCCGGTTCAACGCCGGCGCGGCGATCTTCCCGGTATCGGCGCAGAGCAGTGGCGTCGAATTGATCGCCGTCGTCAGTGCCGATACGGATTTCGTGGAGATCGACCTGAAGCGGTTGGCGGACGGCGTGACCGTGGCCGATCGACCGCTCATCGCCGGCATGCTGGAGCATTGGATCGCGGTCATCGCTCGCGACCTGGCGCTGCGCGATCAGCCAGCCGGCCAGCGCGTTCTCGAGGTCGGACCCGAGCATGATCTGAAAACCGGACAGATCGTCTCGGTCAGGGAGGTCTGCTGGCTTGAGGGCGATGGCGCGAGCCTGTCCTGTCTGCGGGATCCTCACGCCCATGCGCCGAGCGCCGACCAACCGCTCGTCCTGGCTCCGGGCCTCTGGGCGACCGTGACCGGGACGGGGCATGTTCGCTGCCGTCCGACCGAGGACGTCCTGGCGTCATTGGGCACGAGGGCGGTGGAATGCTGGAGCGCTCTCCTGCTCGCGCTGGTGGCGGACCGGCTGGCGGCACGCGATGCCGGGGCGGCACGGCGGCGCGTCGACCGGTCGCGGCAGGACCAGGTCGCGATCGAGACCTCGGTCGCAGCCATCGCCACCGTTGCCGAGCCGGCCGCTCACGCGGCCGACCTGCCTGCGCCCGGTCGCGACCCACTGGCAGCGGCGCTGCATCGGATCGGCCGCCACATGGGCTTCGCGGTGGCCAGCCTGCCGCCTGAGCGGGAGGACATGGCGCTCGACGAGAAGCTCTGGTGGCTGATTCGGGAGTCGCACCTGCGGATTCGGGAAGTGTCGCTGCGCTCGGACGCCTGGCAGCGCGACGGCATGCCGCTTCTGGTCTTCACGCAGGAGGACGACCGCCCCTGTGTGGCCCTACCCGACGCCGGCGGGCGCTGGCAACTGGTCGAGCCGGTGACGGCCGAACGCCGCAGCCTGACACGGGACAACGCCGCCGACCTGCAACCCAGGGGGTTCATGATCTATCGGGCGCTGCCCGCAGCAATGACGCCGTGGCAGGTCGCCCGCTTCACGTTCACCGGCAGCCGGCGCGATATCCGGCGCGTTGTCGGGCTGTCTGCGTTCGTTGCCGCGCTCGGCCTCGTCACGCCCGTCGTCACCAAGGTGATCGTCGACGAGATCATCCCGCATGCCGAGCTCCAATACCTCGGCGAGATGATCATCGTGCTGGCTGCCGTCGCGCTCGGCACGGCGCTGTTCGAGCTGGCTCGCGCCATCGCGCTGGTGCGGGTCGAAGGGCGCGGGTCGATCCAGCTGCAGGCGGGGATCTGGGACCGCATCATGCGTTTGCCGAGCACGTTCTTCCGGGGCTACAGCGTCGGCGATCTGGCGATGCGCATCTTCGGCGTGGAGCTGATCCGCCACCTGGTCTCCGGCGTCGCGATCGGCGCCTTACTCGGCGGCGTGTTCTCGGCAGTCAATCTGGTGCTGATGTTCTACTTCGACTGGCGCCTCGGGCTGCTGGCCGGAGGCCTCGCCATCGTGGTTCTCGGCGCGATCTATCTGGCGGCCCGGTTGCAGCTCGATCATCTGCGCCGGGTCATGATGCAGGAGGGCCGCGTGACCGGCATCGTGGTCCAGCTCTTGAGCGGGATCGCCAAGCTGCGGGTCGCGGCGGCCGAGACGCGGGCATTCAGCTATTGGGCGGAGGCTTTCGCCGAGCAGCGCCGCTACAAGTACCAGGCGGACACTCTGCGCAACCGCGTGACCATCATCGCCGGCCTTCTGCCGCTGCTGTTCGCGATCGTCGTCTTTGCCGCGATCGGTATGCAGCGCGAAACGATCGACACCGGCAGCTTCGTCGCCTTCAACGCCGCCCTGGGGCAGTTCGTGCTGGGCATCGTGGCGGTGGCCGGCGCATTGTCGCAGGCGCTCTCGGCGGTCCCGCTCTACGAACGGCTGGGGCCCATTCTCGAGGCCGCACCCGAGACCAGCCAGGCGACCGGCACGGTCGAGCCACTGGCCGGCGCGATCGAAGTCAACGCCATCTCGTTCCGCTACGCTCCGACGGGCCCGCTCGTTCTGAACGACGTCTCTTTCCAGGTGCAGCCGGGCGAGTTCGTCGCCTTCGTCGGCCCATCGGGGTCCGGCAAATCGACCCTGTTCCGGATTCTCCTCGGCTTCGAAGCGCCGACGACGGGGACGGTCTACTATGACGGCAAAGACCTGCGCCGGCTGGACGTCCGAGCCGTGCGGCAACAGCTCGGCGTGGTCTTGCAGAGCGCGAAGCTCAGTCCGGGCACGATCCTGGAGAACATCGTCGGCGCCAGCCGGCTGACCGTGAACGACGCGATGGAGGCGGTGCGCATGGCCGGCATGGAAGCCGACCTCGAGGCCATGCCCATGGGTCTCCAGACCTTCGTCGCCGAAGGCGCCGGCACGCTCTCCGGCGGCCAGCGGCAGCGGCTCATGATCGCGCGCGCCCTGGTGCGCCGCCCCACGATCCTCCTGTTCGACGAGGCCACCAGCGCCTTGGACAACGAGACCCAGGCGATCGTCTCCCGCAGCCTCGAGCGCCTCAACGTCACCCGCATCGTCATCGCGCACCGGCTGTCCACGATCCAGAACGCCGACCGGATCTACGTCATCCAGGCCGGTCGGATCGTGCAACAGGGCAGCTTCGCCGAGCTGATGGCCGAACCGGGCGTGTTCCGCGAGCTTGCGGAACGTCAGATCGCGTAGGGCCCGGTATCCCGCAGGCCCGCTTCTACCAAGGCCGCGCCATCTCGGTACAGAGCGCTGCTGCGCTCAACGGCACGTCAAGCATACCCTGCCGCACGAACTACTTCCCCCTCCTCCTGCCACCTTGTCGAGGGATTCGTCGCTGAGCTCGCCCTCGGGTGGTGGTGGCGGCAGAATCAAATGTCGGGTGGACTCAGTATCCTCGATCACCTTGATGGTCACGCCGGCTGCCACCGGGACGCCCGCCTCGGCCAGGGCCGCGCGCGGATCCCTCAAGAGCTTGGCTTTGAAAGCGCTGTCGCTCCACGCCTTGGCCACCACCTTACCGTAGGCTACGTTTCCGGCTTCGACCTGCTGGTCGGCCATCGGAGTTTCCCTCCCCTCACTGGAGTTACCAATTATCCAAGAAGACTATCACCGACGGTGGTGATGGTCCAGGACATGATGCTCGTCGAAGGCGACCGATGGCCCGAGGGAGAGCGCGGCCCAGGCCACCCCAAGCGTCGGCGCCGTCGAGGCGAAGTGGCAGCGGCCCTCCCGAATCGAATGCCGATTGTTGCAGCGCTTGGCGATGTGGTAACCGGTTGCAGGCGGGGGCGAGCGCGATACGGCGATCTTGAATGGCAATCATGAGAGCGACGAGCAGGCGCCCGATGCCGCGACTGGCCTTCAAGCCGCACCTCCAGGCGCATGTTCTCTCCGATGGTGAGGTGGCGCTGATCGGCGAGACCGAGCGGTTCGCCCTGCGTGGTCGCGCCTATGCGCTGGTCGCGCCGCTGCTCGACGGCACCAAGGATGCGGACGAGATCGCCGCAGCCCTTCAGGGCGAGCTCGCGCCCGAGATGACCCATTTCGCGCTCGGCCGTCTGGAGGAGCGCGGCTATACGACGGCGCTGCCGCCAGAGGGACTGGCAGCGTGGTCCGGTTGGTGGCTCGCGCATGCGGAGGATCATGCCGCGCGTGCCGAGACAGCGGCCGAGGTGCGGGTCCGCATCACGGCGTTCGGGTTTCCGGCCGGGCTCGCCACCGGTCTGGCCGAGAAGGTCGGCCGCTCGGTGCGGATCGTCGACGCCGACGCCACCTTGGAGGCCTGCCTCGTCGACGACTATCTCCGTCCGGAGCTCGGCGAACGGATCACGGCCGCCCAGGAGGCCGGACGCGTTTTCCTCCCGATTCGACCCGTCGGGGCTCGAATCTGGCTCGGGCCGCTGTGCCGGCCCGACGATCCGCCCGACTGGCCCGCCTTCGTGGCACGCCTGCGCAGCAACCGTCCGGCCGACGCTGCCGTGCTCGCGCAGGGGCGATCGTTTCCGGTCATGCCGACGGTATCGACACCGGAGACGGCGGCGCTAGGGCTGTCGCTGGCTGCGGTCACGATCGTGCGCTGTGCGGCAGGCGAGGTGCCGGCGGCGATCGATCGGGCAATCTGGACCTTCGATCCGCACACTCTGGAAGCCCGATCGCACCCGCTGCCGCCACCGGCGATGGCGTCGTCTAGCGGCGCGGCCGATGCGGCCCGGCCGATCGAGCTGGTCGCCAGCCCCAAGCACTACCGGGCGGACGGAGGGCATCGCGTGTGTCCGCCCGAGGAGACCCTGGATCGGCTGAATCGCTTCGTGAGCCCGATCACCGGTATCGTCCCGGGCATCGAGAAATCGCGTTGCGCCGCGGGGATTCACGTCTATGGCGCGCTCCAGACCATGGGGATGCCGCTCGGGTCGCCGAGGCACAATCGATTCCTGGGCCGCCCGGACGGCGCCGCCGGCAAAGGCCAGACCGACATCCAGGCGCGGGTCAGCTGCCTCGCCGAGGCTATCGAGCGCTATTCCTGCGGCTTCTTCGGGGACGGGCCGCGGCGCCTTGCGCGTCTCGACGAGCTGGGGCCGGCCGCGATCCACCCCCAGGACATCCTGCTGTTCAGCGTGCGCCAATACCAAGGACGCGAAGCCAACAACAAGGTCCGCGGCGCGGGCGTCAACTGGATACCCGAGCCCTTCGACCCCGCGCGACAGGTCGAGTGGACGCCCGTGTGGTCGCTGACGGAGCGGCGCACGCGCTGGGTCCCGACCGCGCTCTGCTACTTCGGCTGTGACCCCTCGCGCATGGAGGGGGTGCCCAGGTTCGCGAGCGCGGACTCGAATGGCTGCGCCTCGGGCAACACCCTCGAGGAAGCGATCCTGCAGGGCTTGTTCGAGCTGATCGAGCGCGATGCCTGCGCGCTCTGGTGGTACAACCGGGTGCGCCGCCCGGCGATCGATCTGGCCTCTTTCCGGCAACCGTTTTTCGAGGCCATGCAGAATCACTACCGCGACCGTGGCCGCGTCCTGCGCGTGCTCGACCTGCGGACCGATCTCGATATTCCGGTGGCGATGGCGGTGAGCTGGCGGGAGGAGGATTGCGGCAAAATCCACCTTGGCCTCGGCTGTCATCTTGAGGCGCGACTGGCAGTCTCCCGCGCTCTATCCGAGCTCAATCAGATGGCGGCCGTCGAGGGCGCGGATGATCCGGCGCCGGATGACCCGGACCTGGTGCGTTGGTTGCATGCGGCGACGATCGAGAACCAGCCCTACGTGGTGCCGCTCGAAGACCAGGTGGCCGATGCCAACGACTTCGAGGATCAATCAAGCGATGACATCACAGCCGACGTCCGGCTCTGTGTGGAACGGCTGCGCGAACTCGGCCACGAGGCCCTGATTCTCGATCACACCCGTCCCGATATCGGCTTCCCCACCGCCCGGGTGATCGTCCCTGGTCTTCGACACTTCTGGGCACGCTTCGCACCTGGGCGGCTCTACGACGTTCCGGTGTCTCTGAGGTGGCTCGAGCAGGCTCATCGCGAAGAAGACCTCAATCCGATCCCGTTGTGGTGGTGAGGCTGGATCGATGATCTCCAATCTGGTGATCGCGTGGCGTTGTCGTGACGGCGTCGCGCTGGCGCCCGGCGCCGACGACATCGTCTCGCTTACGATCGACCACGACCGCAGGATCGAGTTGCGGATAGCTTCGCCCAAGGCGAGCGACGCCCTCCTTCGTCTCGGGTGCGGCGCGGACGAAGGATCACTGCTCGGCGCGCTTGGCGGTGACGAGCATTCTGTGGCTCTGCTGTTTTACTACTTGGAGCGATTGCGGCGATATGGCCTCCTGGTCGCGGATGTCCGGCGCAAGGACCAGCTTTTGATGACTCTGGTGCCGCGCTCGAGGCATTTCGATGTTGCGCTTCCGCGCGCAACCGAAGGCACCTGGCAGCTGTCTCGTTTCGCGTATCTGCGTCGGGATGGCGAGGATCTGGTGCTTGAGTGCCCCGAGGCGGCGTGCATCGCTCACCTGAAGAGCCGGGAAGTCGTGGGCTGGCTTCACGAAGCCTCGCGGCCGACGACGGCTGAAGCGGGCACGCCCCAGGCGCAGCTCCTGGCCTTGCTCGCCGAGCTGGGATTCCTGATCAATCCCGGTAGCGAAGAAAGTGACGCGCAGCGGACCTGGGAATTCCACGATCGGCTGTTCCACAACAGGGCGCGGCAATACGATGACTTCCAACCCCGCGGCGGGACTTATCGCTTTCGCGACAGGTTGCCGTCGCCACCGGCGATTCGGCCGGCCTATGCCGGCGAGACCGCGCATTTGACCACACCGGAGCGACGAGCGAGCCGGCCCCTGCTCGAGGTGATCGACGAGCGCCGCTCGCGGCGCGAGATGGGAAGCCGGCCGGTGAGCCGGGATCAGGTCGCGGACCTTCTGTATCGGGTCGCGCGCGTGCGCGAGGTTCTGCCAGCGCCACTCCAGGATCGCCTGCTGCGACCGTATCCATCGGGCGGTGCGATCCATGAGCTGGAGTTCTACCTGGCCGTCGGCGCTTGTGACGGCCTGGCGACGGGATTCTATCATTACCGCGGTACCGAGCACGCGCTGACCAGGCTCGAGAGTGGCGCAGCGCCGGCCCAGGAGATGCTCGCCTCCGCCTGGGACCCGCCTGGTGAGCCCCCTCAATGCCTGATCGTCCTTGCCTCTCGCCTGCCGCGGCTGGCCTGGAAATACGAGGCCAACGCCTACAAGTTGTCCCTGCTGAACGCCGGGGTCGTTCTGCAAAGCCTCTATCTCGTCTGTACCGAGCTCGGCCTGAACGGTGCGGCCGTCGACTCCGGCAGATCCGAATTGTTCGCGACCGCCACGAACACTTCCTCATGGGAGGAAACCAGCATTGCCGAATTCGGCTTCGGCAGTCGGCCGGATTGACTTGAGATTGGGATCGCGTACCTGATCCCCTGCCTGGCGACCGATCGTGCGGAATGGCTGGGACGGAGAACGGCCAGGGCGATGTCGCGATGGCTCCTCCAGCTCCTGCGGGGAGGACTGGGGGTCGCCCCGAGGCGATCACCACAGCGTGGCGACAGGCGGCGGCCGCGCGCGGCACACGCGACCTGTTGATGATGCCTTCCGGTTCGATGGCGAGGTCGGCGAGACGATCACGGTGATGCTCGAGTGAGACGGCGCCAGCGGCAGCACCGGGGAGATCGCGGCGCTGATCCTGCGCGAGGAGCGGGGGCGCAGGTTGGACGCGAACACCGGTGCTCTGCCGCTCGAGCGCACGGTCACCTTGCCGGAGACGGGGAGCTATGCGATCGAAGCGCTCGAGGTCGGGGAATCGGCGGCCGGCTCGGCCAGCCCGTTCCGGGGCCACTTCTTCCTGACGGTGACGTCGGACGCCGAGGCGACCCGGGCGGCGTCCCTTCTGCTGGAACCGGTCAGTCGCACGGAGCCGTAGCGTCCGTTCGTCTTGCTGGATTTTCGCCCCGGAACGCCGCTTTTGTCTGGATTGGGTTGAAGCCGTCAGACGGACGATCCTTCGTCGGGCGGCGCCCTGCCAACCTGTCCGCCGCCGGGTGCGCCCACCTCGACATCGACGATGACCGGGTCGCGCTTCCTGCCAACAGGCCGTACGCCGCCGCACGGCTCGTGGCCGTCGACGTCGACGGCCAGGGGCGGCGAGAGGCGTTTGAATTCGCCTATCCGGGACTTCTCGCCGTGCTGGGCTGGCTCGATGCCGATGGCGTACGACGCGAGCAGGTCCTCGAGCGCGATGGCGTGGTAGCCTTGCGGTGGTGCGGCTGCACCCCAACCTACCCGGGTTGTACCGGGAGAAGGTGGCGGCACTCGAGGAGGCGTTCGCCGACCCGACGATCAGGATGGAGGCGGCGGAGGTCATCCGCAGTCACATCGAGCGGATCACGCTGACGCCCAACGCCGACCGCGGGCTCGAGGTGTGGCTGCACGGGGATCTGGCGCGGATCCTGCAGTTCTGCGAAGCGGGCGGCAGCAAAAGCAAGCGCCCCGGCGGCGGCGGTCGGGGCGGACAGGATTGGCGGTGGTTGCGGGGGCAGGATTCGAACCTGCGACCTTCAGGTTATGAGCCTGACGAGCTACCGGGCTGCTCCACCCCGCGAAGATCAGATGGCCGCGCGCCTGGCCTCGGGCACCGACCCGAGGGTCAGATGTCAGAAGGGTCGGGCCAAGGCGGGAGGGTCCGAGCCTTCGGGTCGGAAGCGAGTCGTGACGCTCGGATGTCGCAGGCGCGCGGGGTTGGCGTGCCGCTCCGCACCGACCACCGCGGTCGGTGCTGGGAGCCAGGCACGCGGCCGCGCACCCCGGACCAAGAAGAAGCATGATCGCGGGCGGCTCGAGCTTGGGGAGCCGGCTGTCGGCAGGCGCCGGCGCCGACCCCGAGGCTGGCGCCAGCCCGGGTGAACCTGTTCGACCATCCGGCGCGCCATTCGCCTTCCGCGATTCGGCTTTTGAGACCCGGATCGCGGCGCGCGGGATCGACGGGCACCCCCAAGGCGGCCCAGGCGGCAGGCCGCGCCCTGGCGGCTTCTGATCTCTGATCTTTGACATCTGAACCCGAGCCGCTCGCCAAGCCTGGCGACGACCCGCTCTCCCACCCTTAGAAAGGGCAGTACCCTGGGCGCGGCGCGGTTTCACGGCCGAGTTCGGAATGGGGTCGGGTGGGGCCCGCGCGCTGTGATCACCAGGCCGAGCGAACGGCTCGAGATCAGAGGTCAGAGGCGCCGGAGCCAACCGATGCGCCACGGCGCGCGCGGGCGCTCCGGACGGGCCCGGGCGGACCATCGCTCTGATCGAGTCGTGAAGCTTGGGCATGGGAGGCCGAGGTCAGAGATCAGAGATCGGGGATCAGAAGGAGGGCGCCAACTCTGGGGTCGGGCGCCTGCCCTTTCTGACCTCTGACCTCTGAGCCCTGAGCTTGCGTGCTTGGGGCTGGGTACGGGCGCAACGTTCGAGCGATTAGGACCGCTCGGCTGCACGGGTTGCCCCGCTTCGACCTGCGGCCTATCGACGTGGTGGTCGACCACGGCTCTCGACGAGACCTGGTTTTGAGGAGGGTTTCCCGCTTAGATGCTCTCAGCGGTTATCCCGACCGAACGTAGCTACCCGGCGGTGCGGCTGGCGCCACAACCGGTCCACCAGAGGTTCGTCCACCCCGGTCCTCTCGTACTAGGGGCAGGGCCTCGCAAGTCTCGCACACCCACGGCAGATAGGGACCGAACTGTCTCACGACGTTCTAAACCCAGCTCACGTACCACTTTAATCGGCGAACAGCCGAACCCTTGGGACCGGCTCCAGCCCCAGGATGTGATGAGCCGACATCGAGGTGCCAAACCGCCCCGTCGATGGGGACTCTTGGGGGCGATCAGCCTGTTATCCCCGGCGTACCTTTTATCCGTTGAGCGATGGCCCTTCCACGCGGGACCACCGGATCACTAGGGCCGACTTTCGTCTCTGCTCGAGCCGTCGCTCTCGCAGTCAGGCAGGCTTGTGCCCTTGCACGCGACGGCTGGTTTCCGACCAGCCTGAGCCCACCATCGCGCGCCTCCGTTACTCTTTGGGAGGCGACCGCCCCAGTCAAACTACCCGCCATGCAGGGTCCCGGACCCGGATCACGGGCCGCGGTTAGACAGCAAGCACACCAAGGGTGGTATTTCAAGGGTGCCTCCACGCCGGCTGGCGCCGGCGCTTCACTGGCTCCCACCTATCCTACACATGGCGCGCCTGCTGCCAGTGCAAAGCTGTAGTCAAGGTGCACGGGGTCTTTCCGTCTGACCGCGGGAACGCCGCATCTTCACGGCGAGTTCAATTTCGCTGAGTCGGTGTTGGAGACAGCGGGGTAACCGTTACGCCATTCGTGCAGGTCGGAACTTACCCGACAAGGAATTTCGCTACCTTAGGACCGTTATAGTTACGGCCGCCGTTTACCGGGGCTTCGGTTCGAAGCTTGCACCTCTCCCCTTAACCTTCCGGCACCGGGCAGGCGTCAGACCCTATACGTCGTCTTGCGACTTCGCAGAGCCCTGTGTTTTTAGTAAACAGTCGCCACCCCCTGGTCTGTGCCACCGGCCCCTGGTTGCCCAAGGACCGGTCCCCCTTATCCCGAAGTTACGGGGGCAAGTTGCCGAGTTCCTTCAACACCGTTCTCTCACGCGCCTGGGTATGCTCAACCAGTCCACCTGTGTCGGTTTGGGGTACGGTCCGATGCTGGGGCTGTTTCCTGGACCCCCTCGGCTGCCAGAACAATCCACTAAGCCCTGACAACTCTTGGAGGCCGTCACCACCAGCGGGCTGAGGAATCTTGACCTCATTCCCATCGGCTACGGCTTTCGCCCTCGCCTTAGGGGCCGGCTCACCCTGCGCGGACGAGCCTTGCGCAGGAACCCTTGGACTTCCGGCGACAGGGACTCTCACCCTGTTGATCGCTACTCATGTCAGCATGTGCACTTCCGATACCTCCAGCCGGCCTCACGACCGACCTTCACCGGCCTACGGAACGCTCCGCTACCGGTCCAGAGGACAGAGAGCAGAGATCAGAGATCAGACCCGATGCCCCAAGGACTTGAGCAGACCTTGCAGCATCTTCGCGATCTCGTGATATTCCTGGCGCCACGACTGCCAGGTCGCCTCGTCGATGTAGCCGAGATCGAGACAATAGCGGCACCACACCCGCATCTCGTCGGCAGATCCCATCGCCATCATGATGAAGCGCCGGAAGTCGGCCGGAGCCAGCCCTTGCCGGGCGAACCCTTCGGCCAGGTTGGCGCAGACCGACTTGCTCGCCCGGCGGATCTGATCCGCGAGCGCCCGCTGCTCGACAGCGGGGAAGCCGAGACTACGCTTGTGGACAGCCAGAGAGACCCGGTACGCCCGCTTGAACACCTCGAGGTCTTCAACCGCTGATGCGACCCCATCCATCTGTCTGTCCTCTGATCTCTGTTCTCTGTCCTCTGAACCCCGCAGCTTCGGTGCATGGCTTGAGCCCCGTTACATCTTCGGCGCGGGACAGCTGTTCGACCAGTGAGCTGTTACGCTTTCTTTCAAGGATGGCTGCTTCTAAGCCAACCTCCTGGCTGTCTTGGCCGTCCCACATCCTTTGCCACTTAGCCATGACTTGGGGACCTTAGCTGGCGGTCTGGGCTGTTCCCCTCTCGACGACGGACCTTCGCACCCGCCGTCTGTCTGCCCCAGATGACGTCCTCGGTATTCGGAGTTTGGTTAGGTTTGGTAAGGATCGCTCCCCCCTAGCCCAGCCAGTGCTCTACCCCCGAGGGTCGTCTGGAACGCGCTACCCAAATAGCTTTCGCGGAGAACCAGCTATCTCCGGGTTTGCTTGGCCTTTCACCCCTAGCCACAGGTCATCCCCCGCTTTTTCAACAGCGGTGGGTGCGGCCCTCCAGTCGGTGTCACCCGACCTTCAGCCTGCCCATGGCTAGCTCACCCGGTTTCGGGTCTGCTCCTTCTGACTTGGCGCCCTGTTCAGACTCGCTTTCGCTGCGCCGTCACCTCGCGGCTCGAGCTCGCCAGAAAGACCAACTCGCTGACCCATTATGCAAAAGGTACGCCGTCACAGCACCTTCGGGCCGAAGCCCAAAGGACCGCTCCGACTGTTGGTAGGCATCCGGTTTCAGGGTCTGTTTCACTCCCCTCATCGG
>JBOHKK010000058.1:0-21704 GCA_050729115.1 Geminicoccaceae bacterium | reverse complement strand
CGATGCGGCTGCAGCGAGAAGGCCTGCCAGATGCGATGGATGGTCGAGGGCGCGAGGCCGGCCGCCTTGGCCATCGAGCGCAGGCTCCAAGGGGTCGCGTTCGACGGCGTCGTCTCCAGCGTCCGTTGGATCACTTCGGCAATCTTCGCGTCGCCGATCGTGCGCGGCGCGCCCGGCCGCGGCTCGTCCGACAGCCCGTCGAGCCGTGCTTCGGCAAAGCGCGTGCGCCACTTGCCGACGGTGTGCTGGCCGACGCCGAGCGCCGCCGCAATCGCGTTGTTGGTTCTCCCCGCCGCCGCCAGCAACACGATCCGCGCGCGCAACGCCAAGGCCTGCGCCGTCCCCTGCCGGCGCACCAGCGCCTGCAGTTCCGATCGTTCCCCCTCCGCCAGCGTGATCTCGACCGCCTTGCCTCGCGCCATACTGCCCTCCTTCTGGATCAGCGAAGTATGGCAGAAACTTATCGATCGGGACACTAGACCATTTTCCTTTTGGGGAAAATGGTCTAGGCGGTAAGCAGATCGTCAGCAAATATGACCGCGACTACAGCCTACTCGCCCAAACCCGGCCTCGTCCACGTGGTCCGGATCCCCTACAACTCCAACCTTTCGACCATCCCCGCAACTCTTGCCTGCCACTCACTGTAACGACCGGCCTTGTACGCGGCCGCGCGCCCGATGGACGATACCGGGCGAGCCAAGGTGCGAACTTGGTGACTCGGGTAAAGACGTTAGCGGCGGCGCCGGTCGTCCCCATGTTCAGGATCGGGTTCACGGGCTCAGGTCGCCCGGGACCAGAGATCGCCATCGGCCAGGAAGGCAAGGAGCCCGGATGTCCCCGCTGAACATCGTCCTGAACGTGCTTTGGATTCTGACCGGCGGCGTCTGGATGGCGCTCGGGTGGCTGATCGCGACCGTGATCATGGCGATCACCATCATCGGGCTGCCCTGGGCACGCGCCGCCTTCAACATCGCGATCTACACCTTCCTGCCGTTCGGCCACGTCGCGCTGCCCCGCGACGAGTTCGGCGGCCAGGAGGATCTCGGCACCGGCCCGCTCGGCGCCATCGGCAACGTGATCTGGCTCGTGCTCGCCGGCTGGTGGCTGGCGCTCGGCCACCTGATCACCGCCGTGCCTCTGGCGATCACCTTGATCGGCATCCCGTTCGCCTGGGCGCACCTCAAGCTCGCCGGGATCTCGCTGTGGCCGGTCGGCAGGACCATCGTGACCCGCGAGGAGGCGGACCTGATGCGCGCGCGCCCGCTGGCCCGCTGATCGATCCTCTTTCGGCATCGCCGGCGCAGGCGCGGGGCCGCACCTGCGGATCGGCCTGTCACAGCCGCTGATTTAGAGCCGCGCTGCGCCTGCCACAAAGTCCTGATCTTTGGGATCGGTATCGCGCGCGGGGTTGGCGTGCCTGGCTCCCCGGGGCTGGCTCAAAAGGGGCGACCTCGGTGGCTCGCTGGACCGGACCGGTCCTGGTGATCGGTCCGAAGTCGCAAGCGAGCCCGGAGCGCCACGCGACCTCGGTGGTCGGTGCGGAGCGGCACGCGGCCGTGCACCCGCGGGAAAGATGAGGTCGGGCGAACGAACTTGGTGAGCCCGGCATCAGGGCTCGAGATCTCACGGCCGGCGCCGCCGGCGAGAGCCGGCGCCGCGGTTAGCCTGGCATCGGCGCGTCGCCGCCTTGCAGGCTGGGCGATACTGGCATCTCTGCAACACTTTCACGTTTTGTTTAGTAAACCCACCAGCGTTAACTTGCTTTAACTGCAGAAAAAGTGCAGAGTTTTATTGTAGAGGGCAGCGTCAATGACTGCCCTGGAGCGCCGGTGGTTTTGCGATGCGTGGGCGGCGATGGTCGCGAACGTTGGCCCTGGGTGCCGCCATGGCGGCAGCGGTGACCTTGGCATCCGGTCTGGCGACCGAGATCGGGACCTCCTGGGGGCAGGCCGAGCTCCTGTCGGGCATGGTCCGGGGCATGACCTTCAGCGTCGAGCCCGGGCCGAGCGAGGCGATCCGATTCCCGAGCGCCGGGCCGTACGATCAGCGCCTCGGCTACGTCGATCTGCCCGCCTTCGTCGACCGGCTCAGCGCGCGCGGCTTCAGCGTCGAGCGCCAGGCGAGGTTGTCGGTGCGCCATCGGGGCGCAATCGACCGTGGCGTGTTCCCGATCTATCGCGAGAAGACGGGGGCCGGCATCACGGTGCTCGACCGCGCCGGAGCCACGGTGTTCGAGGCGCGCTTTCCCGAGCGGACCTATGCCGAGTTCGCCGCCATTCCGCCGCCGATCGTGGCCAGCCTGCTGTTCATCGAGAACCGGGAGCTGCTCGAGCCGAGCGCGCCGCGTCGCAATCCCGCGGTGGAATGGGATCGCATGGCCAGGGCGCTTTGGGCCGCCCTGGGGACGTGGGCAGATCCCAACCTCAAGCCGCCCGGCGGCAGCACGCTCGCGACCCAGATCGAGAAGTACCGGCATGCCCCGGCCGGCCGGACCGAGGATGTCGCCGCCAAGCTGCGCCAGATGGTCTCGGCCAGCCTTCGCGCCTACCGCGACGGCCCGGACACCTCGGCCGTCCGCCGACAGATCGTGATCGACTACCTCAATTCCACGCCGCTCAGCGCGCGCGCCGGCTTCGGCGAGGTGAACGGGCTCGGGGACGGGTTGTGGGCCTGGTTCGGCACCGACCTCGAACATGCCAATCAGGTGCTGAGCGCGCCGGCGCCCGACGCCGCTTTGCGCCGCGAGCAGGCTCGGATCTACAAGCAGGCGCTCAGCCTGCTGCTCGCCCAGCGCCGGCCGTCCCATTACCTGCTCGGCGGCCGCGAGGCGCTGGGCGATCTCACCGACAGCTATCTCCGCCTGCTCGGCGCCAACGGGGTGATCGATCCGGAGCTCCAGCGGGCCGCGCTCGCGGTGCCCCTCGAATTTCGGGAGAGCGCACCAGAGCGGCCGCCGCCGCCGTTCGTCGAGCGCAAGGCGGCGAACGCCATCCGCACGTCGCTCTTGAACCTGCTGGGGCTGGACCAGCTCTACCGGCTCGACCGGCTCGACCTGGAGGTGGCGACATCGCTCGATCGGTCGGCCCAGCAGCGGGTCACGGAGCTGTTGCAGCGTCTGAACGATCCGCAGACGGCCGCCGAGATGGGCCTTCACGGCCACCGCCTGTTGGAGGCCGGCGCGTCCGGCGCGCCTCTCATCTACAGCATCACGCTCTACGAGCGCGGTCCGGGGGTGAATTATCTCCGGGTCCAGACCGACAACCTGGCGCAGCCGTTCGACATCAACCAAGGCGCCAAGCTGGATCTCGGCTCGACCGCCAAGCTGCGCACGCTGATCACCTATCTGGAGATCGTCGCGGCGCTGCACGCCCGGCTCGTGGGGGTCGAGGCGGCCGAGCTGAAGGCGGTGGCGGCCAAGGAGGGCGATCCGCTGACCCGCTGGGCGGCCGACCATCTGGCGTCGATGCCCGATCGCAGCCTGCCGGCGCTGCTCGAGGCGGCGATGCGCCGGAGCTACGCCGCGAGCCCCTGGGAGACCTTCTTCACCGGCGGCGGCGCCCATCGCTTCGCCAACTTCAACCCCGAGCACAATGGCCGGAGCATGAGCGTCGCCGAGGCCTTCCGGCACTCGGTCAACCTCGTGTTCGTGCGGCTGATGCGCGACATCGTCCAGTACTTCGGTGCGGTGGATCAGGCGCTCGCGCGTGATCTCCTCGAGGCCCGGGCGCACCCGGCACGCGCGGCCTACCTCGTCCGCTTCGCCGATCGGGAAGGCAGCACGTTCCTCAGCAAGTTCTACAACGAGCTGGCTGGCCTTGGCCCGGACGGCGCGCTGGCACGGCTCGTGAGCGAAGTGCGCCCCCGCCCCGAGCGCCTCGCGGTGATCCACCGCTCGGTCCGGCGCGCGGCCGACCGTGCCACCTTTGCCGCCTTCCTGCAAAGCCATGTGCCGACCGTGAGCGAACGCCAGGCCGACCGCCTGTACGACGCCTACGCCATCGATCGGTTCTCTCTGGCCGATCGCGCCTACATCGCGCGCGTGCATCCCTTGAAGCTCTGGCTGGTGAGCCATCTTCAGGAGCACTCCGATGCGACCCGCGCCGCCGTGCTCGAGGCCGGCGCCGGCGCCCGTCAGGAGAGCTACGCGTGGCTGTTCAAGACCCGGCACAAGCGCGCTCAGGACCGCCGGATCCGGATCCTGCTCGAGGAGGACGCCTTCGTCCGCATCCATGAGGCTTGGCGCCGTCTCGGCTATCCGTTCGAGTCGCTGGTGCCGTCCTACGCCACGGCGATCGGCAGCTCGGCCGACCGCCCGGAAGCGCTCGCCGAGCTGATCGGGATCATCCTGAACGACGGCGTGTGGCAGCCTGCGGTGCGGGTCGAACGGCTGCACTTCGCGGCTGCCACGCCCTACGAGACGGTGCTCCGCCGTGACCCCCCAGAGCCCAAGCGGGTCCTCGCCCCGGAGATCGCCGCGGTCCTCCGTCAGGGCCTGCTCGAGATCGTGGCAGCCGGCACCGCCCGGCGTCTGCACGGCGCCTTCGTCGACGCCAGCGGCGCGCCCCTGGCGGTCGGCGCCAAAACCGGCACCGGCGACAACCGTAGGAAGCACTTCGCGCCAGGCGGACGGCTGGTTCGCGAGGAGGTGGTCAGCCGCACCGCCACCGTGGTGTTCTTCATCGACGAGACGTTTTTCGGCAACGTCACCATCTACGTGCCCGGCCCCGCCGCCGCCGATTTCGGCTTCACCAGCTCGCTGCCGGCACAGCTGCTGAAGGCCATGGCGCCCGCCCTGCAGCCATTGTTCGATCACCGCGGCACCCGCACCGCCGCCACGGCCGCAACCGGCGGCGCTTAGCCGATCCAGCAGGCGGCTCGATCGATCCTCGCCCAGGTACTCTGTGGCACGTCGTCCCACGCAGTTTGTGCCGGCGGCGCTGGGCAGGCTCGTGGCCATTCCGCCGATGATCCGAAACGCCACCGGGACCGCGGGCTCGTTGGCATCGCCTGTGAGCCTGGGCGCGCGTCGGGCACCCGCCCCGCTCTGTACAAAGGTATCGGCAAGGGCATACTCGGGGGTGGCTTCGGCAATGCCGGCGGAGGCCACGGCCAAGGAGACCAAGATCCCGATCGCCCACGGCGCCCGGCGATGGTGCCTCGCCCCGGTGGGCAAGGGAGGCAAAGCGTGATGTTGGGCATCTTCGAGCACGACGTGTTCGCGGACCGGGCCGAGGCCGGACGCCGCCTCGCCGAGGAGCTGCACCGGTTCAAGGACGAGCGGCCGGTGGTCCTGGCCCTGCCGCGCGGCGGTGTGCCGGTCGCCTACGAGGTCGCCCGGGCGCTGGCGGCGCCCCTCGATCTGGTGCTGGTGCGCAAGATCGGCGCGCCGTTTCAGCCGGAGCTGGCGATCGGCGCGGTGGTCGACGGCGAGCGCCCGGAGCTCGTGGTCAACCGGGATCTGGTCGAGGACTACCGGATTCCGGAGAGCTATCTCGAGAAGGAGCGTGAGCGCCAGCTCGCCGAGATCGAGCGTCGACGGCAGCTCTACCTCGCCGGCCGGTCGCGCGCCCCGGTGCAGGGTCGCACCGCGATCGTGATCGACGACGGCATCGCCACCGGGGCCACCATGGAGGTGGCGCTGCACGCGACGCGCAACGCCCGGCCGCGCCGCCTGGTGCTGGCGGTGCCGGTGGCGCCGCCGGACACGATCGAGCGCCTGCGAGGCGAGGTCGACGAGGTGGTCTGTCTGATGATGCCGGCCTTCCTCGGCGCGATCGGCTCGTTCTATCGGGATTTTCGTCAGCTCGGCGACGACGAGGTGGTCGCGCTGCTCGAGCAGGCGGCGCAATGGGAGGGCGCCTAGGCCCGGTGCGCGCCAAGGGCGGGACCAGCTCGCGCGCAGCCGCAAGATCCTGCGACCGCGGGCATCGGACATGAGCGGAACGGCGCCTCGGCGCACGTTTGCTCAATCGGGACACCCGCCATGTCGGTCTCACGGAGGCGGGAGCGCTCTATTGGGAACATTGCCGCAGCGTGCTGGACCAGCTGGACCACCTGGAGGCCGAGGTCGGCGCCCTCGGCAGGCTTCCTCGCGGCCGCCTCAGGGTGAGCGCCCCTTACGATTTTGGCACCGGGGAGATCGAGTCGACGGTGCTGGATTTCATCAAGGAGTATCCGGAGATCACGGTGGACCTCCTGCTGACCAATCACTTCGTCGATCTCGTGAAGGAGGGACTCGGCGTGGCCGTGCAGATCGCGGGGCGGCCGCGCGACGCCTCGCTGATCGCGCGGCGTCTGGCCATGTCGCGGCTGGTCGTGTGCGGTGCGCCGGTCTATCTGCGCCAGCGAAGGCCGCAGGTGCCGGCGGACCTCGCTGAGCACAACTGCCTCGTCTACACGGGTGCAGCATGGCGCGAGGAATGGTCGTTCGCGTGCAATGGCCGAACCGAGAGGGTGCTACTCTCGGGAAGCCTTCAGACCAACGACAACCTCCTCCTGTGTCGCGCCGCCGTGGCCGGCATCGGCCTCACCATCCAGCCCAGCTTCAACGTCTGGCGGGAGCTGCGCTCGGGTCGGCTCGAAGTCGTCCTCGACCAATGGCAGGTGGCTGAGCTTGGCGTCCACATGGTCTTCCCGCACCGGCAGTACCTGCCCTCCAAGATCAGGGCGTTCGTCGACTTCCTCGCTGCCCACTTCCGGAACAGCCCGGATCGGGACATCTGGCTCGACCGGGCGCGGAACGATCCCGAGGCGCAACCGCCCGGCAAGTAACCGAATTCGACGGGTCGCGGGCGGCCCCGACATCCGTTAAGCCTACTGACCGACGCCGGCGGCCGCGAGGGCGCGCTCAAGCGTCGGAATTGGCCGTCATGGTGATGCCAGGCGCAGGCGAGCTTCGTGGATGGTGCAGGCGAGGCTGAGGAATCGGCTCGATCGTTCGGTGGACGCGGCCTACGACCATGTCCTCGGTGCGGCCGATGCGCCGATCACGCTGGTCGAGTACGGCAGCTATGACTGCCCGCATTGCCGGGCGGCCAACGAGCGCATCGCCGGGGTCCGCGATCAGCTCGGCGAGCGCCTGCGCTACGTCTTCCGGCATCGCCCGATCCCGGGCAGCGACATCGCCCGGCGCGCCGCCGAGCTCGTGGAGCACGCCGGCGATCCCGAGCGCTTCTGGGCTGCGCATGTCGAGCTGATGACGCGCTCGCAGACGTTGACCGAGGACGACCTGCGGGCCGTCGCCAGCGATCTGGGCTTGGCGCAGGAGGATCCCGAAGCAGCCGAGGAGGCCGCCCGGCGGGCCAAGGCGCGGGTGGATGCCGACGTCGCCAGCGCGCGCGCCAGCGGGGTGATGTTCACGCCGTCCTTCTTCATCAACCGCCGCCGTTACGACGGCCCGTGGGACGAAAGCTCGCTTGCCGACGCGATGCTCGGCACGCTGGGTCATCGCGTGCGTTCGGCGGCGCTCGACTTCGCCAGCTGGGGACCGTCTGCGGGCGCGTTGCTGCTGCTCGCGACGGTCCTGGCGGTGGCGTTGACCAACTCGGCGCTGGGGCCCGGCTTCGAGGCGTTCTGGGAACAGGACTTCGGCTTCATGCTCGGTGACGCCGGCTTCCGGATGTCGTTGCAGCATTGGGTCAATGACGGCCTGCTGACCGTCTTCTTCCTGGTGGTGGGCCTGGAGATCAAGCGCGAGTTCACGGTCGGGCATCTGGCCAGCCGGCGGTCCGCGGCGCTGCCGATTGCCGGGGCGATCGGCGGCATGGTCGTGCCGGCGGCATCGTACATGGCGGTGCTTCCGCAAGGGCCGTGGGCGCATGGCTGGGGCGTGCCGATGGCGACCGATACCGCGTTTGCGGTTGCCTTGATCGTGATGATGGGCGCCCGCGTGCCGATCGAGCTGCGCATCTTCCTGACCGCCGCCGCGATCGTCGACGACATCGGTGCGATTCTCGTGGTGGCGGTCTTCTATTCGGGCGATCTGCACCTCGGCTATCTCGCCGCCGCGGTCGCGATCACCGGAGCCTTGGCGCTGCTCAATCGGACCCACGTGTACAGCGTGTCGCCGTATATGGTGCTGGGCGTCGCGCTTTGGGCCTGCGTGCAGGCCGGCGGCCTGCACGCCACCTTGGCCGGCGTGGTCCTGGCCCTGTTCATCCCGACCCGACCGCCGCCGAATCTGAGAGCGTTGATGATCCAGGCGAACACGATCGTGGCCGCCGAAGCGCGCCATCGCGATGAGGTCCTGCGGCACGGGCCATCGGTACCGGCGCTGCGCGCGCTGGATGCGATCCACGACCGGCTGGAATCACCGGCGGATCGTCTGTTGCGGCATGCCGGAGCGCGCGCCAGCTACGTGGTGCTGCCGCTGTTCGCGTTGGCCAATGCCGGGGTCGCCATCACCACGGAGGTGCTCGATGGCCACGAGCCACTGATGCTGGCGATCATTACCGGGTTGGTGATCGGCAAGCCCGTCGGCCTGGTGTCGGCTTCCGTGCTTGCGGTCCGGCTGGGGATCGCGGTCAAGCCGGAAGAGTACTCGTGGCGCCAGCTCGCGGGCGCCGGCGCATTGGCCGGCATCGGTTTCACCATGTCGCTGTTCATCGCCGGCCAAGCGTTCCCGGCGGCCGCCGATTTCGCCGCCGCCAAGATCGCCGTGTTCGCCGCCTCGGTGCTGTCCGCAGCCATCGGGGTGGCGCTGCTGTGGGGCGCCGGGCGCGTCGCCGAACAAGGCTGAGCGCGTGCGCCGGCGGGGTCGATCAGGGCTCGTCGGGTCATGCAGGTCGACGACGGGGCTTCATGCGAGCCCCTGGGCGAGGCAAGGCGCTGCCGGCGGGCGCCGGCGGTCCGCTTTCGGCCCGGTCGGCAACGGCCTCGCCGGAGCGCCTCGGCGACGGCACCGAGGCCGGCGGGTCAATGCCTGTGCAAGGCGTCGTAGTAGTCGTTGCCCTGGGAGAACTCGATGAAATCGCAGGGCTCGTCGCCAACCGTCCAGGCGTCGTGGCCGGGCGGCAGCATCATGACGTCGCCCGTCCCGAACATCTCCTCCGAGCCATCATCCATGCGGATCATGATGCGCCCGGAAAGCACGTAGGCGACATGGGGCAGCAGGCAGCTCTCTGTGCCGGCATACGCCTTGAGATCCGCCGACCACCGGGCGCCGACGTCGAAGCGCACGCGCGTCACCTTGACGCCGTCCAGCTCGACGGTCTGCTTGGAGATCTTGCCGTGGACGTCCCGTGCCGCGGAATCGAGGTGCGCCTTCTGCATGGTCTCGAGGGCCATCGGATGCCTCCCCGTTGGCTATGGTGGGCCTGCTGGTTACGGTTGGGTCAGACGCTTGCACGCAGTACGTTTGTCATGGCCGCTCCCACCTCAAGGACAAAGATAGCTCGGGATCGGGCCACCGCCCACGCCTCGAGATGTCATCGAAGCGCAGCGGGCCTCACGGCGGCGCGCCACGCCTCGTCCCGAGGCGTCGCGGCTCAGGCCTCGGCCAGGCGGTTGATCTTGGCCGCCATGATGAAGTCGTTCTCGTGCAGGCCCTTGATCTTGTGGGTGTGCAGCGAGACGGTGGCGTGGCCCCAGCCGAAGGTGATGTCCGGGTGGTGGCCCTCGTCTTCGGCGAGCGCCCCGACCTGGTTCACGAAGGCGAGCGCTTCCTTGAAGTTCTTGAACGTGAACTTGCGCTCGATCCGCTTGCCGTCGTCCGTCAGCGCCCAGCCCGGCGCCTCCCGGAGGTAGCCTTCCGCCTCGGCCTTCGGCATCGGCGGCACGCCGCCGCGGCACGGCACGCAGGTTCTTCCGGCCAGCTCGGTCATGATGTCGCTCCCCTGCGGCATGGCTCGTCCCACCACTGATATGGCGTATGGTCGGCGATTCGCCACCGGGGTGTGGCGCCGGCGAGCCGGCGGGCGAACGCGGACGCTTGACCAGCGGGTAGGGCGGACGCACGAGCCTGCTTGACTTGCCGCCGTGGCGGCGGATGCTCCCGGGGTCCCGCCCCGCCGCGCGCCTCGGCGGGATGCAGGGTGGGACGGCAGCGGGCGCGACGAGGAGGCTCTGCATGGGTGAGACGAACGCGCTGCCCCGGGCGGCGGCGCTGCACCAGGACGCCCTGGTCTGGGACAGCCACGCCTGCATGCCGTTGCATCCCGACGCCGATCTCGGCGCGCTCGCCCGGCACCGGGCGGCCGGGGTCGACTTCGTCTCGATCAACGTCGGCATGGACATGAACCCGCTCGCGCAGATCCTCGTCACGCTCGCGAGCTTTCGCGCCCAGCTCGAGCGCCGGGCGGACCTGTTCGTGCCGGTCGACCACGCAGGCGACGTCGAGCGCGCCAAAGCGCTCGGCAAGCTCGCGGTCGCGTTCGACCTCGAGGGCAGCATCCCCTTGTGCGAGCGGCCGGAGATGGTCCGGCTGTTCTACGACCTCGGCGTCCGGCAGATCCACCTCGCCTACAATCGCAACAACGCCATCGGCGGCGGCTGCTACGATGACGACGTGCCGCTCACGGCGCTCGGCCGGCGCATCGTCGGGGCGATCAACGACGCCGGCATGCTGATGGACTGCTCCCATACCGGCTATCGGACCAGCATGGACATCATGGCGGCCGCGCGCACGCCGGTCATCTTCAGCCACGCCAATCCGCGGGCGCTCGCCGACAACGGCCGCAACATCCGCGACGACCAGATCGATGCGTGCGTGGCCACCGGCGGCGTGGTCTGCGTCAACGGCGTCGGCCGGTTTCTCGGCGATCCGCAGGCGCGCACCGAGGCGATCGTCCGGCACGTCGACTATCTGGTGCAGCGGGTCGGCGCCCGGCACGTGGGGCTCGGCCTGGATTCCGAGTATCACCAGGGGCTCGACGATGCGCCGCCCGGGCTGGATCGCGCCTACTGGTGGCCGCCGGCGCACGGCTACGGACCGGAAGGTCCCCGCATCCGGATCGCCGCGCCCGAGCAGTTTCCCGAGATCACCGCCCGCCTGCTCGATCTCGGCTACCCCGAAGCCGATGTGCGAAAAATCCTCGGCGCCAACATGCTCCGGCTCGCCAGGCAGGTCTGGCGGCCGGCTGCAGGCTGATCCCGGCTGCCTATCAAAGATCGGGATCGGGCGACGAGGTGCTCGATCTGGTCGCCGGCGGAGCGGCGGTCGCCATGCGGCGGGCTTTCGCGAGAGCTCTCTCGTAGACCCGGGCGTAGGCGGCTGCGACCGCCTTCCACGTCCGTTCCTCCTCCACGAACCTGCGCCCGGCCGCGCCGGTCTGAACGCCCCGGACTGGAGTATCGATCAGATCGAGCAGGCGCCGAAGCAGATCGGACACGTCCTCCGCCTCGAACAGAAAACCGTTCTGACCGTCCTCGATCAGCTCGCGATGCCCGCCGACGTCCGATGCGAGCACGATCTTGCCCTTCGCCATCGCCTCCAAAGGCTTCAAAGGCGTGACGAGCTCGGTCAAACGATTGCGCCGCCTGGGGTAGACCATGATGTCGATCTGCCGGTAGCATTCGTCGATGCGCTCATGCGGCACCCATCCAGCGAAGGTCATGCAACCGTTCAGGTCGCGCGCTCTACAAAGATCCCGAAGGCGCGCCTCCTCCGGCCCGCCGCCGACCAGGACGAAGCGCGTGTGGGGACGCAGCCGAACGAGCCTGCTCGCGGCCTCCACCAGCAGATCGAGCCCCTCGTACGAATAGAACGAGCCGATGAAACCGATCACCGGAGCCCGCGTCGACCGATCGTTCGGATCGATGCCACGCCTCATCGGATGGTCGGGCAAAAAGCGGTCCGCATCGACGGCGTTCGCCACCACGAACAGGTCCTCCTGCCGGACGCCTCTGCCGCGCAGCTCGTCGGACAGGCCCCTGGATATGGTCACGACCGCGTCGGCGCGGCGCGCTGCCCGCGTTTCCAGGTGCCGCGCCATGGCATAGCGCACGCTGTTCGGTTTCATGGTGCCATGGCTCAACGCGGCGTCCTCCCACAGCGCCCGTATCTCATAGACGACCGGCACCTCGAGCCGCCGGCCGACCGCAAGCGCCGCCCAGGCGTTCAACACGGGCGAGTGCGCATGGATCACGTCCGGCCGCCACTGCCGGGCGAGCTCCTCGAGCCGTCGTGCGGTCGCGCGGAGCATGGCGTACTCGGACAGCACTTTGGGCATCCAGGACCGGCTCCGCTGCAGCGATGTCCGATGGAACTCCCAGCCGTCCACGACCTCGACCGGCTCGTGCGCAAGAGGGTGCTTGGGCGTCGTGAGCTGCGAAGTCTGCCAGCCGAGTGCCGCCTGCTCACGCAGGATCGCAAGCGTACGATAGACGTATCCGCTTTGTACGGGCAGCGAGTGATCCAGGACGTGCAGGATCCGCATCAGTCGTAGCCTTGGGAGGTGGCCCTCATGACTTGCACGTCATCCGACCCTGTCCCGCGACATTCTCGAACGGTGACACGTGAGCCGTCGCGGCGCTCGCGCCGTTGTCTCACTTATGGCACACGCAGCCCCCCTTGAGAGCGGCGTTCTCAAGCCTCGCCGCGAGCAATCCGGCGCAGGCGCAGAGCGGCGCAGGTAGCGGCGGAACCGGCGCGCCTGGGAACGCGGTGGCGGCCTCGGCGTTGTCGCGCTCGGAAGGGGAACGATGTGGCCACGCGACCGATGGGCAGGGCAGCACAGAGCCGGATGCACCAGCAGATCATGAGCTGGCTCGGCGATGCGCATGCGATGGAGACGCAGGCGATCCAGATCCTGGAGAACCAGGCGCGGCGGATCGAGAGCTATCCCGATCTCCAGAGGCGCTTCCTCGAGCACCTCGAGGAGACGCGCGGCCAGATCGAGAAGCTCGAGGGCTGCATGGAGCGCTACGGGAGCATGCCCTCGAGCCTGAAGGATGCCGCGGCGATGCTCTTTGGCAACCTGCAGGCGTTGGGTGGCGCGCTGATGGTCGACGAGGTCGTCAAGGGCAGCATCGTGAGCTACACGTTCGAGCACCTCGAGATCGCCTGCTATCGTTCGCTCATCGGCGCCGCCGAGGAGCTCGGCGACCCCGAGACGGCCCGGACCTGCACCGACATCCTGCACGAGGAAGAGGCGATGGCCGGCTGGCTCGAGCAGCGGCTGCCCGAGCTGAGCCGGAAATTTCTGCGCCGCCAGCGCACGGGACGGCAGGCGAAGCGGTAGGCGCGCGTGCTTGGGTGCCGGTCGGGTGCTCACCATCGACGCACGGCAACCGCCGGTCCGTCGCCCGATTGCGCAGCAGGACCGGACCGCTTTCGATTTCCGATGAATGGCAGGGCGAAGTTCCGCCAGCAGCTGCAGCCGGGCCGGAACGCGCCCGAGCGGCGCCGGTCGCCGGTGACGACGAAGGATCCCGCTCAGCCCTGGTTTCCGCGGGCGCGTTCGGCAAGGCGGCGGCGCGTGCTCTGCAGGGTCTCCAGCAGCGCCACCAGGAGCGCGTCGCGCTCGGCCTCCAGCTGGCTGATCGACGGCGTCTCGGAGCGTCCGAACGCCTCGACCAGCCGGTCGATCGCGGCCGGCGTCAGATCGGGCCGCCCGAGATCGTTCCACCAGCGCTCGATGCCCGGCCCGATGTGCTCGAGCAGGTGGCGCAGGCCGCCCCGGCCGCCCGCCAGATGGTGCGCCAGGTGCGGGCCCATGAGGGCCCAGCGCAACCCGGGCCCGTACGCGATCGCGGCGTCCACGTCCTCGATGCTGGCGACGTTCTCCAGCACGAGGTGGATGGCCTCGCGATACAGCGCGACCTGCATCCGGTTGGCGACGTGGCCCGGCACCTCGCGCATGATCTTGATCGGCCGCTTGCCGAGCGCCGCGTAGAAGGCGACGGTCCAGTCGACCACCGCGGGATCGGTGGCGCGCCCGCCGACCACCTCCACCAGCGGGATCAGGTGGGGCGGATTGAAGGGATGCCCGACGACGTAGCGCTCGGGCGCGGCGCGCTCCGCCTGCAGCTCGCTCGGCATGAGCCCCGAGGTGCTCGATGCCACCACGGCGTCCGGCGCGAGCCCGGCCTCCATCGCCGCGTACAGACGGCGCTTGAGCTCGAGGTTCTCGGGGCCGTTCTCCTGGACCAGGGCGGCGCCCTCGACCGCCGCCGCCGGATCGTCGTGGAAGCTGACCCGGCTCGGATCGGCGTTGGCGGACAGCCCCAGACGCGCCAGCGTCGGCCAGGCGTTCTCGACGAACTCGCGCACCCGCAGCGCGCAGTCCGGGGCCGGATCGTGGATCGCGACCGCCAGACCGCGGGCCAGGAACTGCGCGGTCCAGCTGGCGCCGATCGTGCCGGCGCCGAGGACCGCGACGCGTTCGACCTTGGCGGGATCGGGTCGTGGCACGGCGGCTGCCTGTGGCTAACGCAGGTACTCGACGTTGCCGTCGACCCCGATCACCTGGCCGGAGACCAGGCGGCCGGCATCGGAGCACAGGTAAAGGATCATGCCCGCGATGTCCTCCGGGCCGATCAGGCGCTTCATCGAGGCCGTCTCGACGTAGTGTCGGCGCATGGTTTCGACCGGCACACCCTGCGCCGCGGCCTTGGCGGCGATGACCCGATCGATCCGATCGCCCTCGACGGCGCCGGGACAGATGGCGTTGACCCGGATCTGGTCCGGGCCGAGCTCGATCGCCAGGCTCTTGGTCAGCCCGACCACGCCCCACTTCGAGGCCGCATACGGGGTGCGGAGCGCGAAGCCGAAGCGACCGGCGGCGGACGACAGGTTGACGATCGAGCCGCCGCCCGCGGCCCTGATGGGCGGCACCGCCCGGCGCGCGCACAGGTACTGGCCGGTGAGGTTGACTTCCAGCGTGCGCCGCCAGTCGTCCGGCGCGATCGCCTCGACCCTTCCGGTCGGCCCGGCGATCCCGGCGTTGTTGATCAGGATGTCGAGGCCGCCCAGCTGCTCATCGGCCAGCTCGAACAGGCGATCGACATCGGCCGGCTCGGCGACGTCGGCGGGGATCGCCGGCACCTCCGGCAGCTCGCCGCGCAGCCGATCGAGCGCCGCCTGATCGACATCGCACGTCACTACCCGGGCGCCGGCCTCGACCAAGCTCTGGAGCGTGACCCGGCCGATGCCGGCGCCGCCCGCGGTCAGGACCACCCGCTTGCCGTCCAGCCGAAGATCCATCGGTCGCGCGCCCCCCCATCGGCTGCGCCCCCTGCGGCGAGGTTGGATCGAAGGCCGATCAACTCCGGCGCGGGCGCACGAGGGTCATTGTGAGGGGCGAACCGGCGGTGTCAATGGTCCGGCGCCCCGCGCTGCCCGGGTTGGTTCGTCGGGATTGCCGGCCGTCGCGCGGAACCCGGTGTCCTCTACCCAGGCGCAGCGGCGCCGAAGCCGGAAACCTGCCCGCGCCGGCCACCGACCGGACGGGGCTCGGCGCCGGCCGATTTAGTTCTCCCGGAAGAACCAGACTGCCAGATCCGCGTCCTGGCCAAACACGTCCATGGCCTGAAATTCCAGACCATCGTCGATCACCTCGGAGAGGACGTCGGCGCATTCCCGGCCTTCGAAGTCGGCGGCGCGAAAGGTCGGACCACTGACGAACCGGCGCCGATCGGAATCGCCGTTCTTCCGCGACACGCCGTGGCTCTGCACGAACGCCACGCTTGGACCGTCTCGGGCGAACAGGTCGCAGCCCACCAGCACGACCCCGTCGGCAGCCTGGACCGGCGCAGCCGCAAGCACGAAGCACAGCGCCAGAACAATCGCGCCCGAAACCTGAAGTAGTTGTCGCATTGGTCTTTGCCTCCCCCCACAAGGTCTATGCGGGTTGATCCGGAAGCAAAGTTGCACAGCTTATTGCCCCGAACAAGAATCTTCGTCGGCAAAACTTTTTGGCTATTGTCACCTCGATCGCAACACTACCTCCAGATGCGCCGCAACCGGTCAGCTGATTCAAGCGCCGCCAATGACCGCCCTCGCGGTGATCAGGCTTCCGCTTCCTCATGCGGCATCCCGTCGCGCGGTCCGCCGCCGCCGCGACACCGTCACACCGGGCATCACCTCCGGTGGGTCAGGCTTTGATCGCCAGCGCGGGGGTCGGCTTCAAGCCGACGCGGACCGGATCGCCGTGCGTGAACCGCCCGACTTCGGCGCTCGAGACCTGGGCAAGGACCAGGGTGCCATCGGCCAAGCGGACCTGAACGCGTGCGATCGAGCCGAGGAAACTCACCGCGACCACACGGTCGGGGCCCAGGGCATCCGGGTTTACCTCGATCGCCTCGGGCCGGACCAGGACGGTCACCTGCCCATGGGTCGCCGATCCGTCCAGGAGCGGGAGACGGGCATCCAGCACCGTGGCCGTGCCGCGCTCGGCCAACCCGCGGAGGCGATTGGAGAGGCCGACGAAGTCGGCGACCCGGGCCGTTCGGGGACGCTCGTAGAGCTCGGCCGGCGGCGCGATCTGCTCCAGACGACCGGCGAAGACGACGGCCACGCGATCGGCGATCGCGAGCGCCTCGTCCTGATCGTGGGTCACGAACAGGGTGGTGATGCCGACCTCCGTCTGAATCCGCCGGATCTCGTCGCGCAGCTGCGAGCGCACCTTGGCGTCCAGCGCCGAGAGCGGCTCGTCGAGCAGCAGGACCTGCGGCTCGATCGCGAGCGCCCGCGCCAGCGCCACGCGCTGCTGCTGCCCACCGGAGAGCTCGTGCGGGTAGCGATCGCCCTGGTCCGCCAGGTGCACGAGGTCGAGCAGGCGGTCCGCTACCCGACGCCGCGCCGCGCCCGCCAGCCGCCGCAGGCGCAGGCCGAAGGCAACGTTGTCGCGCGCCGTGAGGTGCGGAAACAGGCTGTAGGCCTGAAACACCATCCCCATGTCGCGCCGGCTGGCCGGCGTGTGCGTGATGTCCCGGCCATCGAGCAGGACGCGACCGGCATCCAGCCGCTCCAGGCCCGCGAGCGAACGCAGCGCCGTGGTCTTGCCGCAACCCGAAGGGCCGAGCAAGGCCACGAGCTCGCCCGGGGCGAGATCGAGCGACAGACCGTCGAGCGCGCTCACCTCACCGAACTTGCGGCGCAGCTCGACCAGCTGCACGTGGACGCCGACGCGTGGCGAGCCGGCCGGGCCGGACCGCGTCACCGACCGTCGCTCGTCTGGTGCCGCAGGCTCATTCGTCCGCCGCGCGCACCCTGCCGCGACCGCTCTGGTCGACGAACGACAGCAGGAAGAGGAGGGCTGCAGCCAGGAGAAGCGCGGCGAGCGAGACCGCGACCGCGATGCTCGCATCCCGCTTGCCGAGCAGGTTGATCACCACCTGCAAGGTCTCGAAGTTCAAGAGCGACGAGATCGTGAACTCGCCCAGCACCAGCGCGACCGAGATGAGCGCCGCCGACATGATCGCGCCCATGATGTTGGGCACGACGATCCGCCAGATCACGCCGAACCACGAGCAGCCGAGGCTGCGGCCGGCCTCGGCCAGCGTCACGAGGTCGATCGCCGCGAGCCCGGTCGCGAGCGAACGGTAGGCAAAGGGCAGCACGAGGACGACGTAGACGAAGGTCAGCGTGTTCGGGGATTCCCCGAGCAGATAGGACACCCATCGGTAGACCGGGGCGAGCCCGACGACCAGCACGATGGCCGGGATCGTGAGCGGCAGGAGGCAGACGAACTCGACCAGGCGCAGCAGGCCCGGCAGGCGGAGCTGCACCCAGACCATGGTCGGCAGCAGCAGGACGAGCATGGTTACGACGGTGAGCGCGGCGAGCTTGAGCGACACCCAGATCGCCGCGAGCAGATCCGGATTCGCGCCGATCGCGAGCCAGGCGTCCAGGCTGCGTTCGCCGCCGATGCCTCTGGTCGAGAACTCGAGCATCGCGGCGAGCGGCAGGAGCATGCAGGCGCCGATCGACAGGAGCACCGCCCAGCGCAGGGCGCCGGTGCCGAACCGGCGTCGCGGCGCGCCGCCGCTCATCGCAGCCACCGCGAGGTCCTCTTCTGCAGGAGGGCGTAGACCGTCATGGTCGCCGCCACGACCACGATCATGCCGAAGGCCAGCGCCTTGCCGAGGTTGGCCTGGCCGAGGACGATCTCGCTGGTGAGGAAGGTGCCGATCCGCAGCGAGACGAGCGGGCTCGCCTGTGAGATCAGGGCTTTGGCCGTGGCGTAGGCCGAGAAGGCGTTGGCGAACAGCAGCAGCGTCGCGCCCAGAAAGGAGGGCCATAGGATCGGGAAACCGACATAGCGCCAATAGCTCCAGGCGCTCCCGCCCAGGCTCTCGCAGGCCTCGCGCCACTGCGGCCGCAAGCCGTCGACGGCGGGCAGGAAGACGATCACCATGAGCGGGATCTGGAAGTAGGTGTAGACCGCCACGAGGCCCGGCAGCTCATAGATCCAGCCGCCCCAGGCGAAGGTGTCGACCCCGAGCCGGTCGTGCAGGAACAGCGTGAGGAGGCCGTTGAACCCGAAGGTGGCGAGGAAGGCGAACGCCAGCATGACGCCGCCGAACTGGGCAAGCGTGCCCGAACCGGCGAGCACGAGCCGGCGCAGCAGGCCGTCCCGGCGTCCGATCGAGATCGCCCACGCCAGCAGGCCGCCGAAGACCGCGCCGAGCGCCGCCGTGATCGCCGACAGGACGGTCGAGGTCACGAAGGTCTCCAGATAGGTGCCTTGCGAAGCCTGCGCGAGGTTGGCGAGCGTCAGCCCGCCTTCGGGGCCCTGGAGCGCGCCCAGCACGACCAGGACGGTCGGCCACAGCAGAAACAGCGCGACGAAGACGGCAAACGGCAGAAGGCCGACGTAGTCGAGCGACCGGCGTCGCAACCGGCGAGCGATGCCGCCGCCGGTCGCGGCGGCATCGGCGAGGGCCGCCGCCGCGGCGACCGGAGCGCTCGGTTGCGACGCCCTCGTCGTCACTCGACGGCTTGCTCCCAGTTCTCGAGGAGGTACTGCTGCTGCTGCTCGATCTGCTCCTGGGTCAGGAACACCGGCGTGCCCTCGGCCGTCGGGAGTTTCGCCACGGCCTCCTTGTCGGCCGTCCCCGCCGCGACCATGGCCTCGAGGCGAACCGGCCGGGCGAAGCCTTGCAGCCAGATGTTCTGGCCCTCGTCGGAGAACAGGAACTCCTGCCACAGCCGCGCGGCTGCCGGGTGCGGGGCGTCCGTGTTGATCGCCTGCACGTAGAAGGCGCCGACGATGGCGCCGTCGGGCACGATGAGGTTCCAGTCCCTCTGGCCCTCGAGCGCGGCGCGCTGGCCGACGTTGAGGTACTCCCAGTCGATCACCACCGGGGTCTGACCGGACGCGATCGTCGCCGGCGTCGGATCGACCGGGAGGAAGTTCCCGGCTTCCTTGAGCTTACGGAAGAACTCGACGCCCGGGGCGATGTCGTCGCCCGAGCCGCCGTTGGCGAGCGCCGCCATCATCACCCCGTTGAACCCCGCGGCCGCCTGGGTGGGATTGCCGTTCAGCGCGACCTTGCCACGGTACTCCGGCGCGAGCAGATCGTTCACGCTGGTCACGGGAGGCACGCTGTCGGCGTCGAACCCGATCGACATGTAGCCGCCGTAGTCGCTGACCCAGAGGCCGTCCGGATCCTTGAGGGCGCCAGGAATGTCATCCCAGGTCGCCACCTTGTAAGGGGCGAACAGATCGGTGTTGCGCAGGGCGACGTTGCTGCCGAGATCGAACACGTCGGGAGCGCGCTCCTGACCGCGCAGCTGGTTCGCGGCGTTGATCTCGTCCTGGCTGCTCGCGTCCGGCTGGGCGCTGTTGACCTCGATGCCGTACTTCTCTGCAAACGTCTCGATCATCGTGCCGTAGTTCGCCCAGTCCGGCGGCAGCGCTATGACGTTCAGCTCACCCTCCTCCTTTGCCGCCGCGATCAGCTGGTCCATGCCGCCCAGGTCGGCGGCGCTGGTCGCCGCCGCCGCGGCGGAGTCCTGTGCCCCGGCGCTGCCCCAGGCGAGAGCCACGGCGGCAGCCGCTGCGGCCCCCACGAGCCAGTGAGCTCTGGCGCGAATGCCTGGCTCCACCGGCGTGAAGCCGGCGCCGGGCGCCGGGTATGCGAGATCCTCGCCGGCGCCGACGGTTCCGGCGCGAAGGTGGTCAGTCATCGCAGTCCTCCCTGTCACGCGGGCGAGACGACGCGCCCGACATGCTCAACCTGCCGCAACCTCGTGTCGGGAACAAGACGAGCCTCGCTCGGGCCCCCGGGGCAGCCCCGGCACAGCGTAAACTGCCGCCTCTGCGAGCGACTCTGTCCCAGCCCGTCCGCTGATCGTGTGGGCGAGCCTCGTCGGCGCATACCAGGAATCACGAAGGCTTGACCCATGGGCCGCTCTTCTTGTCACCCCCGGGCTTGACCCGGGGGTCCAGTCTGGATGCCCCGGTCGAGCCGGGGCATGACAGAAAAGACGCACCGACCCGTCGGCCGCGACTTCATGGGTCGGAATCAGTCGGCGCGCCATGGGTCGAGCGACCCCGCGAGCTGGCGCTCGGGCAGCGGCGAGGGGGCCCGGGCGAGCAGGACGATCGGCCGCTGCACCAGGTAGAACACCGCGGTGCCGTTGACGTCGACGAGGTCGAAGTCGAGGCGCAGGTACTCCGCCGGATCGACCCGGCCGCCCTCGAAGCGGATGCGGTCGAACGGCTCGTCCTCCTGCACGGTCTGCTCGAACCGGTCCGCTTTCGCGAGCCGCCGCAAGGTCTGCGGCTGGTCGAACGAGAGCCCGTCGGCATAGACGCTCGGCTGATCCGGTCCGGTCCTGAGCTCGAGATCGAAGCCGGACCAGCGCCACGGGCTGCGGTTGACGACGATCTTGACCACCGAGAGGGTGAGAAAGCCGAGCGCCGGCGAGACGTCGAGATGGCCGGTGCGGCCGTTCCTGATCTCGAGGACGGCGGGGCCCGGCCCGGCGATCTCCTCGATCAGCACGATCGGGTCGTCCGGGGCGCCGGTGCCGCTTGCCGACAGGAGTCGGGCGCCGCCGGGCTCGTCGCTGAACGACAGACCGCCGGCCGTCAAGGTCTCGGCGCTCGCGCCGCCAAGAAGGCAGATCCAAAGCAGGCCAGCAACGCGCACGGAGCGTCGGAGCTGGAACGCCGCGCGGCTCTCCGGCTGGTGCGCCTGCGGCGCGCAACGTCGCGGCGAGCCCGGCTGGTGCGCCTGCCGCGCGCGCCGCCGCGGCGAGCCATCGAGCAACCAGGCTGCGAGCGCCGAATTCCCCATCTCTCGACGGAGATGACCGTCCTGCCCTCGATCGTCAAGCCGATCGGCTCAGTTCATGTACAGGCCGCCATTGACGTCGAGCACGGTGCCGGTGACGTAGCCGGCCGCGGGCGAGCACAGGAACGCGATCGGCCAGGCGACCTCGTCGGCGCTGCCCTTGCGGCCGAGCGGGATCTGCGCCGGATCGATCGCCTGGCCGCGGGTCATCGCGGTGTCGATCGCGCCCGGCGCGATGCCGTTGACCAGGACGCCATGGGGCGCGCCGCGCTTGGCGAGCCACTTGACCAGCGCATGCAGCCCGCCCTTCGAGGCGACGTAATGGGCGCCGGCGACGAGCCCGCCGATGCGCCCGGCGACCGAGCCCACGAGCACCATCCGCCCGCGCCGGCGCTCGGTCATGCCCGGCAGGTAGGCCCGGGCGAAGTGGATCGGGCCGTGGAGATTGACCGCGATCACATCCTCGAACGCCTCGTCCCAGCCCGGCTCCTGCCAGTCGTCCCAAGGGCAGATTCCCGCCG
>JBOHKK010000057.1:0-21705 GCA_050729115.1 Geminicoccaceae bacterium | reverse complement strand
GGGGCGAGCACCCACGGGCGACCCAGCGCCGTCGCCCGCGCCGCCGCGCGCGCCATGGCCGCGACCCAAGGCGGCGACAGGGTGCCGATGTTGACCACCAGGGAGCTCGCGATCGCGACGAAGTCCTCGACCTCCTCGTCGGCGTGGACCATCGCCGGCGAGGCGCCGAGCGCGAGCAGGCAGTTCGCCGCCACCTCCATGGCAACGAAGTTGGTGATGTTGTGGACGAGGGGTGCCCGCTGGCGGATCGCTTGCAGGCTCGCCCAACTTGCGGCAGCATGGTTCACGGACTCGCTCCCTCCGGGAGCCGATCGCCGCTCGATGTGCTTGGGGAAGCCTGGGCGGCCGTATCGGACTCCCTTCGCTGGTATGACCCAGATCAGGTTCGACGGGTCTGCTCTCAGCCCACCAAGGGGCACCCCGGCGTGACACGACGCCGCTCAAGGTGAGCGCTCGCCGGGCGGCTGTCAACGGCTTGTCAGGACGCGGCCGCGTGCCGGCGGCCGCAGAGCGGAGGGAGAGCCATGAACGTCGATCGTCGCGCCGTTCTCACAAGTGGCGCCGCCCTGGGCGCAAGCACGCTCGCCGCGCCGGCGATCGCGCAGGCGCGGATCGAGTGGCGCATGGTCACGACCTGGCCCAAGAACGCGCCCGGGGTCGGCGTCAACGCCCAGCGCCTCGCGGACAAGATCGGCCAGATGAGCGACGGCCGCCTCACCGTGCGGCTGTACGCCGCGGGCGAGCTGGTCCCGGCCTTCGAGGCGCTCGGCGCCGTGCATCAGGGCAACGCCGAGCTGGCCCACTCGGCATCATTCTTCTGGCTCGGCAAGTCCGAGGCGCTCAACTACTTCGGCTCGATGCCGTTCGGCCTGATGGCGAGCGAGATCATGGGCTGGCTGTACTTCGGCGGCGGCCTGGAGCTCTGGGAGGAGGCGATGGCCGAGTTCGCCATCAAGCCGTTGTTCGCGGGCTCGAGCGGGGTCTCGGCCGGCGGCTGGTTTCGCAAGGAGATCAACGGCCTCGACGACCTCAAGGGCCTGAAGATCCGGATCGCCGGGCTCGGCGGCCAGGTCATGCAGCGCCTCGGCGCCGCCCCGGTGCTGACCCCGCCCGGCGAGGTGTTCCCGGCCATGGCCGCGGGCGTGGTCGACGCCGCCGAGTTCATCGGGCCCTGGAACGATCAGGCGTTCGGGCTGTACCAGGTGGCCAAGTACTATTATCAGCCGGGCTGGCACGAGGTCGGGCCGACCGCCGAGCTCCTGGTCAACCGCAGCGCCTGGGAGTCCCTGCCCGCGGACCTCAAGGCGATCGTCGCGGCCGCCGCCACCGCCAGCGCCATGGAGTATCACGCCGACTACGCCTATCACAACGTGATGACGCTGCAGCCGCTGGTCGAGGAGCACGGCCTGGAGCTGCGGCTGTTCCCGGACGACGTGGTCGAGGCGCTCGGGCGGACCAGCGTGCAGGTGCTCGCGGAGCTCGGCGACAGGACCCCGCTCACCCGCAGGATCCACGCCTCCTACACGGCGTTTCTGGGGCGCGCCAACGTCTACAGCCAGTGGTTCGATTTGCCGATGCTGCGGATGCGCGCCGCGGCGCTCGGCCAGGTTTGACGCGGCTTGGGCGGGACAGGGACCTCGATCCTCGCGTACATCGGCGCCGCTCTCGCCGAGATCGCCGGATGCTTCGCGTTCTGGGCGTGGCTTCGCCTCGATCAGCCCGCTTCCTGGCTGATCCCCGGGATGGGATCACTGGCCCTGTTCGCCTACCTTCTCACCCTCGTGGACAGCAGCGCGGCAGGACGCGCCTACGCGGCTTATGGCGGTGCCTACATCGCCGCCTCGCTGCTCTGGCTCTGGGCAATCGAAGGCGTCCGGCCCGACCGCTGGGACCTGGTCGGCGCCACAATTTGCCTTGCCGGCGCCGCGATCATCCTGTTCGGTCCTCGCACGGCGTGATCTCGCAAGCAAGGCCCGGCCAGCGATGTCCGATGCCGGTGCTACGCCGCACCGATCTGGGCCGCGGCGAGGCTCCGCGCCATGTACTCCTTCGCCAAGCCGACCGAGACCGCTGCCTCGGTGATCTCGGCGAGCGTGGTCTCGTCGAGCGGAATGCCGCGCTTCAGGCGCTCCGCGCGCATGCGCCGCTCGAGGTCGCCGGGCAGCAGCACCGCGCCGTCCGGATCGGCCGGCGGTGATGCCTTGACCCATTCGACGAAGGCGTCGACCTCGGCATCGAACGCCGCGCGGTCCGGCAGCCGGTCCGGGTCGACGTAGATCCCGCACATGGTGTTGACCATCTCCTGCTCGCGCCGCTGGCTGCAACCGGCGCCGGTGAGCGCGCCCGCGAGCAGGTCGGTGATGATCGCGAGCCCCGAGCCCTTGTGGCCGCCGAACGGCAGGAGCGCGCCGCCCGCGTACAGATCGTTCGGATCGGTGGTCGGCTTGCCGTCCTTGTCGATCAGATGGCCCTCGGGCATCGGCACGCCCTTGTTCTTGGCGACGAACACCTTGCCCTCGGCGACCATGGAGGTGGCGACGTCGTAGATGATCGGGGGCCGCGCCCCGCGCGGGATGCCGGCCGCGACCACGCACAGCGAGAGCCGGCGATCGGTGCCGCCGAACGGCACCATCATCACGCCGATGCCGGTGGTGCCGACGAAGTGCAGGGACACCTGCCCCGCCTCGGCCGCCATTTCCGCCCAGTCGCCGACGCGGCCGACGTGGCCGACGTCACGCAGGCCGACCAGCGCGATCCCGCACCGCCTCGCCTTGTCGATGCCGATCCGCACCGCCTGCTCGCCGATCACCTGGCCGTAGCCGCGGTGGCCGTCGACCAGCGCCAGGCTGTCGGTCTCGAAGGCGATCGTCGCCTGCTGGTTGGCCCGGAGCGTGCCCGCTCGCCAGTAGCCTACGTAGCGGCTCACCCGGATGACCCCGTGGGAATCATGGCCGACAAGGTTGGCCCCGACCAGATGCCTGGCGATCGTCCGCGCCTCCTCCGGGCTGCTCTCGGCGCGCTCGAAGATGGTCGCCACCAGGATCTCGAGCTTTTCGGCCTGCAGGTTCATGAGCCTTCCCCCGACCTCCGACGGCGCGGACCCCGACGCTCGGCACCGTCATGGCGAGGAGCACAAGCGACGAAGCCATCCACAACGCCACTCCTGGATCGCCACGGGTGCTGGCGCGCCCTCGCGATGACGCTGTGCAGGCGAGTTGCGGCTCGCCGCCCCAGTCTCATCCCCAGCGGGCCGGCCTTGACCGTGCGGAACGCCTACCACGGCGGCCTAACCCTGTGCTACCAACACCGGCCAACGCGAGGTGCCATCGACAGTGCCGAGCCGCCGGACATGGCCCACATGCCGGGGCGGGCGATCGCAAGGGAGAGGGAAGGACATGATCGGAGACCCGCCGGTTCTCACGCTGCGGCAGAGCTTCGAGCGACCGACCGCCGCGCAGGTGGCGGCCTTCGCGGGCGTGCCGACCGGCTTCGTGGTCGACGCGATGATGGGCCAGGGCGCGATCGACCACCGCATCAAGCCGTTGTGGCCGGAAAGCTCGTTCGCTGCGCCCGCGGTGACCGCCAAGTGCGGCCCGCGCGACAACATGGCGGTGTGGGTCGCCATGAAGGTGGCGCGGCCGGGCGACGTGCTGGCGCTGGATACCGGCGGCTACGAGGACGCCGCGGTGATCGGCGACCATGTCGCGGCGATCGCCAAGAGCCTCGGCATCGTCGCGGTGGTGACCGACGGCCTGGTGCGCGACATCGACGGCCTCGAGCAGGTCGGGCTGCCGGTGTTCTGCCGCGGGCTCACCCCGAACAGCCCGTACAAGCACGGCCCCTGCGAGGTCGGCACCCGGATCAGCCTGGGCGGCGTCGCGATCGATCCTGGCGACCTGCTGATCGGCGATCGCGACGGCGTCGTGGCGATGGCGCGCTCGCGCCTGGACGAGGTGATCGCGGGCCTCGAGGACGTGCGCCGGAAGGAGCGCGAGACCGGCGAGCGGATCGCCGCGGGCGCGACCATTCCCCCCTGGGTCGACGAGCTGATCGGCTCGCGCCGCACCCGGCTGCTGGACTGACCCCGAGGCGAGGAGGCCGCGATGCGCCGCCCCCCGACCGGGCTTACCGACCTGCTGGGCATCAGCCATCCGATCATCCAGGCGCCGATGGCCGGCTTCAGCATGGCGCCGCTTGCCGCGGCCGTCTCCAATGCCGGTGGCCTCGGCTCCCTCGGCAGCGCGACGGCGGGCGTTGAGCAGGTCCGCACGCAGATCGACGCGATACGCGCCGCCACCAACCGGCCGTTCGCCCTCAACTTCTTCGTTCACGCCCCGCCCAATGACGATCCGAAGCGGACCGCGCGCATGGGTGAGCGGCTTGCCCCCTACTACCGTGAGCTCGGCCTCGCGCCCCCCACATCCGCCGGATCGCCGCCGCCGCCGTTCGACGATGCCGCCCTCGAGGTGGTCCTCGCGGCGCGACCCTCCGTGGTGAGCTTTCACTTCGGGTTGCCGGAGGCGCGGCAGCTGCGGGAGGTCAAAGCGACCGGTGCTCGGATTCTGAGCTCCGCGACCACGGTCGAGGAGGCGCGCTGGCTCGAGAGCCACGGGGTCGACGCGGTGATCGCCCAGGGCCTCGAGGCGGGCGGCCATCGCGCCACCTTTCGCGCTCCTTTCGCGAGTGGCGAGATCGGCACCATGGCGCTCGTGCCGCAGGTGGTCGATGCCGTGCGTTGCCCGGTGATCGCCGCGGGCGGGATCATGGACGGCCGCGGCATCGCCGCCGCGCTGGTGCTCGGCGCCGCGGGCGTGCAGATGGGCACCGCCTTCCTCGGCTGCCCCGAGGCGACCGTCGATCCCGTCCACCGGCGCGAGCTGCACGGGACGCGCGCCGGGGAGACCCGGCTGACCCGGCTGTTCTCGGGCCGTCCGGCCAGGGCGATCGTCAACCGCTACATGCGCGAGGCGACCGATGCCGAGGCCGAGGTGCTCGATTTTCCGCTCCAGCGGGGCCTGAGCGGCCCATTGGCCCAGGCCTGCGCCGAACGCGATTCGCCCGACTTCATCGCGATGTGGGCGGGACAGGGCGCGGCCCTGATCCGCGATCTGCCGGCGGCGCAACTGGTCGAGGTGCTGGTTGCCGAGACCGAGCGGGCGCTCGCGTGATTCTGCCGGGCATCTCCGGCGAACCGCCCGCGCACCCATGGCCCGCGCGCGGCCGACAGCCGCACCGGCAGCCTGGGCGAACTCGGCTCGGCGCGAATCCGGAGCCGCTCGCCGCACGCCGCATTCGCCGGCTCGACTGAGTGGCTCTGGCGCGCTATGGATGGCGACTCGTCAGCGGTGCCGAAGCCACGCTGCGACCGCAAGCACAACAACAGCAAGGTCGAGGGAGATCCCATATGCGACGACTAGCTCGAACTGCGTTGGCGGCGACGTTCCTGACCGCCGTCTCGACGCAAGCGTTCGCGCAAGACCTGGTTATCTGGTGGAACAAGAGCTACTACCCCGAAGAGGACGAGCAGTTCGACAAGACGGTTGCGGCGTTCGAGAAAGAATCGGGCATCGACGTCGAGTACGTCTACTACACCAACGAGGACGTGCCGCGTAAGGTGTTGGCGGCGCTGACCGCCGGGCAGCCGCCGGATCTCGCTTACGGGTTCCTGTTCGATCTCTCGCACACCTCGCGCTGGGCGTTCGACGGCGTGCTCGCGGACGTCTCGGACGTGGTCGAGCCGATCCAGGAGCACCTGCTGCCGACCGCCCTCCAAGCCGTGACCCTGCTCAACGGGCAGACCGGCGAGCGCTCCATCTACGCCATCCCGGTGGCGCAGCAGATCGAGCACATCCACGTCTGGAAGAGCATGATCGAGGAGGCCGGCCTCAGCCTCGACGACGTTCCCGGCACCTGGAACGAGTGGTGGAACTGGTGGTGCGAGACCGCGCAACCCGCCGTGCGCGAGGCCACCGGGGAGCGGCAGAAGTACGGCGTCGGGCAGCCGATGTCGTCCGCGGCCTCGGACACGATCTTCGCCTACATGATGTTCCTCAACGCCTTCGACGCGAAGCTCGTCGATGAGGAGGGCGCTCTCCTGGTCGATCAGCCGGAGACCCGCGAGGGCATGATCAAGGCGCTCGAGAGCTACACCAAGCCCTACCTCGACGGCTGCGTCCCGCCCGGCGCCGTGAACTGGCAGGACGGCGACAACAACGTCAACTTCAAGAACCAGATCTCCTTCATGGTGCCCAATCCGTCGCTGTCGATCCCGGCTTCGGAGTATGAGAACAAAGATCGCTACATGAACCAGATGGTCACCGTGGAATGGCCGGACAAGCCGGACGGCAGCCCGATCGAGTACGTCACCTCGATCAAGACCGCGGTGATCTTCGAGGACGCGCAGAACAAGGAAGCGGCCAAGGAGTTCATGCGCTTCTACCTCGAGCCGGAAAATCTCGGGCCGCAGCTCGAGGGCTCGCTCGCGCGCTGGTTCCCGGTCGACCAGCGCATCATCGACACGCCGTACTGGCAGGAGACCGACGACCCGCACCGGATCGTCGAGGTGGCGCAGTTCACGCAGCGGCCGCAGACCGTCTGGCCGCACTACCTGAACTACAAGCTGATCGACATCAACGCTGAGAACGCCTACGGCAAGGCCGTCGGCCGCGTCGTCCTCGAGGACTGGTCGGCCGAGGACGCCGTGGACGAGCTGATCGAGCGCATCAAGCAGGTCGCCGGCAGCTGACGGAATAGATCAAGGGAGGGGGCCTCAGGCTCCCTCCTGCCACTCTGCTCCGCACGAGAGGTCGGGGAGATCGGACATGGCGGTAACGGCGCTATCGCTTCCGAGCCGGCGCGTCAGCGGCAGCCGCTGGTCGCCGGAGATGGTCTGGGGGACGATCTTCGTCATCCCCTATGTCTTGGTCTTCCTGGTTCTGGTGGTGTGGCCGGTCGCCTACGGGGTCTGGCTGGGCTCCTCCCCGGCGAGCTACCGCACGCTGTTCTCGGACCCGATTTACCTCAAAACGGTGTGGAACACCGTGATCTTTCTCGGTGTCGGGATCAATCTCAAGATGTTCCTGGCACTTCTGCTCTCGGGTTACTTTGCGTCGGTGCGCCCGTGGGTCCGCTGGCTCAGCGTGATCTTCATCCTGCCCTGGGCGGTGCCGTCGATCCCGACGATCTTCTCGTTCCGCTGGATGCTGAACTCCGAATGGGGGATGTTCAACAACCTGCTTTGGAGCCTGTTCGGCATCGAGGGGCCGTGGTGGCTGGTCAAGCCGGACCTCGCCTTGGGCTCGGTGATCTTCGTCCATGTCTGGAAGTATCTGCCGTTCTGGACCTTGATCCTGCTCGCCGGTCGGATGGCGATCCCGACCGATCTGTACGAGGCGGCCAAGATCGACGGCGCCTCGCCCTTGCAGCAGTTCTGGTACGTGACCTGGCCGCAGATCCGGAACCTCTACGTCACGAGCCTGCTGCTCTCGACGATCTGGAGCCTCGGCGACTTCAACAGCGTCTATCTGCTCACCGGCGGCGGCCCGGCGGACAAGACGCACGTGCTGGCCACGCTCGGGATACGCTACGCCTTCAACCTGCAGCAGCTCGGCACCGGCGTGGCGACGGTGATGACGGCGCTGCCGGTCCTGGTCCCGCTGGTGATCCTGCTGGTGCGGCGGCTCGGACGGAGGGTCGAGACATGACCTTCCGCGCTCCTGCCATCCACGGCGACGCGACCGCCACGACCCGCTCGTCGACGATCCGCAGCGGCGGCTTCTACGCCGGCCGGCGCATGCTCTCGGAAGCCGGCTTCGTGCTCTTCGGGGTCGTCATCCTGATCTGGACGCTCTTGCCGCTCTACCACATGGTGATGCTCTCGCTCACCCCTCTCTCGGACTCCTTTGCCGGCCGCTTCTGGCCGGAGAACCCGACGCTCGAGAACTATCGCATCGTCTTTACCGAGGATCACTTCTTCCTGCAGGACTTCTGGCGGCAGCTCTGGAACAGCATCTTCGTGGCGGTCGCGACCATGGTGATGGTGCTGGTCGTGGCGAGTCTCGCGAGCTTCGCCATCGGCCGCCTCAAGCTGCGCTACGGCCACGTGATCTCCAACACGGCGCTCCTCACCTACCTGATTCCGGCCGCCTTCGTCGCCATTCCGTTCTACGTCGTCATGTCCGACTACGGGCTCATCAACACGCTCTGGGCGCTGATCTTCGCCATGTCGACCTTCGCGATCCCGTACGCCATCTGGGTGCTGCGCCAGTACGGCGACAGCGTGCCTTTCGAGCTCGACGAGGCGGCCAAAGTCGATGGTGCGACGCCGGTCCAGATCTTCTATCTGGTGTACATCCCGCTCCTGAGCCCTGCCCTGATCGCGATCGGCACTTATGCGCTGCTGCTCGCCTGGAACGAGTATCTCTACGCCTTCCTTCTGCTCTCGACCGAGAAGCAGCACACCATCCCGGTGGCGATGGGCTATTTCCTCGTGACCGACGATGCCCCTTGGACCCTCTTGATGGCCACCGCGATCATCTACTCGCTGCCGCCGGCGGCGCTGTACTATGCCGTGCGCAAGTACATGGTCTCGGGACTGACCGCGGGCGCGACCAAGGCATGAGACGGGCCGCCGACCGGATGTCGTTGCCGGACCCGCGCAGCGCACCGGCTCGCGCCGGCTTCGCAGGGCCACCCCGACCGCCTGCCCTGCCGCTGATGTAGCGTAAAGGCAGCGATGGCCTCGGCTCGCAACGGCCCCGGACTGCCCGCCTTCATCATCATAGGGGCGATGAAGAGCGGAACTTCCAGTCTCCACCACTATTTGCGACAGCATCCAGAGATCTGCATGTCGAGCGCCAAGGAGCCCAACTTCTTCATCGAGGCGCGCAACTTCGGTAAAGGCTTGGACTGGTATCGCTCTCTGTTCGCCGATCACACGAAGGTATGCGGCGAGGCGTCGCCCGCTTACAGCAAGAGGCACCGGCACCGGGGCGTACCGGAAAGGCTCCATCGTCTCGTTCCGCATATCAAGCTGATTTACATCCTGCGCGATCCGATCGACCGGATGATCTCCCACTACCTGCACAACCGAATTGTTGGGCGCGAGACGCGGTCTCTCACCGCGGCCATCGCTGCCAAAGCGTACCGGAACAACTATGTCCGGACCAGTATGTACCGGTTCCAGCTCGAGGCGTTTTTGGAGCACTTTCCACTCGAGAGAATACTCCTGGTCACGGCCGAAGATCTCAAAGACAAGAGGACAGAGGCTTTGGAGAGAATATTCCGGTTCATCGGCGTCGATCCGTACTTCGAGGGCAGCGACTTCGGCCGGCTCTTCAATCAGACGCAGGCGATGGGCGGCGCTGAATTGGGTGGTGGTGATCGCAACAGAATCGCTGTCTCGCGATCCGGGCAAGGACCCGACGCCCTGGAGCGACCGGCCCTCGGCCAGGAGGACCGGAATCGGCTGACCGCATACCTGGCCCCCGACATCGACGGGCTGCGCGCTCTGACCGGCCTGCGCTTCGAGCGCTGGTGCCTGTAAGCCGACCGCGCGCGGGCGTGCGCTGCCGCGCCGAGAGACAGCGGTACGCTTGCGGCTGAGCACGCCACGTGTCAAAGCTAGGTGTGGAGGTCGAACCCATGGCCAAAGCGCTCGACAGGCCCCCGGAACCCATGACGGTCGACCAGTTCCTCGGTTGGGCGATGGCGCAACCGGACGGCGCGCGCTACGAGCTCGTGGCCGGCGAAGTGGTCGCGATGGCGCCGGAGAGGGCCGCCCACGCCCGGCGCAAGGCCGCGATCTGGCTGGCTTTGCGTGATGGCATCAAAGCCACCGGCCTGCCGTGCGAAGCCCTGCCCGACGGCATGACCGTGAAGATCGACGAGCACACGGCGTACGAGCCGGACGCGGTCGTCCATTGCGGCGAGGTGCTGGCCGACGACGCCGTAATCGTGCCGCCGCCGGTGATCGTGCTCGAGGTTCTCTCGCCGAGCACCGCAGCGCGGGACACCGGCGCCAAGCTCGCCGACTACTTTGGCCTGCCGAGCGTGTGCCACTACCTGATCGTCAGGACGGATCGGCCGACCGTGATCCATCATCGGCGCGGCGGCGGCGAGGTCATCGAGACCCGAATCGTCACGGCCGGCGAGCTGCAGCTCGATCCGCCCGGCATCACCCTCGATCTCGCCCGCATCTACGGCTGAGGCGCGGCGCGCCTGCGCTTGCGCGGGCTGACGGCACGCGCCATCTTGGGCGGCAGGAGGCCGCTCGCATGGCAAAAGCGCTCGACAAGCCGTCGCTGTACGACACGGACTACGTCGCCTGGCTGGAGGAGCAGGTGGCGCACCTCCGTGCCGGACGGACCTCCGCGCTGGACGTCGACAACGTCGCCGAGGAGCTCCAAAGCCTCATGAGAAGCCAGCGGCAGCAGTTGGAGAACCGCCTCGAGGTGTTGATCCTCCATCTGCTGAAGTGGGACCATCAGCCGGACCAGCGCTCCAACCGATGGCGCGCGAGCGTTGCGGAGCAACGCGCCCGCATCAGGCGATTGTTGCGGGACAGCCCGTCCTTGAAGCGGTCGTTGGAAGAGGCGGTGCGCGAAGTCTACCCGGAGGCGGTCGAGCAAGCGGCGATCGAGACCCAGCTCAGTGAGACCGCCTTCCCGCAGACGTTGCCTTACGCGATCGAGCAGATCTTCGAGCGGAAGTTGGCAGCCGAGGAGCTGCCGGACCAACGATCGACCCGAAAGAAGCACCGATGACCGAGCATCAGACTTTGACCGTCCGCCTGCACCCGAACGACAACGTGATCACGGCGCGGATCGACCTTCTGCCCAACACCGCGGTGGCCGGCGAGAACGTCGCCTGCACCGCGCGCATCCCCGCCGGCCACAAGGTCGCGACGCGGCCGATCGAGGCCGGGGCGCCGATCGTCAAATACGACCAGATCATCGGCTTTGCGAGCCAGGACATCGCGCCCGGCGAGCACGTGCACGTGCATAACGTCGAGATGCGCGACTTCGCGCGCGACTACGCGTTCGGCGCCGACGTCCGGGAGACCGCGTACGTGCCGGAGAGCGAGCGCGCGAGCTTCGAGGGCTTCTTGCGCGCGAGCGGCAGGGCGGGCACGCGCAACTTCATCGGCGTGCTCTCGACCGTGAACTGCTCGGCCACGGTCTGCCACCACGTCGCCGAGACCTTCCCGCGGGACGAGCTCGCGGCCTATCCCAACGTCGACGGCATCGTCGCGCTCACGCATGGCACCGGCTGCGGCATGGCGGATCGCGGCGACGGCTTCGCCGCGCTGCAGCGCACGCTCTGGGGCTATGCCCGCCATCCGAACTTCGCCGGCGTGCTGATGATCGGCCTGGGCTGCGAGGTCAACCAGATCGACTTTCTCCTGGAGGCCTACCAGATCAAACGCGGCCCGCATTTTCGCACCATGACCATGCAGGGCACCGGCGGCACGCGCAAAACCATCGAGCGGGCCCAAGGCGTGATCCGCGAGATGCTGCCGCACGCCGACGCCGCGCGGCGCCAGCGGATCGCGGCCTCGGAGCTCTCGGTCGCGCTGCAATGCGGCGGCTCGGATGCGTACTCGGGGATCACCGCCAATCCGGCGCTCGGCGCCGCCTGCGACCTCCTGGTGCGCCACGGCGGCACCGGCATCCTCGCCGAGACGCCCGAGATCTACGGCGCCGAGCATCTTTTGACCCGGCGCGCGGTCGCGCGCGAAGTGGGAGAAAAACTGGTCGAGCGGATCCGGTGGTGGGAGGAGTACACGCGGATCAACGGCGGCGAGATGAACAACAACCCCTCGCCCGGCAACAAGGCGGGCGGGCTCACCACGATCCTGGAGAAGTCGCTCGGCGCCGCCGCCAAGGGCGGCACGACCAACCTCACCGGCGTCTACAGGTACGCCGAGCCGGTGAGTGCGCGCGGTTTCACGTTCATGGACAGCCCGGGCTACGACCCGGCCTCGGTCACCGGGCAGGTGGCGAGCGGCGCGAACGTCGTGTGCTTCACCACCGGGCGCGGCTCGTGCTTCGGCTTCAAGCCGGCGCCCTCGATCAAGCTTGCGACCAACACCGAGATGTACCGCCGCATGGAGGAGGACATGGACGTGAATTGCGGCGTGATCCTGGACGGCGCGTGCTCAATCGAGGAGATGGGCCGGGAGATCTTCGATCTGATCCTCGAGGTCGCCTCGGGCCGCCGCACCAAGTCCGAGGACCTGGGCTTGGGCAACCACGAGTTCACCCCCTGGCAGATCGGCGCGGTGATGTAGGCGGCGTCGAAGCGGCGTGCGGGAGACTTTACGCGGCACGCGCCTGAGCCTTCGCCGACGCGCGCCAACCGAACCAATATCGGGACAATCCGCCGCCGATCGCGCCGCCGGCGCGGTAGGTCACGGCGTTCTTGTCCTCGAGCGCGCCTCCATCGCCGCCTCCACGCCGACCGCAACGCCCTCCCATGGCAAGGCCAAGATCCATCCCAAAGGCCGTGCAGAACGGAGCACGGATCCCAGCCCCGGGTTTCCCGCCTCTGCACCATCGCGGCCCCGCAGCTAACGTCGGATACCGTACCGACGATGCTTCTCTTTTTGGTGCGACAAGGGTGGGGCCGGTCCAGTGAAAGCTGCCATGCTGGATGTCGCCTTCGGGGACGCTGCCTATGCCGGTGTCGAAAGGCGCGAGCCCGAAGCCGGGGGAACGCTGGGCGCTGGCCCGGGCCGAGCGATGGTTAGGGCCGGTCGCGGGAGGACGCCTGTTGGACCTAGCGCGTTCTTCGTTTGGGCGGACCCAGCCCGCTCCCCCTCCCGGCCACCCAATCCCATGGTACGCTGTGGGTGGCCGGGAGGGGGCGTGGGCTGGCGCCGACCTCAACTGGACCGAAAATGCCCCAGGCTGCGGTGCCGGCTCGGCCGCGTTGCGGTGGGCGTCGCGCGGTGCGCAGGGCGTTGGCCGTCGACACCCCGGCAGTGGCCATCGCGCAACCAAGCCTCGACGCCGTGCAACTGACGTGCCCGAGGTCAGCCGCGCGGTGCCCCGTGCATCACACCCTGGAACCGCTGGCTCGGTGCGGCGCCTGGAGCGGCGTCCCAAGAAATAGCCGAAGGCGGACGACATGATCGCTTCGACGGCGGACCAGCGGGGATCGAGCGAGTTCACTTACGGAGCCAACGGGATCATCCCGCCAGGTGCTGAGCGCTGCGGCTGGCTCGACCGATGATCGCGCCCCCAATCGGCCAGGCCCTGCCGTGGCATCGGGTCTCGACCTTGCAGCTCGGCATGGGCTGGTTCCCGGAACAGCCTGGCGGTCTGAACCGCGTTTTCTACAACCTGCTGTGCCACTTACCGGAGATCGGCGTGGCCGTACGGGGGTGCGTTGTCGGCTCACATCGAGTTGGTGAAGGGTCGGCGGAGCGGGCCTTTGCCTTCGCGCCACCAACCGCCTCCTTGCCGCACCGGCTCTGGGCGGCACGGCGCGCGCTGGCCCAGGTCCTGCGCGAGGACCCGCCGGATCTGTTGGCATCGCATTTCGCCCTGTTCACCTGGCCCATCCTCGACCTCATCCGGGGATACCCGCTCGTTGTCCACTTCCATGGACCCTGGTCCTCGGAAACCGCAGCAGAAGGGGCGGGAGAACTCAAGAGGCGAGCCGGACACATGATCGAGCGCGCGGTCTATCGACGTGCTGCGCGGCTGATCACGCTGTCACGCGCGTTTGCGGAGATTCTGCACCGCTCCTACGGCATTCCGAAGGAACGCATTCGGGTCGTGCCCGGCGGCGTCGATGCTCGACGTTTTGCGGTTGCGCATTCGCCGCAACGCGCGCGCGCCGAACTCGCCCTGCCGAACGACCGCCCGATCATCGTCACGGTCCGGCGGCTGGCCCGGCGCATGGGACTGGAGGACCTCCTCGCGGCGACCGCCCTCATCAGGGCGACTGTTCCAGAGGTGCTGCTGGTCATTGCCGGAAGAGGGGCGCTTGCCGACTCGCTGAAGGCGCGGACGTTTGAGCTTGGGCTGCAGGCGAACGTCCGGCTCCTGGGCTTCGTGTCGGACGAGAGCCTGCCGCTGCTCTACCGCGCCGCCACGGTCAGCGTCGTGCCAACGGCGACGCTCGAGGGCTTCGGCCTCATCACGATCGAATCCCTGGCCGCCGGGACACCGGTGTTGGTCACGCCAGTTGGCGGGCTGCCGGAGGTGGTGAACGATCTCACGCCAGAGCTGGTCTTGCCGGGCACGAGCCCGCCGGCCCTGGCCGAGGGTCTGTTGGCGGCGCTGAACGGCAGACTGCCGCTCCCCTCGGCCAAGGAATGCCAGGACTACGTGCGGGCCCGCTTCGATTGGCCCGTGGTCGCCGCGCGCGTGCGCGACGTCTACCTCGAGGCCCTGGCGTGAGACCACGAATCCTGTTCGTGGACCAAAGCGGGGCCCCCGGTGGCGGCGAGCTGTCGCTGCTCGAGATCGCCAAGCACTGTCGTGCGGCTTGTGACGTCGTCCTGCTGTCGGATGGCCCCTTTCGAGCCCTGCTCGAAGAGGCCGCAGTGCCGGTTACCGTCGTACCGGCGCCTCCCGCCTTCATCGGTATCGCACGCGAGCGCGGCGGTGTGCGTGACCTGCGGGCTCTGGCTGCCATCCTCACGCTGGCGCGACGACTGGCTCGGCTTGCCGAAGGCCACGACCTGATATACGCGAACACGCAAAAGGCGATGATTGTCGCGGCGCTGGCTGGCAGGCTCACCAGAAAACCGGTCATCTGGCACCTGCGCGACATCCTGAGCGGCGATCATTTCGGTCGCGCGCAGCGGTGGGCGGCGGTGCGGTTGGCCAACGCGTGGATCAGCCGCGTCATCGCGAATTCGACGGCGACAGCTGAAGCCTTCGTCACCGCAGGTGGCGACCGTGCCCGCGTCACCGTCGTCTACAACGGGATCGATGCCTCCGCCTTCGGGCCGATATCGGACGAGCGGCGGATGCGACTTCGGGCTGATCTCGGCCTCGGGCGAGAGCCGCTCGTTGCTGCCTTCGGTCGTTTGTCGCCGTGGAAGGGCCAACACGTGCTGATTGACGCGCTGCCGCGCCTGCCGGGCGTCCACGCGCTGATCGTCGGTGCCGCCTTGTACGGGGAGGATGCTTATGCAGATGAGCTCCGGAGGCAGGTCACGGCATTGGATCTGGCGGACCGCGTCCACTTCCTCGGCTTCCGCAAAGACGTCTTCGACCTCATGAGCCTCGCAAGTGTCGTCGTGCATACGGCCGTTGCGCCCGAGCCCTTCGGACGCGTTCTGGTCGAAGGTATGCTCGCGCAGCGGCCGGTCGTCGCTTCGCGCGCCGGCGGCGCCGTCGAGATCATCGAGGATGGGACCAGCGGCGTGCTCGTTGCGCCGAACGATGCGCACGCTCTGGCGCAGGCGTTGGCCGATCTTCTCGGCGACGAATCCCGGGGCCGCCGGATCGCCGCCAACGGGTACGAGAGAGCCTGCCGCCATTTTTCGCTCGGCGCGATGCTGGCCAAGATCGAGCGGGAAGTGGATTCAGTGCTCGCGAGGAACCCTCGCCCGTGATTCCGAGGAGATCGCGACTCGTCCCCGACGCGCCCGCAGGAGGCATCGGCGCGCTACAGCGCCACACTGCCGCCCTTGGCTCGAGCCGGCGAGGCGGCCCGTCGCCAAGACCGGCTTAAGTCGGGTAGCGTACAGACGGCGCGGTCGTCACATGCGTGATATTGAATCGGGACTCTACGTCCAGACATACTCATGCGGGGTGGTCCACAAACAACACCACATCGGAGGCAGGGCAATATACTGTGACCGAGTTCTCTCGTCTACGAGTGGCAATTGTCCATGACTGGCTCACTGTGTACGGCGGTGCGGAGCGCGTGCTGGAGCACATGCTCACGGTTCTGCCGCATGCGGACCTGTTCAGCCTCGTTGACTTCCTGCCTCACGAGTCCCGCGGGTTCTTGCAGCATAAGCATGTTCGCACTTCCTTCATTCAAAATCTCCCCTTCGCTCGCCAAAAGTATCGAAACTATCTGGCGCTCATGCCGCTTGCCATAGAGGAATTCAATCTTCAGTATTACGACCTGGTCATTTCCAGCACGTATGCGGTCGCGAAAGGAGTCATTACTGGACCTGACCAGTTACACATCAGCTACGTACATTCGCCTGCGCGCTATGTGTGGGATCTACAGCACGAGTATTTCCTGCAGGCCGGCTTGAACCGCGGCGCCAAAGCCTGGCTAGCGAAGTGGATGATGCATCGCTTTCGTATGTGGGACGTCCGGACCGCTAACGGAGTCGATCACTTCCTGGCAAATTCGTCCTTTATCCGTCGGCGCATCTGGAAGGTGTATCGGCGCCATGCATCTGTCCTTTATCCGCCTGTCGATGTGCAGAATTTCGAGCTGCGCAATGAAAAAGGCGATTTCTTCCTGACAGCATCCCGACTGGTTCCGTACAAGCGGATCGATCTCATTGTCGAGGCCTTCCGGCATCTCCGTAACAGGCGCCTCGTCGTCATCGGGGATGGACCCGAATTGGGCAGGATCAAGAACATGGCGACGGATAACGTTTGCGTTCTCGGCTATCAGGAGGCGGATGATCTGCGTTACTACATGCAGCGCGCCCGTGCATTCTTGTTCGCTGCTCAAGAGGATTTCGGCATTGTTCCGGTCGAGGCGCAGGCATGCGGCACGCCGGTGATCGCCTACGGCCGGGGGGGTGTCACCGAGAGCATACGTGGCCTCGAGACGGAACGGCCGACGGGCGTACTCTTCGCCGAGCCCACGGTGGAGAGCTTGATCGGGGCGATCGACCTGTTCGAGAGGAACCGGGGGCGGATATCCGCATCCGCTTGTCGGGAAAGTGCCGCACGCTTTGCCCCCGATCGCTTCAGGGCCGGATTTGCAAGTTTCCTGCGCCGGCAGCTGGCGGCCCTGGACGCACCCGATTCGGCTCCTGAACCTGCTTCGTTCTACGACCACGCGATTGGCGCAGCCGCAGAATAGGGTCGTCGGGCAGGCTCCGATGCAGGTGCGCAGGCCTCCTTTCTCGACCGGTTCAGTCAAGCCCCGATGCCCACGTCGTGGCCGGACAACCGGTCTTGATCGCCCCGGCGCGCCAGGCCGCGCCAGGCGATCTGACAGTCGCCGGTGCTGCGCCTGCGCAACCCGGTCAGCCGGGTGGGCGGCCCCAGCCCTGGCTGTCCCTCAGCAAAGCATCGAGCGGGACGTCGAACGTGCACCCGCCGTGAATGTTGGTCGTGATCAGCCGGACCCGGCCCGAGCCGAGCCTCACGATTCCATCCCGATGCGATCAGACGCTGTTGCGACGGGCGTTCACCTGTGACCCTCGCTTGGAGCGGCGCAACCCGTCCAGACGAGCGTTCGGAAATGCTCCGGAGGGCACCTGTCGCCCCGCCGTGGGCTTTGGAGGGCGCGGCCGCCGGACCTTCTGCCGGCCGCTCGGTCGAGTACCGTCCGGAGCGCCGCCGCAGCGATCGGCGGGTGTCGTTGAGCGTCATCTCCGGTCTGCTCAGGGCGGTCGATTGCGTGATCGTGTTCATGGCCAGCTGGTTGGCCTTCGTGCCGTCCTTGGCCGATAGCGGCGCCGCGGCTTCGAGCTACATCCTGCTGGGCCTGGTCGGAAGCTTCCTCGCCGGCAACGCTCTGCAGATTGCTGGAGCTTATCGGCTGAGCGCCATCCGCGACCCCTTGTCCGGGCTCGGCGGCTTGATCCGGGCGGTGGTGGCGGTCGCGTTGATCTTCATCGTCATCGGGTTTCTCACGCAGACATCCGTCGCCTGGTCCCGGCTTTGGGCCGGCCTCTGGTTCGTCTTCACGATCACTGGTCTGACCGGTGCCCGCGCCGGGCTGCTCATCTTGACGCGGCGCTGGGCGGAGAACGGTTCCCTTCGGCGCAACGTTGCGGTCGTGGGTGCGGGCGCAGAGGCCGAGCGCCTGCTCGCCCACATTGCCAGCACCGGCGATCCGACCGTGCGCATCGTCGGCGTGTTCGACAACCGCGCTACCCGGGTGCCGAAAGCGGTGGTGGGTCATCCGGTACGGGGCCGCGTCGCGGATCTGCGGGAGTTCACCAAGGCGATGCCGGTCGACGAGGTGATCGTGGCGATCCCTTGGACGGCAGAGGAGTCGCTGGTGTCCATCTTCAGCCAGCTCCGCTGTCTGCCCATCGACGTGCGCCTGGCGCCCGGGCCGATCGGCTATCGGCTGCTCAGTCGTCCGGTCAGCCATCTCGCCCAGTTGCCGCTCCTGCACGTGGCGGACCGGCCGCTCGACGACTGGGGCCGCATGCTCAAGTGGCTCGAGGACCGGCTCCTGGGCTCCTTGATTCTCCTCCTGATCGCCCCGCTGATGGCGTTGATCGCGCTCGCCGTCAAGCTCGACAGCCCCGGTCCCGTGCTGTTCCGACAGAAGCGATTCGGCCTGAACAACGAGCTCATCGAGGTGCTCAAGTTCCGCACGATGCGTAACGACCGGTGTGACCAGGACGGCGTCGTGTCGACGCAAATGGACGATGCCCGCCTCACCCGCGTCGGCGCGTTTCTCCGGCGCACCAGCCTCGATGAGCTGCCGCAGTTCATCAACGTGCTGCGCGGCGAGATGTCGATCGTCGGCCCGCGTCCCCACGCCACGCAGACCAAGGCCGGCGACAAGCTGCTGGAGGAGGTCGTCGCCGAGTACCGCGTGCGCCACAAAGTGAAGCCGGGCATCACCGGCTGGGCTCAGATCAACGGCTGGCGCGGCACCATCGACAGCGTCGAGAAGCTGCGCAATCGGGTAGAGTTCGACATCTATTACCTCGAGAATTGGTCACTCCTGTTCGACCTCAAGATCATCGCGCTGACGCCGCTTAAGGGGTTCATCGGCAAGGAAGCGTATTGAGACGGCGGCAGCGCTGGCCAGGGCAGAACGCGCGCGCCGCGCGGCCTCGCAAGGCCTGGTTCGGAGCGCGGCGATGCGGGCATAGGAAAACATTCTTGACTTGCGCGGCCCGGCCTTGTATCCAGGGGCGGCGTCAGGTCCGGCACAGCGCGCCCGACCTGCGCGTTTGCGCCCGTGAGATACGCGATGGCCGACCTTGACGTGAGCTTCAGTCGCGACATCGGCGCCGAGGCCGCCGCTGGCGCGACGCCCATCGATGCGGTGAGCAGCGGCGAGCTCGGGGCCGGCGTCGCTGCCGGGGGTGACATGCCGAGGTCGATCTGCCAAACCGCCGGCGACGCCTCGGGCGCGCCCGTCGGCGGCGGTCGGGCAGACCAGTCAGGGAGGTGAGTTCGTGGCGAGCGCCATCGACCCGACCCGGCCCGAGGACGGCATCCCGGCGTCCAAGAGTGCCATGCGCGCCAATTGGGCGGCGGCCAAGGCGGAGATCGAGGCCCTCCAGACCGGCCTCCCGATCGTGGTCCTCAGCGGCGCGGATCATGGGATCTGGATCGACCTCGACAGTACCGTCGAGCAGATCCTGATGGTCCCGCACGGGCTCGGCGCCGCGCCGGCCGGACGGGAGGTCTTCGTCGAGCCCGTGGCGCCCGCCGCGCTGGATCTGAGCGCCGTTTGCCTCGAGTACCTCAAATATCTCGAAGCTTCGTCGACCGCGACCGAGATGGCGTTTGCGGTCAAGCTGCGCACCGGATCGGGCACGCCCGGTCAGCAGGGCGAGTTCCGGGTCGTCCTGATGCTGGCCGGGTGAAGGGAGAGGCGCCGTGCAGACCATCGACCGGCGCCAATTCAACACCGGCCTCTTTCTCGGTCTTGGCCTCACGCGGTGCGCGCACGGAGCGCCCGACCTCGTCGTCACCGCATTGAGATGGAGCGAGAACGACGGCGCGACGTGGCACGCCGGGCCGATCCAGGCCGGCAGCGACGTGTGGTTGGAGGCAGACGTCAAGAACCAGGGCACGGGGTCGACGCCCGCCGGCGTGATCACCGGCGTCGCCTTCCGCGTGAATGATGCTCTGGTGGCCTGGTCGGACGACCACACCCAGGCGATCCCGGCCGGCGCAACCCGCAGCCTGCGCGCCAACGGCGGTCCCGACGGCGACAGGTACTGGAACGACACCCAGGCTGGCAGCTACACGATCCGCGTCCAGGTCGACGACGTCAACCGCATCTCGGAGCTGGATGAAACCAACAATACGCTGGACGTTCCGGTCACCGTGACGAGCGCTGCCACTGTGAGCGCGACGATCGGCTCGGTATCAGGCGCCGGCAACATCTTCAAGTCTGAAGCCGGCTCCCACAAAATTACGGACCTCGCCACGCTTCATTGCGGACTGGGCCGTGTATCCTGCCACCCCAAGAACGACTATTTCCAGGGCGGCGCCCCGAGCCCCTCGAATATGGACGCCGTCGTCGTGGCTCTGCTCCAAAACGGCGTCCGACCCTATTTCAGTTTCGTATTCACCGACGACCTGAACTCGGCCGAGACCGGAATCCCGCAACGCAACTACGCCGACTGGTTCAATATCGGCCAGGCGTTCGCGAACCGCTTCAAGCAGGGCTCCTCGTTCCTGGTCGGCCAGGGAATAACCGAGCTGGGCGCGTACGGCTACGCCGCCATCAACGAGCCCGACCATGATGGTGGCGAGACCCCCGGCCTCACCCATGCCCAGTACCACGACATGCTCCACGGCCTCGCGGACGGCGTCCACAGCAGCGACCCCGACGGCAAGGTATGGCCGGCCGGCTACCTGAGCGGCAACCGTGACCAGGAATACACCGGGCACGGCTATTGCCTTGCGGTCGCCGACCTGATCAACGACGGCACGCTCGAAGGCTTCGACCTGCACACCTATCACTCGAAGAACGGGGCGGAGATTCACGACACCTACAACCGCTCCCACCAGCACGACGCCGACCAATTCGTCGTCCAGTGCGGCATCACGCGCCAGGACATCGACATCATCTGCACCGAAACCAACATCCGGGGCGACCCGGATGCCACGAGCCAAGGCTACGACGAAGCGACCGCCCGCAACTGGTTCCTCACCTCGATGTTCGACGTGTGGGGCACGCTCAGGCCGAACGGGACGCTCTCGCAGGGGCCGCGGTTGCCGTGGCAGCTGTGGATGCAGGGCAACCCGGTCTGGTACATGGCGGAGCAACTGGAACCCCGGGTCGAGCGCTGGTGCGGGCACACCTACAAGATGCTCCTCGACCTGCTGTGGGCCATGCACTTCACCTTCAACGACCCGAAGGGTACCGGCGTCCACAAGTTGAGTGGCGGCGGCAAGTCCGCATGGGTATTCCAGAACCTCCACTCGAGCTGGTCCACGCTCTTCGGCGACACCTTCACCATTGACGACATCCCGGCGGCCGCGACCAAAGTCGACGTCTATGACGGGATGGGCCTGATCGAGACGGTCAACAGCCCCGCCACCAACCACGTCTTTTCGACTCCCACCGGGAAATCCTATCTGTTCATCGCCGATGCGGAGACACCAGCCCCGTGATGTTTTGAACGTAAGCGGTGGTCCTGCCCACCTTCGAAATGGCGATGTGAGCGGGGCGATCGGCGATCTCCGGCAGAGGGGTCGCGAGACGGGTGGTCTCGACCTGCGATCGGGTTCGCCCGGACTAGGCCATTTTCCCCTTGGGTGGACCCGCGGCCCCGGCCCGCTCTCCCTCCCAACCACCCCAAGGGTACCATCGGTGGGTGGTTGGGAGGGGGAG
>JBOHKK010000056.1:0-21777 GCA_050729115.1 Geminicoccaceae bacterium | reverse complement strand
GCTTGCCGCTCCGCGCCGACACCACGTCGGCGCTGGGAGCCAGGCAAGGGGCCCAACCCCTCTTTGACCCGAGGACCGGGTCGAGCCCGAGGCTGCCCGGCCATGAGGGTGCGGGGTCGGACGCCGCGCTCCGGCCGGCCGGGCTGGAGCCCTAGCCGTGGTCCTGCGACGACGGCACAAGATCGGCGAGGCCGGCTGGGGCTGGACCCTGCTCGCCGGCGTGATCAGCTTCATCTACTTCTTGCCGGTGCTGTGGATCGTGCTCACCGCGTTCAAGACCCACAACGACGCGCTCGCGATCCCGCCCAAATGGCTGTTCACGCCGACGCTCGAGAACTTCGTTCAGGTGTTCTCGCGGGCTTACAGCGCGGATGCCGCGGCGGTCGACACCGGCTTCGATCTGTTCTTCTTCAACTCGATCTTCATCGCCGGCTCGAGCGTGCTTTTGGCGCTGGTGATCGGCACCCTCGCCGCCTACGGCTTCTCGCGCCATCCGCTGCGCGGCAACGACACCTATCTGTTCATCATCCTGACCACGCGCATGCTGCCGCCGATCGTGGTGATCATCCCGATCTTCCTGATGTTTCGGATCAGCGGCCTGTCCGGCACCTACCTCGGCATCATCCTCCTCTACACCGCCTTCAACCTGCCGTTCACGGTGTGGATGATGAAGAGCTTCTTCGACGAGCTGTCGCCCGAGGTCGAGGACGCCGCCCGCATGGACGGCAGCTCGGAGACGCGGGTGTTCCTCAAGATCTGCATGCCGCAGGTCGGAGCCGGCCTCGCCGCGACCGCGGTGTTCGGCCTGATCCTGACCTGGAACGAGTTCCTGTTCGCGCTGCTGCTCACCGGGGTCGAGACGCGCACCGTGCCGGTCGCCATGGCCCAGACCATCGGCGGCGACATCGGCGTGCGCTGGGGCCTGCTCGCCGCGATCGAGACCCTGTTCCTGATCCCGGTGATCGTGGTGGTGTTCGTGCTGCAGCACCATCTGCTGCGCGGCGTCACCTTCGGCACCATCCGGCGCTAGTCATGACGATGCCTGCGGTGTGTTATGCTCGCCAGCGTTATACCGGGAGCAGCTCGAGCGGGATGCTCGGATGCGCGCCACGCTTCGCCCGTCTCGCCGAGGACGGCGTCGAGCCCAAGCTGGCGCAGTCCCTCGCCAAGCACCTGGCCGACGAGATCGACCGCACGGTCGCGACCAAGGAGCACGTCGAGATCGTCGTGACCCGCGAGGTCCAGCAGCTTCGCGTGGAAACGCACGAGGAATTCGAGCGGCGGAAATGCCAAGGTTCAGGGCCTCTTGCACGCACCCTAGGCCACTGGGAGGCGGTCGAAGATACGATGCTGCGCCGCTTCGATTCGTTTGAGCGAGGTATTCCAACCAGCTTGGACGCCCACTTCCGCCGTACCATGACTTGGGGCGGTCTCCTGTACCTCGCCATGCTCGGCAACGTCCTCAAGGACTTCCTAAGGTAGCATGGCCGACATCGAGCTCGAGAACGCCACCAAGCGGTTCGATCAGCTGGTCGCGGTCGACGCGGTCGATCTCGCCGTCGAGGCGGGCGAGGTGGTGTGCCTGCTCGGCCCCTCGGGCTGCGGCAAGACCACGACCCTGCGCATGATCGCGGGGCTGGAGGCCGCCTCCGAGGGCGAGATCCGGCTCGCCGGCCGGCGGGTCGACGGGCTCGCCGCGCGCGAGCGCAACGTCGCCATGACCTTCCAGTTCTACGCCCTCTATCCGAGCCTGAGCGTGCGCGAGAACCTGGAGTATCCGCTGCACGCGGAGAAGGTCTCGCGCGCCGAGATCGCTCGTCGGGTCGGCGCGATCGCCAAGGTGCTGCAACTGGAGCACGTCCTCGAGCGCCGGCCGGGCCAGCTGGCCGAGGGCGAGAAGCAGCGGGTCGCGGTCGGGCGCTCGATCATCCGCAACGCGGTGTGCTTCCTGTTCGACGAGCCGCTGTCCCGCCTCGACGTGCAGTTGCGCGAGACCATGCGCGGCCAGATCAAGGAGGTGCTCGAGGGGCTCAACAAGGCGACCGTGATCGTCACCCACGATCAGCTGGAAGCGCTCACCATGGCCGATCGGATCGCGGTCATGCGCGCCGGCCGGATCGAGCAGATCGCGACCCCGCACGAGATCTTCGCAAGGCCCGCCAATCTGTTCGTCGCCGGGTTCATCGGCACCCCGCAGATGAACCTGATCGAGGCGACGGTCGAAGCGGCGAGCCCGGGCGATGCCCGCTTCAACGCCGGCTCGCAGACGATCGCTCTGCCGCTCGCCCGGTCCGAGGCGCGCCTCGCCCCGGGCGCCGAGGTCACCATCGGGATCCGGCCGCGCGCCTTCGAGCTGGCCCCGGAGCCCGAGGCGCGCAGCCTCACCGCGACGGTCGACATCATCGAGCCGATGGGCGCCGAGACCCTGTTGCACCTGGTCGCCGATGGCCGGGACCTGCGCGCGGTCGTGGATCGCCGCATCAGGCCCGCGATCGGCTCGCAGGTGCACGTCCGCCTGCGCCCGAGCCAGGTGCACATCTTCGATGCCGCCGGAGGGCGGGTGCTGATCGAGCCCGGGGAGCGGATCTCGGCATGAACGGTCGCGCCAGGGCAGAAGGCATGAGCGCGGCCACGGCGCGCACGATCGAGTATGCGATCATCGCGCTGTGCGTGGCCTCGCTGATCATGATCTTTCAGCCGTTCTCGCTGACGCTCTATGGCATCGGCGCCGGCCTCGTGGTGCTGGGCGGACTCGCGCTCAATCTGATCCCGCACTGCCGGCCCGGGGTGCCGCTGCGCTGGCTGCTCACCGTCGCCTTGATCGTGCTGACGATCCTGATCGTGGCGTTCGCCCTCGCGGTCGGCACCTCGTACCTCTACGCCTGGTATCTCGAAGCCGGCCGCTGATCATTCGGGCAGCTCGTCGCCGAGTCGAGGCGGCTCGTTACCGATCCGGGCCATGATCTCGTCGAACTTAGCCAAATCAGCGCGCCGAGCCCGCTCGACGAAGATCTCCCGCGTTTGCAGGGCAGCGAGCTTCTCGGCCACGGCGCTGCTGATGAACTGGTTCAGCGAGATGCCTTCCTCGGCGGCGATGCGCTTCGCTTCACGCATGACGGAAACCGGCAAGCGAAGCGCGTAGCTGGCAGCCTTGCTCATCTCAACCTCCGAGAACTTCGATTGGGCGCAGAACGTCGATCCCGAAGCGACCCGGAACCTCGCCGTCGTCACGCTTGTTGAACGTGACGATGGCTTGTGCCTGCCCGTTGATCGCTGTTTCGAGGACCATGTCGTCCGTCGGATCTGCCAGCAGCGGCCGCCAGGAAAAATGGACCTGCACCGGTTCCAGCAGGGCCGCCAGCACGTCCAAAGCGCGCAAGTCTGATCATAGCCGGACGTAAGCCGCGACCAGTAGCCAAGATCAGCCGTTGGCTCTCCAGCCCTTCCTCGACCCTCTATGGCATCGCGCCGGCCTCGTGGTGCTGGGCGGACTCGCGCTCAATCTGATCCCGCACTGCCGGCCCGGGGTGCCGCTGCGCCGGCTGCTCGCCGTCGCCCTGATCGTCCTGACCATCCTGATCGTGGCGTTCGCCCTCGCGGTCGGCACCTCGTACCTCGACGCCTGGTATCTCGAAGCCGGCCGCCGACCTCGCAGGCGCCGAGGAAGCGCGATCCACGCCGCCCGGCTGCCAATCCTGGCGACCGGGAGCGGGCGCGTTGCGCAGCGCGATTGACGAAGTAACTACTCGTAACTACCTTGACACCCATGAAGGTGGTAGGAATCAAGCAGCTCAAGGCCCGGCTGTCCGAGTACGTTCGTCTGGCGAAAGCGGGCGAGACCGTGCTCGTCACCGAACGGGATGAGGTGGTTGCGGAGCTTCGCCCGTCGCGGCGCCGGACGCCGATCGCCGACCGCCTGGAGGAACTCCTGGACGCGCTGGCGGCTGCGGGCGAGATCAGCCGGGCGGCTCAGCCAAAACGCGACTGGACGTGGCACAGCCGCGGTCTGGGGCTGCCTTCCGGAGCCGCGATGGCGCTGCTCGACGAGTTGCGGCAGGAGCGCCCCTGACGGCACTGATGACATCAGGCGCTGCCCTTTACCTCGATACTTCCGTAGCCCTACGGGCGACGCTCGAGCAGGGTACGACACCGGAGATCGAGAAGCGTATTGCCGCCGCGCCCGTGCTCGTGACCTCGCGCCTCTCGCTGGTCGAATCGGCCCGCGCCTTTCTCCGGATTCGGGTCCAGGGCGGCGTGCCTGAGAGCCGGCTCGCCGACGCGCGGCGCGAACTTGATGCCCTGTGGAATCGCTGCGAGCTGTGGGAACTCAGTCCCGCCGTCTGCGATCTGGCTTCGATCCTGGCGCCCGCCAACGTGCGACGCACGCTGGATGCGCTTCATCTGGCGACGTTTCTCACGGCGCGGGCGCGGATCGAAGGACTCGAGCTGCTCACCGCGGACGAACGCCTCGAAGAGGCCGCAAGCTCGCCATGATCGGGCGGGGCGCAAGTTCCAGCCAGTGCCCAGCCGAAACACCTGCGAGCGCGGCAGAGATCGCGGCAGGCTACGACGACGCCTCCGCAGGAAGAGGTGCGCAGGACGTTTCCTGCGCAGCGGCCGAGTATCATGCCTCGAACCTCACCGCGCGTCGAAGCACCGGCGTCGCCGGCCCCGGCACCCGACGGCCCATCATCCCCTGCCGCAGTGGTGGGCGGCGATCGCCGCCGCGGTCTTGCGTGCGGTGCTTACTGCGTCGTGGCTGCCGCCGGCCTGTCGGGCTCGCCGCTGACGTCCTCCTCGACCTCTTCGGCGGTGCCGCTCATCGCTCGACCGAGCGCCTGCACGTCTTCGCCGAAACCGCGCGCCGTGTTGCATGCATTGAGCCACGGCAGCGACAGCAGAGCGAGCAAGCAGATCAACATCTTGGGCGTGCGCAGCATGTCCTGCTCCTCGAGCGCCGATGGCCGACCCAAAAGCCGCGTCGCTCCTGGCGACCAACCGACCAAAAGCGCGAATGCCGAGCAATCAACGGCTGACACCGGCATAATGTTCCGATGTTCCGGCGTTCGGCGGGTTCGAAGAGGCTCGCGGGCCGCCCCTTCTGTTCGCGCGATCAGGATGCCGGCATCATTTCGGGTGCGGGATGATGGAGAGGATGCGGTAGGTGTCGCCGTCGATGGTGAAGTAGAAGCGATACTCGCGGTTCACGCGTCCCTGCCAGATGTCGCGGCGCTCGTCGAATTTCTTGGCGCGCAGCGACGGATGCCGCAGATTCACCGCCAGCAGGTCGAGCTGCTTCTTCACCCGTGCCCGCAGTGCCGGCGGTAGCGCTTCCAGATCGCGCGTCGCTCTGCGCGCAAGTCGAACCCTCATTGAGCGCTGCCATCATCTTCCCCCCGAAGGAACCGCTTGTACGCGTCCGTGCGCCGGTACGCCTCGAACTCCTCCATGCTCTCGAAGGCGGGCGTTACCCGGCCGGCCTTCACGTCCTCGAGCCCTTCGGCGATTGCGGCTTCGACCACGGGGTCGCGTTCCGCCACAGGCTTGAGGAGCACGCCGCCCTCAACCGGCTCGGCCTCGAGATAGCCGTCGTCCTCGACCTTGAGCGCCAGGCGTAGCTTGGGTGGCAGCGTGAGCGTGCCGCCTTCGAGCTTCAGTCGCGACATCGCATCCCTCCGGTCGATGCGTGAGACGCGCTCATACGCATGAGTCTTCCGCAGTCCATATATGCAGGGACCAGCCCGAACAAGGAATGACGCCGTCCGCCCGACCTCAGGCGAGCGCCTCCCACCGACCGCTCGCGGCGGAGCGGTAAATCGCCTCCTCGATCTCGAGGTTGCGCAAATACGCTTCGCCGGTGTTCTCGAGCGGCGCGCCATCTTGATAGTGAGCGATGACGTGGCGCTGGAGGGCGCGCACGCTGTCGCCGCCGTAGCCCACGTTGTGCCATTCGTAAGGGTGCTCGCGCTCGGCCCGCTTGTGCGGCTTCAGCCAGAGCCGGCCGAAGCCGTCGAGGCGCAGCCTGGCGTCGGTCCCCTCGAGCAGCATCTCGCCCATGGTCAGGCGCGCGTCGGCGGCGACGAAATCGACCAGGCGGTTGCCATCGAACAGCCCGGCGGCGCCGGAGGCGAAGTCGAACAGCACGACGCCGGCGTCCTCGCCCCGGATCTGCGGGTTCAGGCGGCGCAGACGGGCGAACACGCCGCTCACCTCGCCGAGCAGGAACCGGAACGTGTCGATCATGTGGATCGCGGTCTCGTGGATCAAAAAGCGCGGCATCTCCTGGAAGTACGGCTGGCGGTCGAGATACGCCCGCGGCCCCTGCCCGTCCCCCGGCCGCAGACGGAAGCTCACGCCGTAAATCTCCCCGAGCGTGCCTTGCTCGATCAGCCGCCTGGCCTCGCGATACCACGGCTGAAACCGGAAATTCTCGTGGGCGACGAAGGTGATGCCGGCGCCCTTGGCCATCTCGACCATCGCGCGCGCGCTGGCGAGATCGCCGCCGAGCGGCTTCTGGCAGATCACGTCGACCTGGCGCGTCGCCGCCTCGCCGAAGACCGCGAGATGGGCGGCGGGCGGCGTGACGATGTCGAGGAGGTCGGGCCGGGCGGCATCCAGCATCTCCCCGACGTCGGCGAACTGGCGCGGGATCAGATAGCGCGCCGCCGCGTCCACCAGCCCCGCGGGGTCGAGGCTGCACACCGCGACCAGCTTCGCCTCGGGCAGGCGCGCCCAGCCGTCGAGGTGAAACCGGCTGAAATAGCCGGTACCCACGACCGCGACCTTGATCGTCATGCCGTTCCCCCTTCTACCGGCGAGGCGACGCCCGCCCGCATCGACGCCATCGTGGCGGGCGGCCGCCCGGTCGGCAAGGATCAGAACCAGGAGAGGCTTTGGCGCTGACCACGGATCGAGATCGCGGTGTTCCCCGGGGACTCCTAGGGCAGCGACTCCGACGTTTGCTCTCCTCTCTGTCACCCGCGGTCCTCGGGTCACCGTTTGGGGCACCGTGCCCGGTCTGGAACCCGAGGATGACCCGAGGGTCCACGTCTCCAGCCGCCGCGCAGCTGCCGGCCGGCCGGCGAAGTGAACCACGTTGCGCAGTCCCGCGACCGTGCCGGAGAACAGCCCGGCCTCATCGTCGAACTCGATCGGGCCGGCGGGGTATCCTTTGTAGGCCGAGCTCACGTGGCCTTCGTCCGGGCGCGCTTACAACGCACTCACCGTCGACGCGCCAAGCGCTGGCTGATCAGTCCGCGCGCGGTGCGCTCGCACGAGCGGGTCGCGGCCGAACGGGTGCAAGGTCAGGTCAGGCACTAATACCAGGCGCAGAAAGTTCTGACCTTTGCCCCTGGACTGCGCGCCCGGGTTGGCGGGCGGCGGGCGCGCCCCGCGAAGGTGAAATCTTCGCGGGACCGGTATAAGCTTGCAGCCGGTTTCCTCATATTTCACACTCATGTGTTAGGTTTGCAAACACTACCATCAGGGGATATATCGACATCATTCGCAAGGGTGCGAAGGGAAGCCACCACCATGGTCAGAACTCTCGTTCGGGTGACAGCTGCGTACGATCCCGAGGCTAAGGTTTGGTATGTCGAAGATAGCGACCTCCCTGGAGTGAATGCGTGGGCGCCCACAGTGGAGGGGTTGCTTCACAAGCTGCCGGGTGTAGTTCTCGACCTACTTGAGGCGGAAGGTTGTGGCGACGGTGATGAGGTGCCCATCGAGCTTGTCGCGCATGCGAGCACACGCGCCAAGTGGAGCACCGCTGCTTGAAGGACTACGGCAAGGCCGTTCGGAAGATCCTTGCTAACGCCCGGATGTGAGCTACTTCGACAGGGCCGGGTGAACACGAGATCTGGATCAGCCCAAACGCGTCTGAGCTGTTCACGGTGCCAGTGACTATCCCCTCTCGGCACTTGGCGAACAAGATCCTGACGAAGGACGCCGGATTGCCGAAGGCGTTCTAAGCATGTCGCATGCGCGGCGTTCAAAACGAGCGGCCCGATCGTAGCCAAACCGTAGCCACGCTGATTGGCAGGGTGCCAGCTATTGTAACCTAAGGTAGCAGCCGCTTGCCGCCGATAGGGACACCGGCTGAAATGGCCGGTACCCACGACCGCGACCTTGATCGTCATGCCATTCCCCCTTCTACTGGCGAGGCGACCCAGGACCCTCTCCAGCCACGCCATCGTGGCGGGCGGTGGTCGGGTCGGCAAGGATGCAACCAGGGAAGGCTTCGAGGGTGACCGCAGAGTTCCAGATCGCCGTTTTTCCCGGGGATGGCATCGGCCGGGAGGTCATGGCCGCTTGCCTCGGCGTGCTCGCGGCGCTCGAGCGCCGGATCGGCGGCTACCGTCTGGTCACCGAGAGCCTGACGGGTGGCGCGGCGCTCTACCGGGACACCGGCACGGCGCTGTCCGACGAGAATTTTCGCACGGCCGAGGCCGCCGATGCCATCCTGTTCGGGGCGATGGGCCTGCCTGAGGTCCGCTATCCAGATGGCACCGAGATCGCGCCGCATCTGGAGATGCGCCGGGTCTTCGGCCTGTTCGCCGGGGTGCGCCCGGTCAAGGCGTACCCGAACACGAGGGCGCCTCTCGCCGACCCCCGCGCCGGCGCCATCGACCTGATCATCCTGCGCGAGTCCACCGAGGGGCTGTTCGCATCGCGCGGCAAGGGCACGGTCGAGGACGACCGCGAGGCGCGCGAGGTCCTGGTGATCACGCGCGCCACCTGCGAGCGGCTGTTCGACTTCGCGTTCCGGCTCGCTCTGCGGCGCCAGGCGAAGGGCGGCAAGGGCCGGGTGACCTGCGTCGACAAGGCCAACGTGTTCGCCTCGATGGCGTTCTTCAGGAAGGTGTTCGACGAGCGGGCGCGGCGGTTTCCGGAGATCCGGGCCGACCACCACTACGTCGACGCCGCCGCGCTCGATCTGGTGCGCAAGCCCTGGGAATTCGACGTCCTGGTCATGGAGAACATGTTCGGGGACATCCTCTCGGACCTCGGCGCCGGCCTGGTCGGGGGCATGGGCATGGCGCCGTGCGCCGAGATCGGCGAGCGCCACGGCCTGTTCCAGCCGGCCCACGGCTCGGCGCCGGACATCGCCGGCACCGACCAGGCGAACCCGACGGCCATGCTGCTGTCGGCGGCGCTGATGCTCGATTGGCTCGGCGAGCGCCACGGCATCGAGCGCTGCCGCGAGGCCGGAGCGCACCTCGAGCACACGATCGCGACGGGCTTTGGCACGCGCGCGCTCCACCCGATCGAGCAGGGCGGCGCCCAGTCCACGAGCGCGGCGGCGCAGGCCGTGATCGACCTCCTCTAGCAGAGCGGCGGAGACCAGACTCGCTCCCCATCCAGCCTCCGAGGGTTGCGCACTGCAAAGGCACTTCGCGCGCGGAAGGGGCCTTCGAAGGCAATGGGATGTCGGTCGCAAGATCGGAGGAGGCCGGCGGTACTGCCGTCGACCACGAGCGTGTCGCCGTTGACGGCGGCGAGCGCAACCTCCCTATGTCATGCTGGAGGTGGCGATGGGCTTGACCCACAAGACGACCATCCTGCTCTCGGAGGTGTTGCATCGGCAGTTGATGCGACTGGCGCAGGAGCGCGGGCAAAGCATCGGCGAGTTGGTGCGCCAGGCTTGTGAGCGGCGGTACGGCATGACCGACCGGCGGGCGCGCCTGGCCGCGGTCGAGGCGCTGGGCGCGATGCGGCTGCCCGTGGGGCCGGTCGAGCAGATGGTCGCCGAGAGCGTGGCGGATCCACAGGATCTGCCGAGTTGATCCTGATCGACGCCAACGTCTTCCTGTATGCGGCCGGGGCCGAGCATCCGCACAAGGCGCCAAGCCTGGCTTTGCTGCGCCGCATCGCCCTGGGCGAGATCGAGGCGGCGGTCGATGCCGAGGTGCTGCAAGAGATCCTGCACCGCTATCGGGCGATCCGGCGCTGGCAGGAAGGCCGGGAGGTCTATGCCTTGGCGCGGCGGATCGTGCCGCTGGTCGTGGCGATCACCGACCAGGTCGTCGACCGGGCCCGGGATCTGCTCGATGACGATGGCCGGCTTGGCGCCAGGGACGCGGTGCACGCAGCGGTCGTGCTCGATCGCGGCATGGAGGGTGTCTGCAGCTACGACCGGGATCTCGACCGGATCGCGGGCGTCCGGCGAGTCGAGCCGCCCGCGCCGTGAGCGCTGCGGTCGGCTGAATCCGTTTGCTCCCTGGTCAAGCACGGCCGGAATCGGCGGCGCGATCGATCGACCGCACTCGCCTTTGATCGCGTGAGCCGCTATCGGAGGGTGCCTCGGCAACCAGCGTGGCGGGGCGGGCGCCAAAGGAGACCGTTAGCGGCGATGGGCAAGTCAGGGGTCCTGGTTTTTCAGCACATGGCGGCGGGCCACCCCGGGATCTTCCGGGACCTGCTGCGCCGGGACGGCATCGCCTGGCAGGCGGTGCGCCTCGACCTGGGCGCGCCGATGCCCGATCTCGCCGGTTTCGCTGCGCTCTGGGTCATGGGCGGGCCGCAGGACGTTTGGGAGGAGGCCGAACATCCCTGGCTGAGCGCGGAGAAGGCTGCGATCCGCGAGGCCGTGCTGGCGCGCGGGATGCCGTTTCTGGGTATCTGCCTCGGCCATCAGCTGTTGGCGGACGCGCTGGGCAGGGCGGCGGCCCCGGAGATCGGGGTGTTCGAGATCGCACTCAAGGACGGCGGCAGCGGCCATCCCTTGCTTGCGGGTCTGCCCGCGCGCGCCCCCTTCCTGCAATGGCATCGCGCCGAGGTGCAGCGGCCGCCCGAGGGGACCCGGGTTCTGGGCCGGCTCGGCGCGGTGCGCGATCCAGGTTCTCGCGGTCGGCGAGCATGCATTCGGCCTGCAGGGCCACGTCGAGGTCGACGCCGCGACCCTCGAGGAGTGGCTGGCGACGCCGGCGGCGGTGGCGGAGCTGGAACGAGCGCTCGGGCCGGACGGGCCGGCCCGCTTCGCCGCCGAGGCGCGCGCGCACATGGCGGCGTGCAACCGCGCGGCCCGGCAGCTCTACGCCAACTTCATGACGCTGGTATCGGCTGCTGGACGGGCGCCGGCCTCGTCCGCGGCAGCACCAGCGCCGCCGCGGCGACCAGCGCCGCCGCCGCCGCGAGCGCCACGAAGAAGGTCGCAAAGCCGCCGGTCGCCTCGTAGAGGATGGCGATCATCGGCACCACGAGAGCGCTGACGCCGAGCGAGAGCACGTATTGCAGGGCGAACACCCGCGATTGCCAGCTCGCCGCCACATAGCGTCCGACCAGCCAGGACGCGATCGGGATCTCGCCGAACACGAACAGCATCATCGGCAGCGCGATCAGGAGCATGCCCCAGCCCCAGAGGTCGATCGCCGCGATCAGGCAGAGCGCCTGCAACAGCGCGACCGCCGGCAGGAGCGGACGGGCGCCGATCCGATCGAGCAGATGGCCGATCACGATCTGGGCCATCGCCGCGAGCGCGAACACCAGCGATACCAGGAGGCCGATGGTCGCGAGGTTGTCGACCACGCTGGCAAGGCGAACCTCGAAGATCTTCGGCAGCGCCACCGTGGTGCCGTGGAACACGATGCCGCCGAACAGCGACGCGATCCCGATCACCGCGAACAGGCGCAGCTGCGCGTTGCCATCGAGGGCAACCTTGGGCTTGGCGCCGGCCTGCGCCGCGGCCCCGTCGGCCGCCGCCGGGCGGCAGTAGCGCGCGAACACGAGGCCGGTCAGGATGGCGATGACGCCTGGCAGGATGAACGCGGCCCGCCAGCCCAGGAACTCGGCGATCGCCCCGGTCAAGAGCCCGGCGAGAGCGACCCCGAGGTTGCCGAACACGCCGTTGATGCCGAGCGCGCGCCCGGCGCGGCCCGCGCTCTGGACCACGAGCGCGGTGCCCACCGGATGGTAGATCGCGGCGAACAGCCCCAGCAGGGCAAGCCCGATCACCAGAGTCACCGGCCCCTGCGCGAGGCCGACCAGGATCGACGAAGCGCCGATGCCGACGAAGAAGATGATCATCAGGTGGGTCCGGCTCCAGCGATCGCCGAGCCAGCCGGCCGGCAGGGTGCCGAGGCCGAAGGTGACGAAGGCCGCGGTGCCGAACGCCAGCGCCTCGCCGTAGGACATGCCCCAGGCCGGCGCCAGCGCCAGCACCGCGGTCGGGAAGATCAGCAGGAAGAAGTGGTCGTAGGCGTGCGCCAGGTTCAGGAACAAGAGCGGCCGGGACATCCCAAAACTCACCGGGCAAGACTCGCGGGCTCGACGGATGGACGCCCCGAAGGTAGCGTACGGCGCACCTGCGCTCTTGCGACACCTGGCCAATGAATATCCCGGAACAGACAACTCCGCTCACCGCCGAGATCGGCGCCTACGCCCGCGACTTTCCCAAGGGCCATCACATCGCGCCGCACCGCCACGCCTGGCATCAGCTGGTCTACGCCCGCGCCGGCGTGATGACGGTGAGCACGCCCCAGGGCGCCTGGGTGGTGCCGCCGCAACGCGCGGTCTGGATGCCGGCCGCGACCGATCACGAGATCCGCTGCGCGACCCCGGTCTCGATGCGCACGCTCTATGTCGCCCCGAGGGTGCGGCCGTTGCCCGCAGCGTGCTGCGTGGTCCACGTCTCGCCGCTCCTGCGCGAGCTGATCCTCACGAGCGTCGAGGCCCCCGGCCCGGCGCCCCGGCGCGCCCGGCTCGCGGCGCTGATCCTGTCCGAGCTCGCCGAGGCGACGGTCGCGCCGCTGCACCTGCCGGAGCCGAGCGATGCGCGCGTCAGGCGGATCACCGAGGCGCTGCGCGCCGAGCCCGGCGATCTGCGGACCCTTGCCGCCTGGGGCAAGGAGGTCGGCGCCAGCACGCGCACGCTGACCCGCCTGTTCCTCGCCGAGACCGGGATGACCTTTCGCCAGTGGCAGCGTCAGGCGCGGCTGCTCGCGGCTCTGGTCAAGCTCGCGCAGCGCCAGCCGGTGACCTCGGTGGCGCTCGATCTCGGCTACGACAGCCCGAGCGCCTTCATCCACGCCTTCCGCCGCGCGCTCGGCCGAACGCCGCGGGCCTATTTCGCGCCGAACGACACCTCAGGCTCAGTTGACCGGCTGGGGCCCTGACACAAGCGCAAGTCGCCCGACGTCGGGCGGTCCGCCGCGATCCGACGCGGGCGCAGCCAGGACACAGTCTGCTTACTGATCCCGGGCTTCGCGCGAACGAGGTGGAGAGATCACGGGCTTGAGCCGCCCAATCACCTCATCGGTCAGCAGCTCACCGGTCCAATATGCCAGGATCGCCTCCTGATTGAGAACGACCCATTGCCGCACGAGTTCCAGATCGCGACGGTCGAGCTCCGGCCCGGTTACCATCTCGACCCGCGGACGCACCGAAACCGATGCCGTTTGATTTTGACGGGCACGGCGTCCGTGCACCAGAGAGATCTTCACCCTCACGTCGTGCCGCGCATTTCCGCGCTCCGATATCCATACGACCATCGGGAGACCGGTCAGTGCCGGGGAGAGATTGGCCACCTCGAAGAAGTCGTCCGTTTCGGCGGTTACCAGCCCGGAGGCGCGCATGACAAGACCTCTCGAAGAGAACGCTGCAGTTTACCCGATCGGCTGAGTCTCGGCGAACTCGAAGTACAGCGCGCGGGCGCGCTGATACACGCGCCCCGTCTGGTAATGGCGGTCCTCGACCTTGGTGATCGGCAGCACCTTGCCGTAGTTGCCGGTCGAGAACACCTCGTCGGCCTCGAGGACGTCCTGCCTGGTGAGCGTCGTCTCGAGCGCCTCCGCGCCGTCGTCGCGCAGGAGCTGGAGCACGCGGGCGCGGGTGATGCCGGCGAGGAAGGTGCCGTTGCCGACGGGCGTCATGGCGACGCCGTCCTTGGCGATCCAGAGGTTCGCGGTCGCGAGCTCGGCGACGTTGCCCGAGGCGTCGCAGGTGATCGCGTTGTCGAAACCGCGCCCGCCAGCCTCGACCAGCGCCCGCTGCATGTTGGGATAGAGGCAGCTCGCCTTGGCGTCGGTCGGCGCGGCGTCGCGCGCGGGCCGCCGGTAGCTCGAGAAGCAGCAGGCCGTTCCCCCGGGCTCGGGCATCGGCGAGGCGTAGACCGCGAGCGCGAAGTCGGTCGACGCCGGCTCCGGGGTCACGAAGCCGCGCATGGCGTAGAACATCGGGCGGACGTAGTAGGCGCCGGCGCGCGGCAGCCGGCGCAGCGCATCGCGGCATAGCGCCTCGACCGCCGCGGCGGTCATGGTCGGCTCGAGCAGCATCTTGCGCGTGGAATCGATCAGGCGCGCGCAGTGGCGGTCCAGGTCCGGCGCGCAGCCGTCGAAGCCGCGCGCGCCATCGAACGCGACGCTGGCCATCCACATGGCATGGTCCATCGGGCCCAGAAGCTTGGGCTGCTCGTCCTCGTACCACTTGCCGTCGTGCCAGAAGATGGCCGCCATCATCGCATCTCCACCGTAGCTCAGACGCTGCTTAGCAGGCCGGGCTCCGGCGAGGAAGCCCGGCGCCGCGTGAAACCGGGGCGGCGAACCGCCACTCGTCTTCAGCGTCATCGCGAGGGCGCGCCAGCGCCCGTGGCGATCCAGGAGGGGCATCTGGATGGCTTCGTCGCTGCGCTCCTCGCAATGACGGTGCCGGGCGAGGCATCCAGGTTTCTTTCTAGCCTAGCTGGTTGCCACCGCCCGCGGGGTCGGCGAGGATACCGGGCAGGGCGCAAGGAGGGAGCCGGCGATGGGCAAGGCAGGACCGTCGATCTGGGCCGTGGTCCTGGCGGTGCTCGGGACTGCGACCGCGGTTGCCGCCGAGCCGGAGGCGCTCCAGGGCGATCGCTTCATCACCGTGATGCAGAACAACACGCTCTCGGGCGAGACCGCAGGCGGCGCCCGCTACGACATGTACTTTCTGCCGGGCGGCCTCGTCACCTATCGGGACTCGACCGGCGACGACGACCGCGGCCGCTGGCGGATCGACGACGACGGCGACGTCTGCATCATGTGGACCGGATCGGATCAGGAGCACTGCTTTCGGGTCACGCTCGATGGCGACACCGTCGCCTGGGAGGGCAAGTCCGGGAGCGGCCGGGGCCGGCTTCGTGGCGGCATCACCGCGGGCAATCTCGAGCCCCGCTCCGGCTGAGCGGGGTCCCGGGGACCTCGGACCGGTAGCGCGTAGGTCGGGTGCAGCGCAGCGCAACCCGACAAATCGCGTGGCGCGGGTCGGGTGGGGCGTTGGGTTTCGCCTGCGGCTCACCCAACCTACGCCTCGATTGAGGACCAACGCTCCAAGCAGTCGGTAGGTCGGGTGCAGCGCAGCGCAACCCGACATCAGCATCCGCTGGCCGGGAGGGCGTTGGGTTTCGCCTGCGGCTCACCCAACCTACCGGACTGGAGCAGCCACGTTCGCCGGAGGGCGGGCACGGAGGTAATACCGATCCCACAAAGTCCTGACCTTCGGGATCGGTATCGCGCGTGGGGTTGGCTGGTCGGCCACGCGCCCCAAAAAGAAGGATGATGTCGGGCGAACCAAGGTTCAAACTTTGTGAGCCTGGTATAAGGTCCTTGCGGTCCACCCCCCGGCCCGCCTCCGCAAGCGTTAGAAGAACCGACGTGACGGGCACCGGTAGCTGGTCTTGCCGTCCGGCGTTTCGCGCCAGATCCGGTCCCGCCACTCGAACGTCGCCAGCCCGGGCCGCAGGTAGTCGTACGGGTCATGGAACCCGCGGATCTCCGGGCGCTCCTCTTCGGGGATCCCGAAGATCTCGAGCTGCCGCTGCAGCGCCTGGTGGTAGTAGGGCGACGCCCCGATGTTGAAGTTGTCGGAGTGGCCGCCGTAGAAGATCTTCGGCTTGATGTTCTCGATGTAGATGGCGACGTCGCGGACGCCGTTGACCGTCTCGCCGATGCTCACCAGCGAGCCGATCTCCACGTCGGCCTTGGGCAGGGACAGGAACAGGTCGAGCAGTTGCGGCTCGAACTCCTTGATCGGCCCGTTGGTGTCGTGCCAGATGAAGCTGAAGCTCGAGCCTGCGATCGCGAACTGATAGAACATGCTTACAAAGCCGCCCTCGAGCGACTCGGTCGTGGTGTCGAGGGTCGGCTCGGGCTGGGGCGGATAGAGCTCGTCCACGCGCGGGTCCTGGACCGGGTTGATCGGGTTCGCGGGGAAGTCCGGGTCGCGCGGCGCCGCCCCGGAGTGCAGGTGCTTGAGCGAGGTGATGCAGATGTCCGGCCGCAGGAAGCCGACGTCGCGCACCTCGTCGCCCGGAATCGACTCCGGCGTGGTGAGCGCCGTGCACTTCACCGCGGTGCCGGGCCCGAAGATCCGCTCGGCGTCACCGCGCATGGCATCGCAGTGCTCGGCGGCGCCGAAGATCCGCGCCCCCGTCTGCACCGCGATGTAGGCGGCGTTGTCGGCGTGGTCGCCGTGGCCGTGGCCGATGAAGATCGCCTCGGGCTCGAGGTCGACCAGCTCCTGCAAGGTGGTCGGCACGTAGCCCGGCGTGTCCGAGAGGCGGAAGATGTGTGAGTCCAAGAGGAACACCCGGCCCTTGGCGGCCACCGCGTAGGACTGCACGCTGAACCACGAGATGATGACCTTGTCCCGGTCGACCCTGCCGTTCCTCTGATTGACGTTCTCGAAGCCGAAGAAGTGCGAGCGCGCAGCCACCCGCGCCCCGACGTCGGTGTCGGCCAGCACCGCGGACGGCATCACCACACCGAGGACCAGGGCCCCTGCCATGAGTGCCTTCATTTGACCTCTCCTGATTTGAAGGTCGTCGGCGGGCACCTTGCGCCGGGGGGCTGGGCGCCGAAGGGCTGGGCGCCGGAGGGCTGGGCGCCGAAGGGCTGGGCTCAACTGTATGTTGGCGCGCGCGTCCACCGACCTTAACCAAAAGGCACTTATCGTAGCCGTCGTTCCGATCAAGGCGACATTCCCATGTAATAATGGTTGTTTGCGCAAAGGACTTTTTCATCAAAAGTCACAATTATTGACTTGAGGTTGCGTCGTGACTAGCGAACCCGATCCTTGGTTGCAATCACTACTCAGACGCCACCGTGGGAATCCGTGCCGGCGTCAGCCGGGACCGGCGGGGGCAGGCGTTTTGGCAGCCCGCGCGACTGCACCAACCCAGGCGACGATCGAAGGCCTGGCGATTGGCCGGGAGCACCGAGGTGGGTGGCGGATCGGCGCCGGGCTCAGCGCTGCCCTGGGTCACCCGGGTCCTCGCGGTCGAAGGGTGACCGGCCGGCGGCCTCGCCTTGGGTGGTGATGCCGAGACCGAGCGCGGTGCGGTTGGCGTAGGCGAAATAGGCGACCGCCTGGTTGGCCTCGAGGATCTGGCCGTCGTCGAGCCCGGCGTGGCGCAGCGCCCGGATGTGCGCCTCGGTGAGCGTGGCCGGCTCGGTCGTCAGGCGCAGGGCATAGGCGAAGAGAGCGAGTTCGCGGCCGGCAAAGGCCCGCTCGGGCGCACCCGCCTCGAGCGCTGCCCGGATCGCCTCGGCGCGGGCATCGTCGCCAAGCAGCCGCTTGAGCCCGGCGAAGTGCTGCTCGACGCCGTAGCCGCAGCCGTTCAGCAGGCCGACCCAGATCCCGATCGCCTCCAGCAGCGAGGGCTCGAGCGTGTTGCGGGCGTGATCCAGGACGCTCCTGGACAGAGCCATGTGGCCCTTCAGCGACTGCGGCCGCAGGCTGTGGGCGAGCACGACGTCGTCGAGGCGGTCGCCCGGTCCCTTGACCCGATCGTAGAGCTTGCGCAGACGCCCTTCGGACTTTGCGTAAGGAACCGTCGCGATCCAGGTCATCGCCGGGCCTTCGCCCGAACGCTCACCAGATCTCCACCGGCGCGGTCCTGGCCATCGAGGGGCGCGCCGCGAACCGCTCGAACCACGCCCTGAGCCTGGGGCGGGACTCCCGCCAGCCCTCGTCCGGATAGCGGAAGTCGAGATAGCCGAGCGCGCAGCCGATGGTGATGGTGCCGATGTCGACGGTATCGCCAAAGGCTTCGGCCTCGGCCTCGAGGGCGTCGAGGGCGCGCCGGACCTTCTGCTTCTGGCCGTCGATCCAGTCGCCCCAGCGGTGCTGCTCCGGCCGCACGAAGGTCTCGTAACGGGTCAGCACGCCGGCGTCCATGATGCCATCGCCCTCGGCCTGGCGCCGCAGCGCGGTCCAGCGCGCCGGTCCCGCGCCCGGGAACATCTTCGGCCCGTCGTGCCGGCTGTCGAGATACTCGCAGACCACCCGCGAGTCGTAGAGCACAGCACCCTCGTCGATGACCAGGCACGGGATCTTGCCGAGCGGATTGTCCCTGACCAGGTCGGCGTCCGGCTTGACCGGGGTCATCATCCGGGTGACCGGCTCGAGCCGGTCGTCCAAGCCGGTCTCGATCGCCACCGCCATGACCTTGCGCACGTACGGCGACGCGACGTTGTAGTGCAGGCGCATGTGCTCACCTCCTCCGCGTTCGGGCGACGCCCCTCGCTCCTTCTAGCGCCGATCGCCCCGCCTCGACAAACCCACTTGGGGGAAAGTCGGACGACCCGGATGCTGCGTGGAGCGATGTTGCGTGCGATCCCGCCTCAGGCCAAGCCGACGCGAGCCCCGAGGCGCGGAGGACTCATGGCTTGGTCCACTTCCCCTCCGCGCGGATCACCCGGCGAGGTCGGCGCGGAGCTTGGGCCAGTTGGCGTCGCCCTTGGTGATGTTGCCGGGAACGTCCGCCGACCACTGGGTCCGCACGGCCTTGGAGTAGTTGAGGTAGAGCTTGCCCGCGACGACCGTCCAGGCCTCGGGATCGATCTTCGCGGTGTAGCCCTGGGACACCGCCCAGGCGCAGTAGCCGCCGTACTGCGGCGCGTACTTCTCCGGGTCGGCGGCGAACCGGTCGCGGTTCTGGGCGGAGGCGAAGCGCCAGGTTGCGCCCATCCATTCGTGCTCGAACTCGCTCGCGCCTTCGACCGCCTTGCGCTCGGTGAAATAGGCGACCGGATCGGTGCCCTCGATCGCGACGCCGCCGAGCAACGAGCTGTTGACGACCCCGCCGGCGGCGGCGGGGGTGGCGAAGCCGGCCGCGCTCACGACCAGCAGCAGCATCCCGAGCCAGGCGAGGTGGCGCCACATCACCACGGCCGACGATGTGAAGCCCATGGTTCGTCCTCCTGTCGCTGAATGCGCGTCACAATCTGGACGATGGCGACGCCGGACGCCAGTCATCGAAACCATGACCAACCGCTAGCGGAGGCGATAAACCATTGAGATCGCGTATTTTTAGCTTGAACATTGCCGGTACACAAGAAATCACAGGCAGGTCAGCGCCGCTCGAGGAGCATGGCGGCGGGCGGCGCACGCGCAGCAGCACCATAGAAGGAAGCCGCCGCGGGCCGGCGACCGAGGTTGTGCGAAGCAATGCAGTCGATGAGGCCGGCCGCCGCGATCGGATCGCGGGCGATCGGTTGCGCCCCTCGCTGGAACAAGCGGCGCCCAACGCCGTTGACCGGCGGCAGCGGGCTCACGGTCGATGATCGAGCTGTGAGCGTCGCGTCGCGCAACGGCTGCGCCTGCAGCCGCCGATCGGCAATGCCGCGGGGCGTTGCCAGGGGTGCTTACCGTCGATGGGAGGGAGCCATATGTCCGTCGCACGCGTCACCGAGATCATCTCGGCCTCCGACAAGGGCTTCGATGACGCCGTCAAAGAGGGCATCGAACGCGCCAATCAGACCCTCGAGAACATCAAGGAAGCCTGGATCGCGAGCCAGAAGGTGGTGGTCGAGAACGGCCGGATCGTCGAGTACCGGGTGACCCTGAACGTCACGTTCGTGCTGCGCTGAGCTGGCGGCGGCGCCGCGGCGCGGTCGCTCGGCGCCGCCTGGACCACGTTCTCGACCGCGCTCGGATCGGAGCGCATTGGCGCGCCGGTATGCCCTGCGCGTGCGTTCGCCGCCGCCCGCGTCGTCAGCCTTCCCCTTGTGCGGCACGTACAAACCACGCTATCGACGGCTCCGGCAGCGCACGAGGGAGCAGGGAGACGTCAGGATGACCGCCGTCCGCAACCACGCCAAGGAACGTCTCGAGGCCGGGGAGCTCGCGCTCGGCGTCGGCCTGCGCCAGGCGCGCACGGTCGACATCGGCCGGATCATGAAGACCGCCGGCTACGACTTCCTGTTCATCGACATGGAGCACAACTCGATGTCGATCGATCTCGCGGCGCAGATCAGCATCGCCGCTCAGGACGCCGGCATCACCCCGGTGGTCCGGGTGCCGGACTTCCAGCGCTTCCACGCCACCCGCGCGCTCGACGCCGGCGCGCAAGGGATCGTCGTGCCGCACGTCGACACCCCCGAGGTCGCGAAGAGGATGGTCAGCTACTGCATGTATCCGCCGATCGGCCACCGCTCGGTGACCGGCGCCCTGCCGCAGCTGGACTTCAAGCCCGCGCCGCTCGGCGAGGCGACCGCCGCAATCAACGCCGCCACGCTCCTGATCCTGATGCTCGAGACGCCCGAGGCGATCGACAACGTCGAAGAGATCGCGGCGGTGCCCGGGTTCGACGTCCTGCTGGTCGGCGCCAACGACCTGTGCATGGAGATGGGCATCCCCGGCCAGCTCGATCATCCGAAGGTCGGTGAGGCGTTCGCGCGGATCGTCGCGGCGTGCCGGGCGAACGGCAAGCACGCCGGGCTCGGCGGCATCTACGATCCGCCGCTGATGCAGCGCTACCTGGCCATGGGCTTTCGCCTGGTGCTCGCCGGCAGCGATCTCACCTTCATGCTGTCGGCTGCCAAGGAGCGCGCCGCCGCCGTCCGCGCGATGAACGTCGCGTGAGAAGCACCGGTGAGAAAGTGCTCACGCTACGTGGATATTCCCTGGAAATCTCAGCTGAGCTGAGCTATCTTGTGGATGTAATACATGTTTGACACCGGTGCGTAGAAATGGCAGGTCAAGGCTCAACACTCGCGCTTCGGTTGCCGGATGACCTGGCCGCCGAGCTCGACCGGCTGGCCGAGGAGACCGGCCGGAGCAAGAGCCACTATGCCCGCCAGGCCATCATCGAGTTCCTCGAGGACCGCGCCGATTATCTGCGCGCCGTCGCGGCCCTCGAGCGCGAGCGAGGGCAGCGCAACCTCACCCTCGAAGAGGTCAAGAAGGAGCTCGGGTTGGACGATTGAGTTTCGTCCCAACGCCCGCAACGAGCTCCGAAAGCTCGACAGGTCCGTTCAGAGGCGACTGGTCAACTATCTGGAGCAACGCGTCGTTGCCAGGGGGGACCCGCGGCGATGGGGCAAAGCCCTGCACGGCGAGAAAGGTGAATTCTGGTCGTACCGAGTTGGCAACTACCGCATCATCTCGCTGATCGAGGATAGGAGGCTGGTGATCGTCGTCGTCTCGGTGGGCCATCGTCGCCACGTGTACCGGTGACGCCGACGCCCGGCGCTCTCGAGGCGATGCTTGTGTCCTCCCGCGGGTCTCTCCTGTGTGGGAGGAAATAGCGGCTGAATTGGGGAAATATCGGCCGGTCACGAGCCGAGCACGGCGGTTCACGTGGTTGCTGGCCTTGATCGCGCTCGTGGGCGCGCAACCTCTTGTGTCATGTCGGGCGAGATCGGTAAGGTCCTCATTCTGATCGGCGTGCTGGCCGTGGCCGGCTGCGCGTCGGCGCACCCGGTCCTGTACCCGAACGACCGTCTGCGCGCGGTCGGGCAGGCGCAGGCGGATGCGGATCTCGCCCAGTGCCGGAGCTGGCCGAGACCGCCGGCGCCTCGGGCGGCGCGGGCC
>JBOHKK010000055.1:0-21811 GCA_050729115.1 Geminicoccaceae bacterium | reverse complement strand
CTACTGCGTCGCGTCGGAGCTCGGCAGCGTCACCAGGATGATGTGGTTGGTGCTGCTCTGGTGGATCAGCAGATCGCCGTCCCGGGTCGGCCGCATGTGCCTGACGATTCCGGCATAGACGTCCCCCGACGGGATCGGCCAGCTCTGGAACGTCTCCGTTTTGGGATCGAAGCGGACCAGCGCGTCCGGCCGTTTGCCCGACTCGTTGTACCAGACGATGCCGTCGACGACCGCGAGCGCGTAGGGGTGGGAGTCCGGCCCGCTGGGCGATGGCCACTCCTTGATCGCGCCGGTCTGCGGGTCGAGGCGACCGAGCCGGCCTTGTGACGAGTTGACGTACCAGATCATGCCGTCCTCGGCGATGTCGAGACGCCGCACGGTCGTCTCCGGTATCGGCAACTCGATTTCCGTGAGCGCCATCGTCTTCGGATCGACCTTGACCAGGCAGTTGCTGCCGTTGCAGGCGACCCACGGGGTCCCCTCGGCGTCGATCTTGATGCCGTAGGGCCGCGACCCCGGCCTCGGCATGGTCACGAGGTCGATGTCGCCGCTCGCCGGGTCGAGGCGGCCCACCATGTTGCTGAGCTGGAGGGTGAACCAGAGGATCCCGTCCTCATCGAACACCGCCGTGTGCGGATCCTTCGCGGCCGCATCCGGCATCTTGTACTCGGTGATCTTGCCCGTGTCCGGGTCGAGCTTGCCGATCGTGGCGTTCTTGTTGCCCGTATACCAGACGTTGCCGGCATCATCGAGGAGCACGGAATGCGGCATCGCGCCGTCGGGCAACGGGTATTCCGTCATCTCGCCGGTCGTGGGATCGATCCGCCCGATCAGATTGCCCCATTGCCCGGCCCACCAGATCGACCCGTCGGCCGCCTCGACCGGATCGCGCGAGCGCTGGCCGAGCGTCGGAACCTGCCATTCCTCGAACGCGATCTTGGCGTCGCCGGGCACCAGCTTGGGCGCCCGGCTGGTGTTCGGGGGAAAATGGGTCGCGAGGTACTGAGTGATCTTGCCCTGCTCCTTCGGGCTGCCGGACAGGTCGATCATCGTGCTGGCCAGCTCCTGCCAGCCGTCTCGGGTATAGCCGGAGCTGCGCGTGATCTGATCGGTCTGATGGCACGCCGTGCAGGCGGCCTCGACCAGCTCCTTGCCGGCGCCGTCGGGCAACTCGGGTGCCTGGCTCGGAGCCTGCGCGGCGACGGGGACGGACACGCCCAAAAACGCACCCGCCAACGATGCAATCGACAGTCTGAGCATAGCCGGCCTCCCAGCATTTTGGTTGGGATTTTGCAACCCAAGATGGTTTGCCTCCGTGAGCCGAAAGTCAAGCGAAAGCCGGATCATGGCTGCGCCGGGCGGCGTCGTCGACGTCCCCGTATGGCGTATCGGCCAACGACGGCGAGACCGCGCAAGGTCATCCGCACCAGGAGCGCCTTGCGCCATCCCAGCGCCAAGCCAGGCCCTCGGCGATCAGGGTGTCGCCTACGGAGCGGCCGCGACGCTCGATGACGCGGAGCTTGCGCCCGTACCGGTCCTCATCTCTGCCGCCACCGACCAGCTGGAACGGTCCGGCGTTCATCAGCTCCAGCAGCCGTCGCGTCGCCTGCCGTCCACGCGCCGCCTCGGAGGCGCACTTCGGACTGAATATCTCGGGGGCATCGATGTCCTCGAGCCTGATCTTCATCCCGCGGTAGCGGATGGTGTCGCCGTCGATCACGCAGTTCTGCTGGCGCGAGCCGGCGCACAGCACGAAGGCCCCATGCCCGTTCGTCACGAACGCGCCGTTCCCGCCCATCAAGTTCGGGGAAACCTCGGCCGCGAACCACAAGGCTCCCGCCACGCCGGCCAGCGCCGCGAGCGGCTGCCACGGCGCGTTCCGGATCCGCGATCGCCGGTGCCGGACTTTGGGCGTTCTTCGCCGCTGGCCTCTGAATTCGACAACTTTGGCCAATGCCTTCTGTTCCTCTCGATCTCTGTCGCAAATACGAGAGTATTCCGGCATCATTGCTGATCCGTATCCAACCGTGCGATCCATTCTGGATGACGATTTGCGCGGCATTTCCGCTACACTGCTTCAACTTCATGGTTTATTTTCCCTGTGCGGTTGCCGGTCCGCACGCGCAGGCGGGAACGCACGGCGATCGAGATGTCGACCGGGTCTCAGGCGATGCTACCCCGGAAGGCGGCTTGGCAGGAGCCGGTGAGGTCGGCTCTTGATCAAACGCCGCGTGCGATGTTTGCTCTCTTGAGCAGGTTCAGCGGGGGAGGCAAGGCGCATGACGACGATTCGGCTGACGATGGCGCAGGCGCTGGTGAGGTGGCTGTGCGCCCAGCGCACGGTGCTGGAGGGCGCCGAGGCGCCGCTGTTCGGCGGCGTGTTCGCGATCTTCGGCCACGGCAACGTCACCTGCCTGGGCGAGGCGCTCGAGGCCGTGCAGGACCGGCTGCCGACCTGGCGCGGCCAGAACGAGCAGTCGATGGCGCTCGCCGGCGTCGCGTACGCCAAGGCCAAGAGGCGCCGTCAGATCATGGTCGCGACCAGCTCGATCGGCCCGGGCGCCATGAACCTGGTCACCGCCGCCGGCGTCGCGCATGCCAACCGGCTGCCGATCCTCCTGCTATCCGGCGACACCTTCGCCAATCGCGTGCCCGACCCGGTGCTCCAGCAGGTCGAGCACTTTCACGACCCGACCATCACGGTCAACGACGCGTTCAAGGCCGTGACCCGCTACTGGGACCGGATCACGCGGCCCGAGCAGATCATCGGCTCGCTGCCCCAGGCGACCGCCACCATGCTCGATCCGGCCGACTGCGGCCCGGCCTTTTTCGGCCTGTGCCAGGACACCCAAGGGCAGGCGTTCGACTACCCGGAGGTCTTTTTCGAGCCGAAGGTGTGGACGGTGCCGCGGCCGCGGCCGGACGTCGAGCAGCTGGTCGCGGCCGGCGCGCTCCTGCGCAAGGCCGACAAGCCGCTGATCGTCGCCGGCGGTGGCGTGCATTATTCGCTGGCGACCGCCGAGCTCGCGGCCTTCGCCGAGACCCACCGCGTGCCGGTGGTCGAGACCATCGCCGGGCGCGCCTGCCTGCCTCACGACCACCCGAGCAACGCCGGGCCGCTCGGGGTGATCGGCAGCGCCTCGGCCAACGCCCTTGCCGCCGAGGCGGACGTGGTGCTCGCGGTCGGCACGCGCCTCCAGGACTTCACGACCGGCTCCTGGACCGTGTTCGGCAACCCGGAAGTCAGGCTGATCGCGCTGAACGCCGCCCGGTTCGACGCCGCCAAGCACCGGGCGCTCGCGGTGGTCGGCGACGCGAAGGAGGGCCTTAGCGAGCTGTCGGCCGGCCTCGCCGGCTGGCGCGCCCCCCAGGTCTGGCTGGAGCGCGCCGCCGGGGAATATGCGACATGGAACCGGACGGTCGATCAGCATTCGGGGCCGACCAACGTCGCGCTGCCGTCCTACGCGCACGTGGTGGGGGCGATCAACCGCGCGTGCGACCCGACCGATCTCGCGCTCACCGCCGCGGGCGGCCTGCCCGGCGAGTTGTGCAAGAACTGGAAGGCCAAGAGGGTCGGCACCTTCGACTGCGAGTTCGGCTTCTCGTGCATGGGCTACGAGATCGCCGGCGGCTGGGGCGCGAAGATGGCCGAGCCTGAGCGCGACGTCATCGTGTTCTGCGGCGACGGCTCCTACCTGATGATGAACTCCGACATCTATTCGTCGGTGCTGACCGGCCACAAGCTGATCGTCGTGGTGTGCGACAACGGCGGCTTCGCGGTGATCGACCGCCTCCAGAACTTCAAGGGCAGCGCCTCGTTCAACAACCTGCTCGAGGACTGCCGGCGCGAGCGCGATGTGCGGGTCGACTTCGCCAAGCACGCCGAAAGCATGGGCGCGATCGCCGAGCATGTGCGCTCGATCGGCGATCTCGAGGCGGCGTTCGCCCGCGCCAAGGCCGCCGATCGCACCTACGTCATCGTGATCGACGTGCAGGCGCATCAATGGACCCCGGGCGATGCCTGGTGGGACGTCGGCGTGCCCGAGGTGAGCCGGCGCGCCGCGGTGAACAAGGCGCGCACCGATCACCAGCAGGGCGCCCAGAAGCAGCGCATCGGAGTGTGAGCCATGGCCGCCGGGTCCAGCATCGGGGCGGGGCCGGTCCGCCTGGGCATCGCGCCGATCGGCTGGTCGAACGACGACCTGCCGGCACTCGGCGGCGACATCACCCTCGAGCAGTGCCTGCGCGAGGCACGCCAGGCCGGCTATACCGGGGTGGAGAGAGGCGGCAAGTTTCCGCTGGACCCGAAGGTGCTAGGCCCGATTCTCGAGGAGCACGGCCTCGCCCTCGTCTCCGGCTGGTTCTCGGGCGAGCTGCGCCAGGGCGGCGTCGAGCGCGAGAAGCGGCGGATCGCCCAGCAGCTCGCGCTGTACCAGGCTTTGGACGTGCGGGTCATGGTGTACGCCGAGACCACCGGCACGGTGCAGGCCGAGGTGGAAACCCCGGTCGCCGCCCGCCCGCGCATGCCGGACGACGAGTTCAAGAGCTACGGCGACAAGCTCACCGAGCTCGCCGAATGGCTCCGGGCGGAGGGCTGCCCGATGACCTTCCATCATCACATCGGCACCGTGGTCGAGAGCGAGCGCGAGATCGATCTGCTGATGGCCCGGACCGGCGATGCGGTCGGGTTGCTGTTCGACACCGGGCATCTCCACTTCGCCGGCGGCGACGTGCTCGCGACCGCGCGCCGCCACGGCCGGCGCATCAACCACGTCCACTGCAAGGACGTCCGCGCGGACGTGCTCGCCCGCCTCAAGGCCGAGAACTGGTCGTTCCTGAAGGGCGTGGTCGAGGGCGTGTTCACCGTGCCCAGCGACGGCGCGATCGATTTCGGCGCGATCGCCCTGGTGCTCGCCGAGATCGGCTATTCGGGCTGGGTGGTGGTCGAGGCGGAGCAGGACCCGAAGAAGGCCAACCCGCTCGAGATGGCGCGGATCGGCCACGCCGCGCTCACCGAGGCGTTTGGTCGGGCAGGCTTCACGATTACATAGCCTTACAGTACCCCGGCTTCCGGTTGGAGACGCACGATGGCGGCCGCGCGCGACGACTGATCGGACATGCATCGCGTTCGGATCAAGATCTGCTGCATCCAGTCGGAGGGTGAGGCGCGGCTTGCGATCGCAGAGGGCGCCGATGCGCTCGGCCTGGTCGGGACCATGCCGAGCGGGCCGGGGCCGATCGACGACGAGCTGATCGCCAGGGTCGCCGCGCAGGTGCCGCCGCCGGTCGCGACGTTTTTGTTGACCAGCGAGATCGAGGCGGACGCGATCATCGCTCATGCGCGCCGCTGCCGGACCAACACCTTGCAGCTGGTCGATCGGATGGCGGACGCGGTCTACCCGCGGCTGCGCCGGGCGCTGCCCGGGATCAAGCTGGTGCAGGTGATCCACGTCGCCGGCGAGGAATCGGTGGGCGAGGCGGTCGCCGCCGCGGCCCACGCCGATGCCCTGCTTCTCGATTCCGGCCAGCCGCATGCGGCGATCAGAGTCCTTGGCGGCACCGGGCGGGTCCACGACTGGGCGGTGAGCCGCCGCATCGTCGAGGCCGCCCCTTGCCCGGTGTTCCTGGCCGGCGGCCTGCGGGCCGACAACGTCGGCGCCGCGATCGCCGCGGTCCGCCCGTTCGGGGTCGACGTCTGCACCGGCGTGCGCCGGACCGACTACGCCTTGGACCCCGAGAAGCTCGAGGCGTTCGTCGCCGCCGTCCGCCGGGCCCCGCTCAGCCTGCCCGCAGGGTGATCACCGCGATCTCGGGCGGCACGCCGAAGCGCACCGGCAGGATGGCGTGGCCGATGCCGCTGGTGACGAACAGATGCCGGCCGTCCTCGACGACGTGGCCATAGGCGTAGCGCTCGCCGAACCTCGAGGGGACGATCGGGCGGCCCAGATAGGGCAGCGCGACCTGGCCGCCGTGGGTGTGGCCTGCGACGGTCAGGGCGACGCGTCCGGGGACCTCGGGAAACAGGTCCGGCGAGTGGGTCATGACGATGATCGGCGCGTCATCGGGGATCGCAGCGAGGGTCCCGGCCAGGTCGTCCTTGCCGACCGTGATGTCGCCGACACCCGCGAGCCACAAGGCGTGCACGCCGTGCTCGAGCCGGCGGGCGGCGTTGTCGAGCACCTCGATTCCGACGGCTTCGAAGGCCCGACGCACCCGCGGGGCATCGAACCACCAATCGTGGTTGCCGAGAACCGCGTAGATGCCGAGCGGCGCCTCGAGCCCGCCGAACACCTCCGTCGTCGCCTCCGGGGGCACGAACGAGGTCTTGAGGAGCCGCGTGCTGACGTAATCGCCGAGCAGCAGGATCAGATCCGGGCGCTCGCGGTTGGCTACCTGAACGACGCGTCGGAGCCGGCTTGGCGTCTCGTGCGGGCCGGCCGGCTGGGGATCGGCGATCAGGACGATCTTGAGGGGCGGCGCGCTCGGCGGCCATGCCGTCGAGGCGATATCCACGCGCGTCACGACCAGCGAGCGCGGCCCGATCCAGAACGCCTGGATCGCCAACGCCGCGCTCGCGAGGGTGAAGATCAGAAGAGCGTAGAGGCAAAATCTCTTCATGCGACGCATCGGTGCCGTGGGTCGGCGCGCCCGCACCATCCGGCAGGATGGTTTACAAAGGCACAATCTTGCCCGGGTTCATGATGTTGTCCGGATCGAGCGCTTCTTTGATTCGGCGCATCGTATGTACCGCCCCGGCGCCGTGCTCGGCCTCGAGATAGCCGATCTTGCCGTAGCCGACGCCGTGCTCGCCGCTGCAGGTGCCGCCCAGGGCGAGCGCCTTGTCGACCATGCGCCGGTTCACCGCCTTGGCGCGCGCCACCTCGCCCGCGTCGTCGAGATCGACCAGGAAGATCAGATGAAAGTTGCCGTCGCCGACATGGCCGACCAGCGGCGCGAGCAGGCCGGCCGCGGCGACGTCCTGCTTGACCGCGGTGATGCATTCGGCGAGCCGTGAGATCGGCACGCAGACGTCGGTGACGATGCCCTTGGCGCCCGGCCGCAGCGCGAGCGTTGCCCAGAACGCGTCGTGGCGCGCCTGCCACAGGCGATTGCGCTCCTCGGCGCGGGCGGTCCACTGGAACGCGGCGCCGCCGAAATCGCGCGCGATCGCCCCGACCGTCGCCGCCTGCTCGGCGACGTGCGCCTTTGAGCCGTGGAACTCGAAGAACAGCGTCGGCGCGACCTGATAGCCCTCGAGCCCGGAGTAGCGGATGCAGGCGTCCATGGTCAGCTCGTCGAGCAGCTCGATGCGGGCGACCGGCACCCCGGACTGGATCGTGACGATCACGGTGCCCACCGCGTCCTCGATGGTCGCAAAGGGGCACACGGCCGACGACATGGCCTCGGGAATGCCGTGCAGGCGCAGCCGGATCTCGGTGATCACGCCGAGCGTGCCCTCGGAGCCGACCAGCAGGCGGGTGAGATCGTAGCCCGAGGAGGACTTCCGGGCGCGGCCGCCGGTCCCGATGATCTCGCCGTCGGCAAGCACCGCGGTCAGGCCCAGCACGTTCTCGCGCATCGTGCCGTAGCGGACGGCGTTGGTGCCCGAGGCGCGGGTTGCCGCCATGCCGCCGATGCTGGCATCGGCGCCCGGGTCGATCGGGAAGAACAGGCCGGTGTCGCGCAGATGGGTGTTGAGCTGGTTGCGGGTGACGCCGGCCTGCACCAGGCAGTCCAGGTCTTCGGCGTTGACCTCCAGGACTTCGTTCATCTGCATCAGATCGAGGGTCACGCCGCCGTGGAGCGCCGCGACGTGCCCTTCCAGCGAGGTGCCGGTGCCATAGGCGATCACCGGCACCCGGTGCGCCGCGCACGCCTGCACGATCGCGCTCACTTCCTCGGTGGAGCGCGGGAAGGCAACCGCATCCGGCGGCGCGCCGGGGTGATAGGTCTGATCCTTGCCGTGCTGCTCGCGGACCGAGGTGGCCGTGGTCAGCCGGTCGCCGAGCAGGGCGCGGATCACATCGAGCGCCGCGGGGACGCCTGCGGTGGCAATGTCGTTCATGGCAGCATGCCCAACTTGGCGGGCGGAGCATAGCACGCGGACGGCGAGCGGGGGCAACCCGCCCCAAATCCCCGGATTGGTTGGCGCGGGGCCGCTCGCGCCCAACAACCAAACCTTAAGCCCGGCTGGCTAGCGTGATTCAGCCACGCTTGGGTGCCGCCATGCGGTCGCAGGGCGGCAACTGGACGACCGGCAGGGGACACGCCATGGCCGTGACACCGCCCGCACACGATCCCTCGCGGTCGCCGGGCCGCACCTCCCCGCAGGCTTCGGCCGCGGCGACGGGCAGGCCCGGCTTCGGCCTCGCCACGCGCTTCGAAGCGGACGGCGAGGGGACCCTCGAGCTCGGCCTGATGCGCGCGGTGATCCAGGACGGCGTCCTGATGGTGCTCGGGCCGGACGGCGATCCGGTGCCGCCGCAAGCCTTCGGCGCCGCGGCCATGGCGCAGCCCGACGCCCTGGTGAGGCTGGCGGACGGACCGCCGATCCGGGCGGAGCGGATCGCGGCGGTCCTCGATGCCCAAAGGGGCGGTCGGCTCGGATCGGGCGGGGGCGGTGACGAGGCCTGGATCAAGGCCATGCTCGGCATCGGACCCCGGCCCGAGATGGCCAGGGACGAAGATCTGCTCGCCGAGCGCCACGCCGTCGAGACCATCGCGTTCGGCAAAGAGCTGATGATCTCCTCGCCGGCCGGTGGCACCTTCCTGATCGCCGAGGCGCGCGGGGCGACCCCGGCAAGCGTCCGCCTGCTCGGGGAGAGTGGCGAGCCGATCGCGCTCGGCGCCGTCGTGGCCCGTCTGCTTGGTCGCGCCGGTCGCCACGGCGCCGGCAAGACGCACGCCAAGGTGAACGAGGTCACTCTTCCCGATTGCAAGACCTGGATTGAAGGGGATGCTCTGGTCATCGATCTGCCCGAAATCGGCGCGCTGCATTTCTCGAGGCACGATCCGGCGGCGGGCCAGGGCCCCTCGGTCAGCGTGTTCATGCCCGACGGCGAGACGGCCACCATCGATGAGCTGATCAGCGCGCTCTGCCGATCGCTGACCTCGCCGCAGGCCCACGCATCGCCGGGTGGGCAGGCAGGTCCGACGATGACGGACCCGTCATCCGGCGCCGACCGCTGTCCCACCTCGGGACCGAAAGATCCGACCTCGGACGCCCCGCCCCCGGTACCTTTGGCGATCCGTCTGCCGGATGGGCTCGGCGCGAAAGAGGGCGAGGTCGCGCTCCTCGTGGTTCGTCGCCTGCCTCCCGGCGCCCGCCTGTCGGCGGGCGTCGCGGGCGACGATGGCAGCTGGCTGCTATCGCCTCGCCACCTCGGCGAGCTGGCGCTCGTGCCGCCTTCGGGCTGGACCCGCGACCTCACCCTCGAGATCGTCGCGATCGCGGTGCGCAATCGGGATGGCGAGCTCGCGAGCGCCTCGAACACGATGGAGGTGGCGCTGCGACCCGCTCCGAGGGGACATGCCCCGGCGCCGATTCCGATCGCAATCGATCCACGGGTGCTGAGCGGGGACGACGCGCCTCTGGATGCGATCATCGTGCGCGATCTGCCCGCGCGCGCGACGCTTTCCGCCGGCGCTTACGACCCTGCGATCGATGGCTGGGTGCTCCTGCCGCGCCAGGTGGGTGCGCTCACCGTGACGCCGGGCCCCCGCCAGACCGAGGACTTCACGCTGACCCTTCTCGGCGTCCGCTTGTCGGACGGCCGGGCGCGCTCGCGCCTCCTCGCCAGGATCCCCGTCGCCATCCCTTATACCGACCCTGCGAAGTCCTAACCTTCGCCGTCGGTATCGCGCGCGGGGTTGGTTGGCCGGCCGCGCGCCCAGCCGATCCCATGGATCGCGATGGGGTCCGGGCAGCAGACCGGCGGAAAGAAGGATGATGCCGGGCGAACAAAGGTTCGAGCTTGGTGAGCCCGGTATTGGGCGCACCCTCTGTGATCGCCTGGCGGCCGCCGCAAGGCGATCACAGAGGCAGGCCCGAGGGCTAATTCTTGCCCCTCATCCAAGGAACTGCGGCGATGTCCGGCAGGGCGGCATCGTCGACAACCAGAGGGGGGCTCTGAATGCGGATTTGGCAAAGAACGGTGCTTGGCGCGGCGGCAACGGCGCTGATCGCGACGGCGGCTGCGGCGCAGGAGCATGTGCGCTGGAACGACGACGGCACCGTCGATCTGATGCTCGGCCCGGACTACGACAATGTGGTCATCACCACGACCCAAGAGGAGCTCGGCACGCTCTTCGGGCCGGACCAGAAGCCGAAGGCGCCAACATCACCGTGCTGACGCTCGACTCCGGACCCAAGGGCGGCATCTCGGGGCCGATTCACGCGTTCCGTCCGGTCTGGGAGGAGCTCTCGGGCGGCACGCTCGACATCGCGCTGACGCCGATCACCGATCTGTATGCCAAGATGATGCTGGATCTGCGCCAGGGCACCGGGTTGTACGACGCGATCATCGTCGGTGCCTTCTTCTACGGCGACCTGATCGCGGGCAATTACATGATCCCGATCGACGATTATCTGGAGTCCGACGAGTTTCCGCAGTGAACCTACGACTCCATGCCGCCGTCGCTCTGGAACCTGCATCACTGGGGCGGCGTCGGCTACGGCGTGCTCAACGACGCCGACGGGCAGGTCCTGTATTACCGGCGGGACGTGCTGAACGACCCCAGATGGCAGGAGGAGTTCAAGGCCGCGACCGGCCACGACATGGTCGTGCCGCCCAAGACCTGGCAGCAGGTGCTGAGGATAGCGGGGGAAGCGGCGCTCGGCGGCGCTCAAGCAGGGCTCGAAGAATTGCAGCGCGTCGAGGGTCGAATTAATGAAATCAACCGGCAAATTGAGCAGAATGTCGACGAAATCCGGTTCAAGACCGGTTTCATGCAACGATTACAGGTCGAAGTTTCCACACTCATTCGTGAACGGAATCGGCTCCGGGGACGCTAGCGCGACGCTGCGCGAAATAAGGCACATAGTTCGGCTTTCGGCTCATCTCTCGAGCGCCCAGCAGTTCGGCCGGAGACAGCCTTTTGGCGACTTCGTCAAGCAAGGCTTCGACCTCCGCCCCCGCCTCGCGGGCGCGCAGCAGGACCACGTACGCGTCGAAATCGTTCTGCACGATGTCGCGCCCTTCGGCCAGGCGGCGCCCCTATTCGCGCAGTGCAGGCATGTACCCCTCGACGGCGGACCGATGAAGATCGCTCAATCCACGCCGCACGTCTTCAGGGCCCAACGGACGAGCCAACAACCACAGGGCGAGCTCAAATCGAGCTTCGGTCAGACCCGCGAGCGCAGCGTCGCGCAACCAACGGCGCGCCACGGTTTCGTTGCGCGGCCAACCATCGCAACCATCCCTTACGCGCAGCGCGGCCTCGAAGAGCTCCTTCGGCGCGCCGTTCTCGATATCCTCGAGCCATGACAGGGCGCGATCGAGCTCGGCGGGAACGGGCCGCTCAGCCATCAGGAGCCGTACGAACCGGCGACGCCGGTCCGGCGACATGGACACCAGGCCCAGGGCGGCTTGCTTGAACAGCAGCTCGGCCCACGCGGGATCCTCCGGAACGCCGATTCCGATCCCAGACGGGCGTACCCGACCTCGGAACCGCGGCGAGCCGCTTGGGCGTAGTCGCGCACTGCCTTTGATGGTTGGCGCGGCGCGCAACGTCCGGTCTCGTACATCTCCGCCCGGACGACGAAGCCGACCGGATCGCTTGCGGCAATCGCTTGCTCGGCAAGGCTCTTCGCGGTGGAGCACTCGCCGCGTGACAACGCCTGCCGTGCATATCCCTCCCAACCGGGCAGAAGCGACGACGCGGCCGCCACCACGGCCGGCGTGACGATCACCAGGCACAAAGGCAGGGTGGCAGCGAGGCGGCGCATCATGGTTGCAGCACAAGCTCCTCCTCGTCAGCCGCGGCGCACAGGCCATCGGCGGAAAGCACGATCGGTTCGAGCCCAACGGCTCGCCCCATGGTTGAGATATGGCCTCTGATCTCCGTCCCACAACCGTTCGCACGCGACTCAATCACTGATCTGGTGAGCGGTCTTGCGAATCCCCGTCCCACCTTGATGCGCCTTGGCCACCCGGACTCCACCCTCCATCGTGAGTGCGGCAAGGATGCGTGATTGGGATCTCGACCTTATCGGTCTCGCGCATCCGCTTTGTGCCTGCCGTGGCCGCTCGGGCCATCCGCCGCTTGCCCGGCGGCCCGACCGGGAGTAGTGAAAAAGGGTAGGCCCCGGCCGGCGAGCCGTGATGCGGCCGGGCGACGCCGACAACCAGAATCAAGCTCAGGCGAGGGGGACCACCGTGCAGCTGAGCCGTGAGGAGCTACTGAAGGCGTACCGGCAGATGCGCCTGATTCGCGCGTTCGAGGACACCGTCCACGAGGAGTTCTCGGCCGGCAACATCCCGGGGTTCGTGCATCTGTACGCGGGCGAGGAGGCATCCGCGGTCGGCGTCTGCCTGCATCTGAAGGATCACGACCACATCGCCTCGACGCATCGCGGCCACGGCCACTGCATCGCCAAGGGCTGCGATCCCCAGGCGATGATGGCGGAGATCTTCGGGCGCAAGGACGGCCTGTGCGGCGGCAAGGGCGGCTCGATGCACATCGCCGATCTGTCCAAGGGGATGATGGGCGCGAACGGCATCGTCGGCGGCGGCCCGCCCTTGATCTGCGGCGCGGCGCTGACCGCCAAGACGCTGAAGACCGGCGGCGTCGCGATCGCCTTCGTCGGCGACGGCGGCTCCAATCAGGGCACCACGGCGGAGAGCATGAACCTCGCCAAGGTCTGGCATCTGCCGGCGATCTTCGTGTTCGAGGACAACGGCTACGCCGAGTCCACGGCGAGCTCCTGGGCGTGCGCGGGCGATCTGGTCGAGCGCGGCAAGGCGTACGGCCTGCCGTCGCGCCGCGTCGACGGCCACGACTTCTTCGAGGTTTGGGACGCGGCGCGGGAGGCGATCGAGCGGGCTCGGGGCGGCGAGGGGCCGAGCGTGCTCCACGTCAAGTTCATGCGCCACTACGGCCATTTCGAGGGCGACGCCATGACCTACCGGGCGGCGGGCGAGGTCGAGAAGCTCAAGTCCGAGAAGGACTGCCTCGCGCTGTTCCGCCAGCGGGTCACCGAGGCCGGGCTGCTCGAGGCCGACCAGCTCGACCAGATCGAGCAGCAGGCCAAGCAGGCGATCGATCAGGCGCTCGCCGGGGCCAAGGCGGGGCCGGCGCCGACCGAGGCCGATCTCCTGACCGACGTCTACGCTTCTTACTGAGCGGAGCGCGCCATGTCCAAGAAGTCATATCGCCAGGCGATCAACGAGGCGCTTCGTCAGGAGATGGAGCGCGACCACCGCGTCATCCTCATGGGCGAGGACGTCGCCGGCGGCATGGGCGCGCCCGGCGAGGACGACGCCTGGGGCGGCCCCTTGGGCGTGACCAAAGGGCTGATGCCGATTTTCGGACGCGATCGCATCCTCGACACGCCGATCACCGAGAGCGCGTTCGTGGGCGCCGCGGCCGGCGCCGCCGCCACGGGACTGCGCCCGGTCGCCGAGCTGATGTTCGTCGACTTCTTCGGCGTCTGCTTCGACCAGATCTTCAATCAGGCCGCCAAGTTCCGCTACATGTTCGGCGGCAAGGCGACGACGCCGCTCGTCGTGCGCACGATGTACGGCGCCGGCTTCCGGGCGGCATCGCAGCACAGCCAGTGCCTCTATCCGGTGTTCACGCACATTCCGGGGCTCAAGGTGGTCCTGCCGAGCTCGCCCTATGAGGCGAAGGGTCTCCTGATCCAGTCGATCCGCGACGACGACCCGGTGATCTTCTTCGAGCACAAGGCGATGTACGACGAGGAGGAGGAGGTGCCGGACGAGCCCTACACCATCCCGTTCGGCGAGGCGAACCTGACCCGGGAGGGCGACGACGTCACGGTCGTCGCGTTCGGCCGCATGGTCGGATTCGCCAACCAGGTCGCGGACAAGCTGGCGAAGGACGGGATCAGCTGCACCGTGATCGACCCGCGCACCACCTCGCCGCTCGATACCGATACCATCCTGGAGTGCGTCGAGGAGACCGGTCGGCTGGTGGTGGTCGACGAGGCGCATCCGCGCTGCAGCATGGCCTGCGACATCGCGGGCCTGGCCGCGCAGAACGTGTTCAAGGCGCTGAAGGCCCCGATCCAGATGGTGACGTCGCCGCACGCGCCGGTGCCGTTCTCGCCGGACCTCGAGGACCTCTACATCCCGAACCCGGACAAGATCGAGGCGGCGGTGCGCAAGACCATGGCGACCTGAGCCGCGACCAAGGAGGGGAGAGCCGATGAGCGACGCGATCAGGCCGATCGTCATGCCCAAATGGGGCCTGGCGATGCAGGAGGGAATGGTCGCGAAGTGGCTGGTGGCGGAAGGCGCCGAGATCGGGGCCGGCGACGAGATCCTCGACATCGAGACCTCGAAGATCGCGAACGTCTTCGAGAGCCCGGTCGCGGGCCCACTGCGGCGGGTCGTGGTCGCCGAGGGCGAGACCGTGCCGGTCGGCGCGCTCTTGGGCGTGGTCGCCGATGCCTCAGTTCCGGATGCCGACCTCGACGCCTTCGTCGCGCGCTTCCAGGAGGAGTTCGCCGCCCATGCCGCCGCGGCCGGCGAGGCGGCGCCGCAGCCCGAGACCGTCGAGGCGGGCGGCCGGCGCCTCCGCTACCTGGCGCTCGGCGAGGGAGGCGGCGTGCCGATCGTGTTCATTCACGGCTTCGGCGGCGATCTCAACAACTGGCAGTTCAACCAGGAGGCCCTCGCCGGGGGCCGGGCCGCTTATGCGTTGGATCTGCCGGGCCATGGCGGCTCGACCAAGGATCTGGGCGCCGGCCATGTTCACGTCGGCGCGCTGGCTGGCGCCGTGGTCGACTTCATGGATGCCAAGGGCATCGCCAAGGCGCATCTGGTCGGCCATTCGCTCGGCGGCGCGATCGCGTTGGACCTGGCCTTGAACCACGCCGATCGGGTCGCCTCGGTGACCGCGGTCTGCTCGGCCGGCCTCGGGCCCGAGATCAACATGGTCTATATCGACGGCTTCATGGCGGCCAAGCGCCGCAAGCAGCTCCAGCCGGTGCTCGAGATGCTGGTCGCCGATCCCGAGATGGTCTCGCGCGAGATGATCGAGGACGTCCTGAAGTTCAAGCGGCTCGACGGCGCCGAGGCGGCGCTCAATCGGATCATCGAGGACACCTTTGCCGGCGGCCAGCAGGCGCTGCAGCTGACCGGCCGGCTCGCCGAGATCGCCATGCCCGTGCAAGTGATCTGGGGCCGGCAGGACCGGATCCTCCCGGTCCGCCACGCCGAAGGCCTGCCGGCGCGCGTTCGCGTGCACGTGCTCGACGACGCCGGCCACATGGTGCACATGGAAAAGGCCGCCGAGGTCAACGACCTGATCAAAGGCTTCGTGGACGGCTGACTCTCACGATGATATAACGTCATCTGTAACACCAAGCTTTACATGCGTGCTCCGGCGGCGTATCCTCGCCCGTGATCAGGAGCTTTCGTCACAAGGGCTTGGCTCGCCTGTTCCTGGACAATGACCCGAGCAGGGTTCGGTCGGACCTCGTAAAGCGGTGTCGTATCCGGCTGAGCGCGCTGCATCGGGCGGAGCGCCTGAGTGATCTCCACGTTCCGGGGTTCGACTTCCATTCCTTACGTGGCAAGCCGCAACGTCATTCGCTTCACGGCAACGGACCTTGGCGCATGACCTTCGAGTGGCGGGATGGGCATGCGTGGCGCGTCGACCTGGAGCAGTATCATTGATGGCGACCGTGCAAGACGAGATCGAAGTCAATACCGAGCCGGCGATGGCGCCCGTCCATCCCGGGGAGCTGCTCCGGGAGGACGTGCTTCCGGCGCTCCGTCTCTCGGTGAGCGAGGCGGCGCGCCAGCTTGGCGTGACGCGCCAGACGCTGCACCGTATCCTGGCCGGAACCCAGGGCATCACACCGGAGATGGCGCTTCGGCTCGGCCGGTTCTGCGGCAATGGCCCGGGGCTGTGGTTGCGAATGCAGCAGGCGCACGACCTGTGGCATGCCGAACGCCGATTACGGGATCAGCTCGAGAGGATCCCGGTGCATCGTTCGGCCGCCTGACGGCCAACAGGGCCGGCTTTCACTTCCGCTCCTGCTCGAGGTCGGCGTCGCTCTACCATCGCATGCGACACGGAGCGGCATGTTGCCGCAACCCGATCATGCGATCGCGCTCTTGAGGTGGGGTGATTCCGCACCAGCATCTGACAGGCGCGCCCGGCTGAGCCGAAGCGCGCTCGAACGATGGAGAGGGAGCCATGACCAGCAGCGTAAGACCAATCCCCGAGGGCTACCACAACGTGACGCCGTATCTCATCGTGGACGGCGCGGCCGGGGCGATCGAGTTCTACAAGAAGGTGTTCGGCGCGAGGGAGCTGATGCGCATGGCGGCGCCGGGCGGCAAGGTCGGGCATGCCGAGATCCGGATCGGCGATTCCCGGATCATGCTGGCCGACGAGCACCCGGACATTGGTGCGCGCGGCCCGAAGGTCTTCGGCGGCTCGCCGGTCAACCTCCACCTCTACGTCGAGGACGTCGACCGCGTGGCAAGGCAGGCCGTGGCGGCGGGCGCGAAGGAGGTCCGCGCGGTCAAGGATCAGTTCTACGGCGACCGCTCGGGCACCTTCGAGGATCCTTACGGCCACCTCTGGCACATCTCGACCCACACGGAGGACGTGCCGGAAGATGAGCTGAAGCGACGGGCCGACGAGGCCATGAAGCAGCAGGGGAGCTGACCGTCGCGCGGCGCCCTGCCTTGAGTACCGTCGCTTCCGCCTACCGGCCCGTCACTCGCCGGGGCGGTCGGCGGGGAGCGGCGCCGGCGCCGCCCTGAGCGCCTGCTGCGCGATCACCACGGCCGCCAGGGCGCCAAGCCCGATCAGATCGGTGATCCAGCCGGGCTTGATCAGAAGCAGGGCTGCGCCGAACAGGAAAAAGCGCTCCCACAGGCGGGTCGGGCGCAGGAAATAGCCGTGTAGCGAGGCGGCGAGCGCCGTTACCCCGATCACCGCCGTGACGGTGGCGAGCAGGATGCGGTCCCAGCTGCCGATCATCAGCAGCGAGGGGCCGAACACGAACATGAAGGGGATGATGTAGCCGGTCGCGCCGAGCTTCACCGCCGCGACGCCGGTCTCCCACAAGCCCCCGCCGGAGAGGCTGTTGGCGGCGTACACGGCGAGCGCGACCGGCGGCGTGATGGCCGACAGGATGGCGAAGTAGAAGGCGAACATGTGCGCCGCCTCGAGCGGGATCTCGAGGCGGACCAGGGCGGGCACCAGCAGCGCCACCTGGACGATGTAGGCGGGCGTGGTCGGCATGCCCATGCCGAGGACGATGCCCGCGGCCATGGTCAGGACCAGCGCGAGGATCAACGTGTTCTGCGCCGCGGCGAGCACCACGCTGGTGAACTCGATGCCGAGGCCGGTGAGCGTGACCACGCCGACCACGATGCCGGCGCAGGCGCAGGCGAGCGCCACCGTGACCGTGTTGCGGGCGCCCGCGACCAGCCCCTCGACGACGGTGCCGACGGTGATGCCGGCGCGGGTCGACCGGCGCAGGAGCGCGCTCGGGACCACCGAGGCGATGCCGCAGAGCGCCGCGAACTGCGCGCTGTAGCCGTCCACCAAGACCCAGATGATGATGACCAGCGGCAGGAACAGATGGCCGCGCTCCTTGAGCACCAGGCCGAGCCTGGGCAGATCGGCGCGCGGCAGGCCCTCGAGCCCGGTGCGCTTGGCCTCGAAGTGCACCGCCATGAACACGGCGAGGAAGTAGAGTACCGCCGGGATCGCCGCCGCGGTCGCGACGTGCAGGTAGGAGACGCCCAGGAACTCGGCCATGACGAAGGCGGCCGCGCCCATGATCGGGGGCATGATCTGGCCGCCCGTGGACGCCACCGCTTCGACCGCGCCGGCAAACGCGGGCCGGTAGCCGATCTTGCGCATCAGCGGGATGGTGAAGGTGCCGGTGGTCATGACGTTGGCCACCGCGCTGCCCGAGACCGTGCCGAACAGGCCGCTCGAGAGGCAGGCGACCTTGGCCGGGCCGCCCGCCTGATGGCCGGTGAGCGCGAGCGCGAAGTCCATGAACAGCTTGCCGGTGCCGGTGCGCTCCACCAGCGCGCCGAAGATGATGAACAGGATCACGTAGGTGGCCGAGACCCCGGCCGGGATGCCGAAGATGCCCTCCGTGGTCAGATACAGCTGATCGATCAGGATCAGCCAGCCCTGGCCGCCGAAGGTCAGCGCATAGGCGAGGAACGCCGCGGCGGTGAGCGGCAGGGCGAGCCCGACCGAGCGCCTGGTCGCCTCGAGGACCAGGAGCACCATGGCGTAGCCGAGGACCAGGTCGACCGTGGCCGGGTCGTCGACGTAGTACATCCGGGTCAGAAAGTAGTCGAGGTACAGGACCGGATAGGCGCTGGCTGCGAGCGCGACCACGATCAGAGCGAGATCCCAGGGCCGCGGGCGCTCGCGCGTCCCCTTGCGGGTCGCCGGCAGGGTCAGGAAGGCGAGCGTCAGCGCGAAGCCGACGTGCACGCTGCGCAGCACCAGCGCGTTCGGCGGGCCGGCGAAGGCGACCCACAGGTGATAGCAAGCCATGGCCAGCGCCACGGCGGCGATGGCCTGGCGGACGAGCCGAACGTACGAGGTCATGATGACGAGGTGGGATGCGGGATGGATCGCGAACGACCCATCCCGATCAGATCGAAGCTAGATCACGCCCTTGTCCTTGAAGAACTGTTCGGCCGCGGGGTGGAACGGTACGCCGATGTCGGCCGCCATCTGCTCGGGCGTGGTGTCGCCGATCGCCTTGGCGACCGAAGCCAGATCCTGCTGATGGCCGACGATCTGCTCGAGCATGCCGGCGACGGTCTCGTCCGGCAGGTCGCAGCGGGCGATCAGGTGGGTCGCGTAGCCGATGGTCGGCACCGCCTCGTCCTGCCCCGGATAGCTGCCTGCCGGGATCTCGATCCGCTGATAGCCCGGATTGAGCTCCTGCATCTTGGCGAGCAGCGCGTCCTCGACCGGGAGCAGCTTGACGTCGCGGGCGGAGGCGAGGTCCATGATCGCCGAGGCCGGCACCGTGGTGCCGAGGGTGAAGACCTCGGAATTGCCGTCCTTCAGCAAGGCGACGGAGTCGTTGTACGACATGAAGTCGACGCCCGACAGGTCGTCGTAGGAGAGCCCCACCGCCTCGACCAGGTGGGCGGTGATCGCCTCGCCGGTGTTGCCGACGGGCTGCGTCGTGAGCCCGCGGCCCTTCAGCTGGTCGAGGCTCTCGATCCCGGTGTCCGTGGTGGTCACGATCTGGAAGTACTGCGGATAGAGCGTCGCGACGTGGCAGACGTTGGTCGCGGCCTCCTCGAACGGCGGCTTGCCGTTGATCGCATCCACGGTCGAGACCGAGTTGGCGAACGCGATGTCGGCCTTGCCGGTATCGACCGCCTTGACGTTGGCGATGCCGGCGCCGGGCAGGACCTGCAGCGAAGTGTCCGGGACCGCCTCCTCGACCACGTTCTTGATCGCGCCGCCCATAGGATACCACGAGCCGCCCTGCGGCCCGGTCATGAAGCGCAGGTTGTCGGCGGATGCCGTGCCGGCGCCGAGCACGGCTGCGGCGCACACGGCGGACGTGAGCCAGGCATGTCGGATCATAGCGCAAAGCCTCCTCTTGCTGGTTCCGGTCATGGCGACGGTCACCCTGCGACCGCATGCCGGCAGGTGCCGAAACTGTGTGGCCTTTGCGCGGCGCGGTCAACCCGGGGCGTCGTCGGATCGCTGGCGCGTGCCGAATCTTAACCGAGTTGCCGCGCCAATGACGCGTCGATTGCCAATCCGGGAGACGTCGATGCCCATCGCCAGGTCTGCCGCGCTTGCCAATGCACTAGAGCAGCATTCGAGTGGGATGAGATCGCCAACGGCGATCGTCGTCTGGATAAAGCTGCTTTAATCATTTGGAATAGAGCAATTTTCTCCCGATGAGCGGAAGATGTCGCGAGCCGCGGCGGGGCCACCTCATCGGGAATTGCTCTAGGCGGGGCCGCCTGCGGGGGCCGTGACGGCTTTGGGGCTCAAGCTCCGGTCGGGGCAGCGGGCCGCAACCGGTAGACCTCGACCACCGGGACGGCGCGGCCGTTGTACACGTCGGGCTTGCGGATCGCGACGCGGCAGGCCTCGACCCGGGCGTCCTCGAAACACACCGCCACGAGCTCCTCGAGCAGCTGCTCGAGCAGATCGACGTGGGCGCGCGTCGGGGTCCAGCGGCCGCTGATGTGGCCGTAGACCCGGTCGTAGTCGACGCAGTCGGCGACGCCCGACCCCGTGAACGCGTCGCGATGGCGGAACATCTCCACGCTGACCAGCAGACGTTGAGCCTTCCCGCGCTCCGACGGGTTGATTCCGACCTGGAGCGCGACGGTCATGTCCTCCAGGGCGACCCGCTCGTAGCTCGCGTTCGCATCCCAAAGGAGCCTCGCGGCATCCACCGGATTCTCCGCGCTCATCGGATCCTCCGCGCTCACTCGGGCCGGGATCGGCTCTTCCCGACCGCGGCCGGATCGTCGGGCAGGCGCCCGGTCAGCCGCCGGCCGCCGTCCACGAACAGGATCTGTCCGGTGACCGCGTCGGCTTCCAGGAAGTAGACCAGCGCTTGGGCGATCGCCTCGAGTGAGCTGCCCTTGCCGAGCGGCGTGCGGTGGATCAGGCGCTCGAAATCGGCCTCGGTCTGGGCGCCGCTCTTCAGGGTGAGACCGGGCGCGATGCCGTTGACGCGCACGCGCGGCGCGAGCGCTGTGGCGAGGAGCTCCGTCGCCGCGGCCAGCGCGAGCTTGCTCACGGTGTAGCTGAAGTAACCTTTGGTCGGCGCGGCGATCCGCTGGTCCAGGAGATTGACCACGAGCCCGGTGGCATCGCGGGGGAGAAGTCGGGCGAACGCCCGCGCCAGGACCACGGGCGCTCGCAGATTGATCGCCAGCTGCCGGTCCCATTGGGCGAGCGTGAAATCGGCGGCCCGGTCGGGCTCGAAGATCGCGGCGTTGTTGACCAGAACCCGGATCGGCCCGATCGCCGCCTGCGCCGCCGCCACGAGCGCCTCGATCTGCGCCGGATCGGCCAGATCGCCCTGGATCGGGGCGGCCCTGCCGCCGGCGCGCTCGATCTCCAGGGCCAAGGCCTCGGCCTCGGCCGCCGAGCCGCGATAGTGAATCGCGACGGCGAAACCACGCTCGGCCAGCACGCGGACGAGATGCGCGCCGATGCGCCGGGCGCCGCCGGTCACCAAGGCGGCGCCCTCAGGAGGCACGGGCCTGGTCCTCGTCCGAGCGCGCCAGCTCTGCCTCGACCCACGGCGCGCGCCCGTTCCCGGTCAGATCCGAGAACGCCTCGAGCGCGGCGCAGCGGCTGCTCTCCAGGTAGCGCCGGAAGATCACGCTGACGAGCGGCTTGGTCGACATGGCGCTCGCACGATACCCGAGAATCCCGTGATTTCGATCCCCCAAGATCCTGACCTACGGGTCGGCACCGCACGCGAGGTCGGGGTGCCGCTCCGCATCGACCGAGGTCGGCGGCGCTCCGGGCTCGCTTCGGACTTCGGACCGATCACCCAGACCGGTCCGGCCCAGCGAGCCACCGAGGTCGCCCCTGGGAGCCAGCCGCGGCGACCCAGGCACGCAGCCGCGCG
>JBOHKK010000054.1:0-22514 GCA_050729115.1 Geminicoccaceae bacterium | reverse complement strand
GGGTTGGCTGGGCGGCCGCGCGCCCCAAAAGAAGGATCATGCCGGGCGAATAAAGGTTCCACCTTTGTGAGCCCGGTATCAGAGCGGCCGAGCCATCTCGGGGTCGAGCGGGTACAGCGGCCGGGGCACCCTGGTCCACTTGAACAGGCCGTAGTCGGAGCTGGTCACGCCGGGTCCCGAGACCAGGACGATCTGCCGGGCGATCGGCGCGAAGCCGGCGCGGAAATGCTGGCGCGACTTGATCAACAGGTAGCGCTTCGCGGTCGGCTCGATCCCGGCATGGCGAAACACGCCGAGGTCGAACGGCTCCATCCGCTTGGACGACACCAGGATTTCGGCGCGCCCGATGTCCAGGACCGCGGCCGCGCCGTGGTCGAGCTCGATCCCGGTCATCATCGGGCAGGTCACCACGTAACGTCCGTCGGTGATGCGGCGCACCCGGCCGCTGACGCGAAGGGGCTCACCCTTGAGGCCGAGTGCCGGCATTGCGGTCCTGCCGCCGAGCTCGAGCGTCACCTCCTGGCCGACCCCGGCCTCGATCATGCGGGCCACGCTCGCCGGGTCCCAGATCGGGCCGATCGCGATGTCGTCGAGCTCCTGCCGGAGCGCCTCGGCGACCGTCGCCATCACGTCCTGAGTGCCGCCGGAGAATACGTTGTCGCCATGGTCGACCAGGACGACCGGACCGCATTCGGGTTCCGGGGCGAGCCGTCTTGCGGCCGCGATCGACCGTTCGATCGGCTCCACCGCGTAAACGAATTCGGCGCGGCGCCGCCATGCGAGGTCCAAAACCTCGGCGATCAGCCGATCGGCCGCAGCGGCATCACCGTCGGCCACGACCACGGTCGTGAAGCCGACATGGGCGATGTCGGCCATCGGAAAGCCGCCGAAGATCGAGCACGCGAGCACCTCGCGGTTCCCCTCGGCCGCGACGGCGCGTGCCATGAGGTCCTCGAGCGGTGCCACGTCGTGACCCTGTTTCAAGGTGTGGGTCAGCATGGGCAGCTTGCCCATCCGGAGCACGGGCTCGACTTCGCCCCGCAGCGCCCGGACCAGGGTGCGCCCGGCGCGCAGCCCGGTCTCGGCCATGTCGAGGTGCGGATAGGTGCGGTAGCCGGCGACGACCGTGGCGCCCTCGACCATGGTCCGGCTCAGGTTGGCGTGAAAGTCGAGCGCGACCGCGATCGGCACCTCCGGGGCGACCGCGCGGATCCGGCGCACCAGCTCGCCCTCGCCGTCGTCGTGGGTCGCGGTCACCATGGCGCCGTGCAGGGCCAGAAGGACGGCGTCGCAGCCGCTCGCCGCCGCCGCGGTGATCGCGCCGGCGAACGTCTCGAAGGCGGCATCCGCCACGGGACCGCTCGGCGGCGCGTCGCCGGCGATGGGGATGGCGATCTCGGCGCCGGCCTCCCGCGCCACTTCGATCAGACCGCCCAGGGAGGTGTTGGTCCCCTCGAACCGCGCGCGCGCCGCCTCGGTCCCGAACACGGGACCGGCGCGGCCGGTCCCCATCGAGAACGCCTCGAGCGGCGTCGGGATGGGCGAGAAGGTGTTGGTCTCGTGCATCATCTCGGCCAGGACGAAGCGCATCGTCAGGCCCTCCCCTGTGGTCCGGCGCGCCCTTCCAGGCCGGCGCTGGCGGACCTATCTTAGGCGTGCTCGCCCCGAGGCGCACCACGCGCCTTGCCCGGGCGCTCCGACCCCCGGCTGCGGCAGGGCCAGTCCGATTGACAGCGGCTCTTGCGCTTGCGTAGAAGGGGGCCCCCTGCGGAGGGGTGGCCGAGTGGCTGAAGGCGGCGGTTTGCTAAACCGTTATACGGTGATAAGCCGTATCGTGGGTTCGAATCCCATCCCCTCCGCCAGTCTCGCCAGTCGGGACATTCTTTTTCCGCTCCTGATCAGCGGCCGGAACCCCGCAGAACGCGGCCATTCCCGGCCATTTGTCCGAACCACCAGGACCCCTCGATAGCCCCACTTCGGGCCGTTTTCCGGTTCTCTCGGCCCACTTTCTCCGAATCAACCGAACCACGGCCATTTTGGTACGGATGTTGAAAGCTCAATAATTCAACGGGTTGGAGGGCACCCGAAGGGACCGGGTTTGAAGAAGCTCCCCTCAGGGGAAGTGAACAGGGATCGAACTGCCCTATTCAGCGTTTCCGCTGCAGTATCGTTTCGGCCGCTTTACCCTCAGCGGGGACGCGACCGTCCGCCGGCCAGAAGGGCGAGAGTTGACCCGGAGCCGTCATTCGATACGCCGAGGCGGCTCGTCCGCAAAGGGAGAGCGGACATCAGGGATCGCGATCATCCCAAAGCTTCGGCCCAAGATCGCCAGCAAGTGGCATCGGATCCGCTGACAGCGACCGCTGGCGATCAGATTGCGGGCGCACATCCGATTCCTGATCGACGGCCATGGGTCGGTGGGGAATGGCAGAAACACATTTCCCTCGCGGGCAGCGAGACCGGTTCGAGCGAGCCCGGCTACCTCGCAGGTGCGGTCGAGGCGGCGGGGCGTGCCGTCACCGAACTGATGAACAGAGTGAGGCCAAGGTAAGCGCGTCCAGGTGATAGTGGAGAAGGAGCGATGAAAAAGACCTACCGAGCCATGCAGGTGACGACGCCTGGCACCCTAGAACTGGTGGAGCGCGAAGTGCCCACGCCGTCGGGGCTGGGGCTGCCGCCGCTGGCGGTACCTCCGCCGCCTACAGCCTCAGCTTCCTGGGCCAGTCCGGTGCGGCGGGCGTCGCTTCGGGTCTAGGCGGGGTTGGCGCGCGCGGCCGGAGCGGCTGCCGCCTAGCCGCTCAAACGTGCAGCCACCCGCGCCTCCGATGTGTCGACAGCCTACAGGTATCAGATATTTGTTGACACGCGATCACCCCATGGCAAATGCGAATATGTTGCTCGGAGAAGAAGAAAACCTTTGTCCACAATGAAGTCGCCAGCCTACCTCAACGCGATGCGGGCCTTCGAAGCCAGTGCCAGACACGGTAGCTTTTCGGGGGCCGCTGGCGAGCTCAACGTGACGGCTGCGGCTGTCGGCCAGCTCGTGCGCGGACTTGAGGAATGGCTTGGCACTCCGCTGTTTCATCGCAGCTCCTCCGGAAAGTCGCGGCTGGTTCCGACTGAGGCGGCGGAGCGTGCACTGCCTGATATCCGGGCCGGGCTTGATCGCTTGACCCTTGGGCTGGAACGCCTGAAGGAAGCGACGGCGAGCCGAGTGCTCACGGTGACTGTGAGCCCCGCCTTTGCGGCCAAGTGGCTGCTTCCGCGCATCGACCGCTTCCACACGAATTGGCCAGATATTGATGTTCGGCTCGATACCAGCCTCAAGCTTGTCGATTATGTCGCGCACGGCATCGATGTCGGGGTGCGCTATGGTACCGGCAACTGGCCGGGACTGACGGCCGAAAAGCTTATGGACGAGGAAATCTTCCCCGTCTGCTCCCCGGCGCTGCGAGATCGACTTGAGCTTGGCACCCCTGCCGATCTGACGCGCCATACGCTCATCCACGACCTGTCGGTTGACCCCAGCACCGGCTTCATGACCTGGGATATGTGGCTGCGCAAAGCCGGGGTGACGGAGGCAATCACGCATCGGGGCATGAGGATCAACAATTCCGCTGCCGTGCTCCAGACCGCCATCGAGGGGCAGGGCGTGGCTCTGGCGCGCAGCATTATGGCGCGCGACGACATGGCAGCCGGTCGACTGCTGCGTCTATTCCCGGACATCAGCGTGCCATCGGCGCTCGCCTATTATGTCGTTTATCGCTCGGAATGCTCGTCTCTTCCCAGATCCGAGGCTTTTCGCCGTTGGATTTTCGAGGAAGCGCGCAAGCCTGATCCGGCCGCAAGAGGCTCGGCTGTGGCAGAGCAGATTGTCTGAGGCTCGCTTTACCAGCCAATTGTAACGCCGCCACCTACCCTCAACGCAGCGGCGAAGTTTTTCTTTCTCATCGACCAAGAACTTCTCATTTGCCAGTGGTGCAAACGGGCACCACATCCGCTTGGAACAAGCCAAATCAAACTCTGAAGCCGGGTTCCTACCCGACAACACCGAGGAGGTTGAGATGAAAAGACGGTTTCTAACGCTGACCGCATCCGGGCTTATCCTGGCGAGCGGCATCAGCTTAGCGCAGGCACAGCAATCGACAGAGGACCGGCCGATGCCGGAGCGGGATCAGCAGGGCCAGGGCATGATGGGCTCTGACATGGGCATGAGCCCGGAAATGATGCAGATGATGCAACGCAGGATGAGCGAACAGCAGGGGCGCATGGAGATGGGGCCCAGCATGATGGGTCGTAACGGCATGATGGGTCACGGCGGCATGCTGCGGATCATGTTCGCGATCATGGACGCGGATGGAGACGGCGCTCTGGCCCTCGAGGAGGTCCAGGACATCCATGCGCGCGTCTTCAACCACATCGACGCCGACAAGAATGGCAAAGTGACGCTGGAGGAGATTCAGGTGTTCTTCCGCGGCACTGAGCCCGCTGCCGCTTCGAGCCAGTAGATAGCCCGGCATCCTGCGCACTGCTGCGCCGATCGAATTGGCCTTCGAGCGGCCACGCGACCGCAAGGCTGGAATGGCATGGAACGCTAGGCGCCGCGACAGGTATTCAGCTTGCTGCTGGGTGTCTTCCGGGCCCTGGGCGTGAGCTTGGTGGCCGCGGCCCTCGCCGCCATGGCGTCATCCCGCTCCGGCCGAGCGGCCGGATGAGATGCGCAACGCACCAAGCCACATCGTCTGCTTGGGCAGAGATAAGCAAAGCCTAGCGCGCAGGAACAAGCATTCCTGCTTCCTGTAGTTCAGGGACTTCGCGTCGCCATGGGTGCCTCACGACCGGGGGTGCGGGTTCCTGCGGGGCTCGGAACGGGCTTGGCGCAGTGTGGAGCGCTGTTTCTTTTGCAGGAGGATGAGTTTGTGACTGAGGGAATGGAGATCGTAGTAAGAGCAGTGCTCATTGGCATCGGCGGCACGGTGATTCTGGATCTGTGGGCCGCCTTCATGCAGCGCGTCTTCAATGTGCCGGCGACCAACTGGGCGATGGTGGGCCGTTGGGTCGGCCACATGCCGAGAGGCCATTTCATGCACGAAAATATCGGCAAAGCCGCGCCTGTTTCAGGAGAGCATGCGATCGGCTGGATCGTGCATTACGTCATCGGCATCGTGTACGGTTTGCTCCTTGTCGGGCTTTGGAGCGTCGAATGGCTGCGAGAGCCTACGCTCCTTCCCCCAATGATCCTGGCGCTCGGCCTCCTCGTCGCTCCCTATTTCATCATGATGCCAGGCATGGGCTCGGGAGTCGCGGGAGCCAAGACACCGAAGCCGAACGTGACTCGCCTGAAGAGCGCAGTCGGACATTCCGTCTTTGGCCTCGGAATGTATGTGACGGCACTCGTCATCGCGGCCGGCCTCGGCCACATACCCGCAGCACCCGTGTAACCAGTCCAAAGGATCGGCAGCGTGTTTCAATTATTGAATCTTGTCTTGAGGAGGGACGATCCATGATGCTCACGCGCCGCTCTTTCCTCGCGGGGACCGTCCTGGCGGGAGGCGCCGCCTTTGCTGCCTCATCCGTGTGGCGGGTGGCGGCTGCCGAGCCTCAGGAACTGAGGATTCCCGACCTGATCGATGCCCGCAGCCAGGGCCAGTCGATCGCGCTCAGGGCACAAGCCGGCCGCACCTCTTTCTTCCCAGGCCGGGAGAGCCGGACGCTAGGCTACAATGGGAGCTATCTTGGCCCGACGCTGCGCGTTCACCGCGGCGATGACGTGGAGGTCGCCGTCACGAACGCTCTCGGCGAGGATACGACCGTGCATTGGCATGGCCTGCTCGTCCCTGGGGATCTCGATGGCGGCCCTCACCAAATGATCCGCCCCGGCGCCACATGGCGGCCGGTGCTCCCGATCCGCCAACCCGCGGCGACCCTCTGGTATCACTCGCACGTGCATGGCCGCACGGCGGAGCAGGTCTATGCCGGTCTCGCAGGCCTCCTGCTCGTCACCGATGACGATGAGAAGGCCCTCGGGCTGCCGTCGGAGTACGGCGTCGATGACCTGCCCCTGGTATTGCAGGACCGGCAGTTCGAGAGTGGGCGGCTCATCCTTCCCGAGGGAATGATGACGCTCATGCACGGACGGCGGGGTGACACGCTGCTGGTCAACGGAACCGCCAATCCGGTGGCCCGCGTGCCGCGCCGGCTGGTTCGGCTCCGCCTGGTGAACGGCTCGAACGCTCGGATCTATGATCTCGCGTTTGGGGACAATCGGCCGTTCCACTGGATCGCTTCGGAGGGCGGCCTTCTTGAGCGGCCGATCGAGCTGCGGTCCCTAAGCCTTGCGCCGGGCGAGCGGGCCGAGATCCTTGTCGATTTCGCGGATGGCCGATCCATCGCGCTCGAAACGGGGAGGGATACCAATGCTCCCATGATGATGGGCATGCTGGCCCGTGCCTCGGACCTCATTGGCCGTGGACGGGAACCCGTCCTCAGGTTCGAGCCTCGGGGTGGGGAGGAGACCGGAGCGAAGGTGCCGGAACGTCTCGTGGCTCATGAGCGTCTGGACGTGTCGCGCGCCGTTGGTCGGCGGCGCTTCGCTATGACTATGGGCATGAGCGGAATGATGAGGGGCATGATGGGTGGCGGCATGGGCATGCACGGCATCAACGGCCGCGCCTTCGACATGGAGCGGATTGACGAAGAGGTTCGGCTCGGAGACGTGGAGATCTGGGAGGTCTCGGGCGAGATGATGGTCCACCCGTTCCACATCCACGGCGTCCATTTCGAGGTGCTAAGTCGAAACGGCGCGGCCCCGGGCCCTCGCGATCAGGGCCTCAGGGACACGGTTGTGGCGCAGGAGCCGGTCGAGCTTCTTGTGCGGTTTACGCAGCCTGCGGTGGCAGCGCCCTTCATGTACCACTGCCACATCCTCGAACACGAGGACAACGGGATGATGGGGCAGTTCATCGTCCGCTGATGTTTGCCTCGCCCCCGGCGCTTCGAAAGACATTCAGCAGTCTCATGAACGACCCTGGCGGAGTTTCTCCTGTAGGGCGAGAGCATACGGGCCGTGGCGCGAACTCCTAATGTCGCCTTGCGGCTAGCTAGCGAGTCGAAAGCGCGATACTGGATGACCGCGGTCTCGCACCTCTCCGAGCGGGTCCATGTCAATTGCTGAAGCCCCAGGCCTCCCTCTGGGCGTTCCATGCAAGCGGCCCGTTCCCCAGCATCTCGGCGAGCCTGAGCCCCTTCGGTTGCCTGCCGTCCAGAATCGCCTCGACGATTTCCGGCGCGAGGCAGGTGAGCGGCAGGAGCCGGCAGACGTAGGCGTCCGTGACGCCCTCTTGCTCCGCGAGGTCGGTGATCGACTTCGCCTGACCGCTCTCGATCTTCCGCCGCCAGCGGTGCGCGCGCACGAGCGCCTTGACGATCGTCTCGTCGCGGCTCGGCTTCCGTGCCGGCGCCGCCCCGCCCTCCGGCGTCATGATCAGCTTTCGGCCACCCCGGCGCTGCAGCCGAATCGGGATGCGGATCGTCAGGGTATCGAGTTCGAGAGCAGCGCGCTCGGGCATTACTCTGCGGCCTCCAGCAAGGGTTCGGAAGCGGCCAGAGCAGGAGCCTCCTGGTCCGCCAGCTCTGCAACAAGGCTGCGAATCCCCGCAGCATGCAGCGTGACGGAGATGCCGTCGGGCGCGACGTCGATCCGCTCGACCAGCAGCCGCAGGATGCGCACCTGCTCGACCGGGTAGAGCTCGTCCCATACCGGCTCGAGCACCCCGAGCGCTTCGATGACATCGCCCTCCTCGATCTCGGTGTCCTCCGCTGCGCTATTCTCCCGCCACACCGCGGTGATGGTCCGCGCGACCAGCTCGGGCGACGCCAGGAGCCGCCGGACCTGCGCCAGCACGAGGCACTCGACCTCATTTGCGGCGATCGAGCGCACCGGGCAGGTGTCGTGGCCCCTGCGGCTCGCCCCGAGGCAGACGTAGTAGCGGTACAGCCGACCGCGCCGGCGCGTATGGGTGGGCGTCATCGCCGAGCTGCAGTGCGTGCACCACATCAGCCCCCTGAGCGGCGCCGGCGTTCTGGCGCGTGCCTCGTTGCCCCGGCGCCTCGCGTTCGAGGCCAGGACCTCATGGACTCGCTCCCAGGTCCCGCGCTCCACGATCGGCTCGTGCTCGCCCGGGTAGCTCTTTCCCTTGTGGACCGCCTCGCCGAGGTACACGCGGTTGCGCAGGATCTTGTACAGCGTGCCCTTGTCGAAGGGCCGCCCCTCGCGGAAGGTGCCGGCCTGCGTAGTCCAGGACTTGGTCCGGTAGCCCTGGCCGTTCAGCTCGCGGATCAGCAGGAGGGCGGAACCGAGGTCGAGGAAGCGCCGGAAGATCAGGCGGATAAGTTCGGCCTCGGCGGGGTTCACCATCAGCTTGCGGTCCCCGACGTCGTAGCCAAGCGGCGGGCTACCGCCCATCCACATGCCCTTGGCCCGAGAGGCCGCGAACTTGTCCCGGATCCGCTCGCCGGCGAGCTCGCGCTCGAACTGCGCGAACGAGAGCAGGATATTCAGGGTCAACCTGCCCATCGACGTCGTGGTGCAGAACGACTGCGTCACCGAGACGAACGTGACGCTGTTCCGCTCGAGCACGTCGACGAGCCTGGCGAAATCGGTCAGCGAGCGCGACAGCCGATCGATCTTATAACAGACGACCGTGTCGATCTTGCCGGCCTCGATATCCCGGACCAGCCGCTGCAGCGCCGGGCGCTCCAGCGTGCCGCCGCTGTACCCGCCATCGTCGTAGCGATCGTCGAGGGCGAGCCAGCCTTCATGGCGCTGGCTGTCGACGTAGGCAGCGCAGGCCTCGCGCTGGGCGTCGAGGCTGTTGAAAGCTAGCTCGAGGCCTTCCTCGCTCGACTTCCGCGTGTAGACGGCGCAGCGGACCTTGCGCTTCACCTCGGGTCGGCTCATGCGCCGCTCCCGGTCTTGCGCAGGCCGAAGAACAGCGGCCCGGACCACTGGGTGCCGGTGATCGCGCGGGCGACCGCGGAGAGGCTGCGGTACCGCTTGCCCTGGTGCTCATAGCCGCCGTCGATCACCGTCACCTCGTGGGTCACGCCCCGCCACTCGCGCAGCAGCTTGGTGCCCTCGAGCAGGTGAACATCCTGGCGCGGACGCCGTCCGGGCTTGCCACCGTTCGGCTTCTCTGTCCCGGCGATCATCGCATCGAGCCGCGCCTGGTAGGCCGGCGCCAGCCCGCCGTAGGTCAGCTCCTGGATGCGGTGCGCGAGGCCCCGGACCAGGAAGCCACGGCGGTAGGCGGGCGGCTCGACCCCGAAGTATTCGCGCCAGAGCGCCTTGAGCTCGTCCTGGCTGAGCTTCGGCAGGCCGGCGATCTGTTTCAGGACCGGTGAGGTGGCGGTCATGGGCGCTCTCTGTCGGCGTGGGTGTCGGTGTCACACACGCTTCCTTTGGCGGCGAAGTCCAGTCCAAAACTTCTCAAGTGGTTCGGATCATTGGCTTTTTCCGCTTGGCGCCGAGCACGCAGCCGGAGGATGCCAAGGGACAGGAGGCGCGCCACCTCGTCGAGGCGCTCGGTGGTGGACATGGGCGCGGAGCGGAAGCCGTTCGGCATGGCAGGCGATCGAAAAAGACGGTTCGAGACTGTTCGTCTGCCTGCCAAAGTAGCATCGGATCAGAATAAATCCAGTAGCAACAAGCACTTAGCGAAGTAGAGCGAAAACAAAAGTAGTTCCGGGCATTGTTGAGTAGTCGGTGGCCCGGTGCGGCCGAAAAAGTAGTCGAGCCGAATAGGGCGGAAACACACCGCCTGCTTCTGAGACGCCGGGCGAGATCGCCCGACACGAAGAGCATCTACCATTGCGGAGCCACCGATCGCCGCCGGCTTAGCATCTCTCACCCTGCCGCGCCGCTGGCGAAATCGTTCGGCGAGGGCCCCGGACCGTCCGAGCTATTCGACCGTCGGCCGGCCACGTTGCCCCCCCATGCGGCTGGGACATCAGGCACATTGCGCTTTGGTTCCTGGGCTCTGGCGTGCACGCCACTAGAGGTTGTAGTCTTAATCGATATGCTGGCGTCTTTCGGGCCGGTTCAGCGAGGGGAAGGTGGCTTCGCAGCATAGAAGTAGCAGCGCGCTCGAACGGCTCCTGAGCAAACTCGGACTGCCGCGGGAGCCGTATCGCCCGGATCTGCGTTTGTTTCCGGAACTCGACGTGGCGCGGCTCAAGTGCGAACTGCGTCTCGACGAACTCGGCAAAGAGCGGGGCGCGCAGGAACAGCCGGCAACCGACACGACCGCCCCAGACGACATCGAGCTACAGGTAACCAACCTTGCCGAGAGCGAGGCCAAACATACCCAGGATGCCTGTCATGACCAGCTCCGGACGTATGCCGAACGGCTGAACGCGCTCGATGTTGGCGGGCGGTCGGTGGAGATTGAGGCCGACAGCCGCGATGCCGTCGCTGATTTCAAGGCGCACACGCATCAGGGGCTGGACGAGCTTCATGCGGCGCGCCGCCGGTTGATCGAGACGGAACGAGAGCGCGAAGCTTTCCGACGCGAGCACGGACTTCACCGTACCGCCCACCTGCCATCATCGCACGTGCTGCACGTGGGGGTCCTTCTTACATTGCTGATCGTCGAGGCGGTGCTGAACGGCTATCTGTTGGCTGCGGGGGACGAGTTCGGCCTGCTGGGTGGCTTCTTCCAGGCGGTCATCATCGCCGTGCTCAACATCGGGGGCGGATTCCTGGCCGGCCGCGTCACGGTGCCCTGGCTTATTCACCGCAGGTTTGGCTGGAAAATCATCGGTGGCTTGGGCTTCCTGCTCTGGTTGGGGTACCTCGGGGCCTTCAACCTGCTTGTCGCGCACTACCGCGGGGCTCTCGGCGGCGACATGCCCGAGACGGCGCACATTCAGGCTGGCCTGGCCTTTGTGGCCAACCCGTTCGGCATCATCGATGTGAAATCGTGGCTCCTGGTTGGCCTCGGCCTCCTCTTCGGGGCCGTGGCCCTCATCGACGGCCTGTTCTGGGACGATCCCTACCCCGGCTACGGCAGGGTCGAGCGCAAACACCAAGCAGCGGTGGATCGCTACACCGATCTGAAGGCAGATCTCATCACTGAGCTGGCCGAGCGGAAGGATGTGTTCGTCCAGGCTTTGGAGGCGAGCCAGGGCAATCTAGTCAAGCGCAGGAACGAGTTCAGTGCCGTGGTCGAGGCCCGCCTGCGCTTGCTACGAGGCTTTCCGGTCCATCTCGACCACCTCGAGGGGGCCGCCAACGAGTTCCTTGCTACCTACCGTGAGGCCAACCGGCGTGCCCGCAAAAGCGCGGCGCCCGAGCGCTTCGGCGCCCCATACCGGCTAGTTCGGCCGGAGTTGGCGGCACCGCTCGACCACCTGCCCGATCAGGCGCGGCTTGATGCGCAGGTCGATGCGGCCCGCGCGCGCCTCAGCGAGGCGATCCGGGATGTCTTTGACGCTTACGAAGCGGCGCTCGAGCGGTACCGCCAGATCGAGGACCTTCTCGCCACAACGACCGCGCCAGCCGGCGGCCCATCCCCGGACCCCGGTCTGCGAGTAGTAGAAAAGCCCCAGGAGCGCCGGCGTGCGAGCCCGGCCTAGGCTTGTGCGCCGCCGCCGGGGACGCAGCGGTGTTTGGCGGCAGCACGCGCTTGGTATTGCGCTGATCATCGGCGCGGTTGCCGTTGTTGCCGGAGGATCCTTCCTCTATTTCCACGTCGCCGCTGGGCGAGTCGAGCTCAATCAGGAGACCTTGTGCCCGGTCGACGGGCCGCAGGCGGTAACCGTCGTACTCGTCGATCGCACCGATCCGTACACGCCCATCCAGCAGGCGGCGATCCAAAATGCCCTGGAGCTGATCCGGACAAGCGTGCAAAAGCACGGCGCGCTGGAACTCTACGCCGTGGGTCCCACCGACCAGGGGGTCCTTGAGCTCTTCGCCCGGATCTGCAATCCCGGGCGAGGCGACGAGATCAATCCGCTCATCGGCAATCCGCGCCGCGTCGAGCAACGCTGGCGCGAGGGCTTCAAGGCTCCGCTCGACGCCCTCTTCACCCGCCTGCTGCGGCCCGGCGAAGCGGCGACCTCGCCGATTCTCGAGTCAATCCAGTCGGTTGCGCTGACCTCGTTCGCTCAGGTACCCGACCGGCCCAAACGCTTAGTGCTGATCTCGGATATGCTGCAGCACACCGAGGACCTCTCGCACTACCGGGGGGAACTCGATTTCGCGGCCTTCAAGGCCAGCCCGAGGTGGCGGCGGCTCAGGCCCGACCTTGACGGCGTCGAGGTAGAGATCCTCTACGCCTGGCGCGACACGACCCGCAACGTCCAGGGCGAGAGCCACGTAAAGTTCTGGCGTGACGCGATCACCGAGGCGGGCGGCCGCCTGGTGCGCGTAGAGGCGCTTGCGGGCTGACAGGGGACATCAGCATGACTGACGCTACTGACGGCCTCGTTTACCGCAACCGGCTAAGCACCGTCGAGGACAAGTGGCTGTTCCTTGCGGTTCTCCTTTGCGGTTTCGCCGGCATCTTTGTGCTCAAGCTGCTCGGGTATCCTCAGCTGGTCATCACCGCCTGGCCGGTCGGCTGCATGCTCCTTTATCTCGCAGTCGTCCTGCTGCAGCCTGCCTTCCGGCTACGCGACGACCAGACAGCCGACAACTTTTACTACCTGGGCTTCCTCTACACCCTGGGCAGCTTGGCGATGGCGCTCTGGCGGTTCCTCGAAGGGGACGGTGCCGAGACAGTGCTGGAGAGCTTCGGCATCGCGCTTGCGACGACCATTCTCGGTCTCGCTATCCGTGTCTTCCTCGGGCAGTTCCGGCGTGATCCGGTCCAGTTCGAGCGCGAAGCCCGGCTCGCCCTGGCCGACACGGCGACCCGGCTCAGGGCCGAGCTTGACGGCGCGGTGCTCGAGTTCAACAGCTTCCGCCGAGCCACGCAGCAAGCGATCGCAGAGGGCTTTGCAGAAGCGACGGCTCAGGCCCAGAGCGGGCTTGAGGAATCGACGCGTGCCGTTGGCGAGACAGCGCATGCCGCCGTTCAGTGGATCGAGCGGGCCACCGCGGAGCATGCCGAGCAGGCCCGGCAGTTCGGCCAGATGACAGCCAAGGCCGGAAGCGCGCTCGACAAGCTCGCCCGGCGGGTCGATCAGATCGAGGCGCCGAAGGACCTTCTTGCGCAGCGGCTGGCGCCCACGATCGCTGCGCTCGAACAGGCCGCTGAGGCGGTTCGCGCCCGAAGCGCCGCAATGGACGGTGCCGCTACTGTGCTCGAGCGAGCGAGCCGGGCGGCCGATGTGTTCACCCGGCAGGCCGAGATCATGGCTGCACAGGCCGGCGAGGTGAATGCGACCGCTGCGCGGCTGACGGCGCTTCAGGGCGAGATTGACGCCGCCGCAGGTTCCCTTCGCGCAGCCGCGAACGAACAGGCGGAGTTGCTTGCGGCCAGCAAAGTGGAACTCATCAAGCAGCGAGAGCTGCTGTCCGATGCGCTGCGCGGTGAGGGGGAGGCGCGCCGACGAGCACTCGAGGCCTTGGAGCGGACGCACGGCGAAACCCTCGCGATCGTGCGCGCACACAACCAGGCACTCGAGACCGAGCTTAGCCGGGCACGTCAGGCGACAGTCGCGGTTGAGAGTGCGCTCGCCGACATGGCTGACCTCCTGGTCGCGCGACTCGGCGGCACCGTGCCGAAAGGTGACGTCGTACGCGACACAGTGCAGTCCTGATGGCCGCTCCGACCATTCTCCAGGAGGAGCGCTCGTATCGGCGCGGCCTCGTTCTCGGCTTCACGCTCGCCGAGATCGTCGTGCTGGTGATCTTCCTCCTCTTGCTTGCTCTCGCCACGCTACTTGCGCGCAAGGAACAGGAACTCCTGGAGCTTGCCCAGGAGCTCGAACGTGCCGAGACCCGTGCCGCGGCAAACGCTCACGCCCTAGCTGAGCTAGAACGAGTGGTTGACGCCGTGGGCGGGCGGGACGCTTTCGACGACGACTTCAAGGTGCTGGTCGAGAGCCTGCAGGCGATCGATTCGCTCAAGGCCGAGCGGCGTGCCCTGGAAGAACGGATCGCCAAGCTCTTAGAGACCGAGCAGATGCTTGCCAAGGAAGCGTCGGGATCGGAAGGGGCGCTCGAGGAGTTCATCGCGGACGGGGCGGCCGGCCGCGCACTGCGCGAGGCCCAGGCCGCAACGAGCCTTGCTGGCGTGCCGCCTCCCGAGCTTATCGCGTTGGCGCTGAAGGCTGACGCGTCGGCGCGCGAGGTGGCCAACCTCAAGGGCCAGGTGCAGAACCTGCGCAACCGCCTCTCGACGGGCGGCCGCGGCACCGAATATCCCCCCTGCTGGGCGGAGACTGGCCGGATCGAGTACATCTTTGATGTTGCGCTATCGGCTGAAGGCTTCGTGGTTCGGGAGCGCGACCTACCCCATCGCGTCAACGACCACAAGGAGCTCCCGCTCGAACGGATCACAACCGGCCGTCTCATCGACGCCACGACGTTCCTCGCTCAGTTCGATCCGCTCTTCACCTGGAGCGTGCAGCACGAATGCCGGTTCTTCGTGCGCGCGTTCGATCAAACCGGCCCGACCGAGAAAGAGATCTTTAAGCGGCAGATGCGGGTGCTCGAGGCCCGCTTCTACAAGTATGAGGTGCTGGATGCCAGCTTCTGAGGCGGGAGAACCCTATGAGGCCCTGTATCGCTTGCGGGTTGCGTTTCACCGCCGCCTCGCCGGGCGGCTCGGCCTCAAGGTCGACGAAGCGAGGTTGCTGGACCTCGTCCGTGCTCGGGACGACCGTGACGTGCTGGCGGAGTTAGAGGCACAGTCTCGGCTTAGATATGAGGCCACATTCCTGCGGTGGCTTCGCAAGCTCTTCAGCGGCAGGTAAACCTACGGCACCTGCGTTGGTGGCAGACGTGGGGTCGGTTCAGGAGCCGTGGTCGGGAGCAGGCTTCTGGCTTGGCGCAGATCTGCCCAACGGACGGCCCCGTGCAGGCTTGGTGAACCAGTCCAGCACCCAGTCGTCCGCGGCATTGCTATGACCTTCCGGCTTTGCCCGTCCCGGCCGATGACACGGCCGGTCTCCAGCATTCGGGTGAGCGCGAGCTCGGCCGCGTGACCGAGATCGATGATGGGCTGGCCGTCCACTGCTGGTCCTCCCGGCTGGTCGGGTCACCAGACTGGAGGTAGAAGGTTAATGAAAGGTTGCGCCGCGGGACCTCAGTGCCGGCGTCGCCACTCCCAGGGCGGCTCGAACGAGCCGGCCCACATGCCGCGGCCGGCCGCCCGAGCGTCGTCCTCCGCGGCCACGTAATTGCGCGAGTACCTGCGGTAGGCGAGCGCCAGGCCCTGCGCGACCAGCCATTCGTTGATGTCGAGATCGCCGACGAGGCACCGACCCACGATGCGCCCATACCGGTCAACGTCGCGCTCGTCGCAGGTGACGGTGCGCCGGCCGATCAGATCCTGCAGCGCCAGGGCAGCCCGCTGGCCGCAGCGCCAGTTCCGGCCGGCTCCATCGAGACAGGTCTGCCCGCCTTCCGGCGCATCGATGCCGTGCAGCCTGATGCGCTGGCCATGAATCTCGATGGTATCGGCGTCGATCACCGAGGCGATGCCCACCATATCGGCATGGGCGGCGCGGGGCAGCGCCAGACAGAGGAGGACACCAAGAGCGGCTGTCGCCGGGATCGCCAGCCTCACGGCTGGTTGTCCCAGGCGTCGAGGATCTGCCGCAGCCGGAGCTTGGTCTCGGGCGGCATGCGCTTGTATTTGCGATAGAAGGCCTCATCGACCACGGCGTCGTCCGGGTCGGCTTGAGCATTGGAGAGCAGGAACTCGGGCGTGACCCCGAGCGCCGCGGCGATCGCGAAGATCTTCTCGGCCGAGGGTTGCGGCGGCACGTCCCGGTTCTCGAGCTCCCAGATGTAGCTCTTGCTGCAGCCGGTGTGTGTGGCGAGCTGGTCCAGGGTCATACGCTTCATCTGGCGGTGGGTCTTGATCTTCTGCCCGAAAACCGAGGCCATCGAGATCCCCTGTTGCGCGGGCGCCACCGTAGTCGGGGCCCGTTCTCATATTACGATTCCCTGCTTGCCAACGGGCGCGTCCGTCTTGATACTCCCGCGCCCCTTGTTCGTCAAAGCGAACGATTTGTGCAATTTTATCGAAATGCACGGGAGATCGCAATGCGTCATGCACCTCGGTCTGAGCTCGAGTTCTGACGTCCCCTTTTCTGGCGTAGAAACGGAGGTTCAGCGCGTGTCGATGAGGTCGCAAGTCAGGGACGCCCATGGGAGGGGCTGCCGGGCCGGACGCCGGTAGGCTGCGATGGGGCATCAACGTCTCGGCAAGCTGCCTCAATCGAGGAAGTGGCGCCATGTCGTTGAGCTGATCAGCGGCGGCGCGGACGTTCACGATATCGCCGCAGCGGTCTCGGCTGCCGCCGAGCGGAGCATGATCGACGCCGCGGACGATCCCGCCGCGCGGGCGGCGTTCTATCTGATCACCCAGATCCCGCTCGCGGCGCGCCAGGAGAATTTCGTCTCGGAGCTCCGCATGCTGGGGCTCAGGCTGAGCGATCGGCCATCGCTGGTGGCGATCGTCTCGGCTCTCGCGGATGCCGTGGATCGGCAGGTTCGGTCGGCCGATGGTCGGACGGACTTCGGCGAGATGGTGCAACTGGCAGCTGCTGAAAGCCTGAGCGCGGTTGCCGGGCGGGAGTTACCACGCCTCTTTGGGACGACGCCGGAGGACGTGCGAAGCGCCTTGGCCGGCCTCGCCACTGTCAAGCAGTTCAGCGTGCTGGCCCGCGACTTCTTCGCCCGGCTGACCCGCCACCACCTCGACTATTACCTCAGCCGCGAGCTTGCTAAGCATGTCGGGATCAACTCGCGGTTCCAAACCATCCGGGAGCACAAGCAGTTCGACGAGGCGCTGGACCTGCATTGCCGGGAGACGGCGCGGATCGTGAAGGAATTCTCGGGAGAGTGGTTCTCAAAACAGAACTACGAGGGCGGCATCGACCACGCAAAGGCAGGCCGGTTCGTCCACGTCGCCTTCGACAAGATCCGCAAGGAGCTGCGCATGCGGAGGGACGCCGATGACTGAGCGGTTGGTCATCTGCGGGGGATTGCCTGCGGGGGGCGCCTGCACGAAGGACATCCTCGCGCTCGACGCCAACGCCCCTGATGATTCTCCGACCCATGTCAACCTCAAGCTGGGCGACATCAGCACGCGCATGGTCGAGGACGTTCCGCCCGTGCTCACCGATCTGCTGGAAATCGCCGCCTACGTGTTCTGCGCCGACCAGTGCACGGGACGCGGCGGTGACACGCTGCCGGAGATGGGCAAGGACTGGCGCCGCCGCTTTCGTTTTCGCGTGCCGGTGCGCCGTCCCGACCTTTGGCGTCGGTTGGAGATCCAGGACCTGCTGATAGAGACCCTGAGCTTCCTGTCGGATGACCACTACGCGTTCGAGTTCGTCCAGCAGCCGGATCCCGCTCCCGCGGGATTGCAGCCCTATCTGGGCTTCGGGGACTCCCCAGATTCCGGGTTCGTACCGGACGACGTCATCCTCTTCTCGGGTGGCCTGGATTCCTTCGCCGGCGCCGTCGAAAGCTTGATTGGACATGGCCGGAAAGTGGCCCTGGTCAGCCATCAGTCATCGCCAATGGTTATGTCGAAGCAATCGCAGCTCGTCATGGCGCTGCGCGAGCAGACCAGGGAGTTTCAGCTCTTTCGCGTACCGGTGAGCGTGACCAAGGGGCACGAGGAAGCGGTCGAGTTCACCCAGAGATCACGGTCGTTCCTGTTCGCGACGCTGGCGGTGGTGGTGGCGCGCCTGTTTCGGCGGAACACGGTGCAGTTTTACGAGAACGGTGTCGTCAGCCTGAATCTCCCGGTCGCCGGTCATGTGCTGGGGGCGCGGGCGACGCGCACCACGCATCCCAAGGTGCTCGCCGATTTCAGTCGGCTCTTCTCGCTGCTTCTCGACGAGCCGGTGACGGTGGAGAACCCGTATCTCTGGAAGACCAAGAGCGATGTGGCCGCCACCATCGCTGGTCATGGTTGCGCCGACCTGATTGCCGAGACCTTCAGCTGCGCCCGGGTGCGTGAGGCCACCCGGCGCGGGCGGCACTGCGGCGTCTGCTCCCAGTGCATCGATCGGCGCTTCGGTATTCTGGGCGCCGGTCTCGGCGAGCATGAACCGGCGGAAGCTTACGTCGTGGATCTGTTCCGCGGCGAACGCAAGCCCGGCCCGGATGTGGTCATGGCAGAGTCCTATGTCCTGCAGGCGCTCAAGCTGGCCTCAATGTCGGAGCAGACGTTCCTCAACAGCTTCGGCCAGGTTTTCCGGGTCTTGCCATATCTGCCTGGCTCGCCAGAGGAGAATGCCGCGAGGCTCCATGAGCTGCATCGCCGCCACGGCCAAATAGTGCAAGCGGTGATCGATCGGGAGCTCGCCCATCACGCCACAGTCACGACGTCCTTGTCCCTACAGGAGACCTCGCTCCTGATGCTGATCCAGTCATCGGCGGTCAGGCTGCCGACCGTCGATCCCGCCGAGGCGGAGCCGCCGGCATCGGAACAGGCGGCAGCCGATCGCAGCCGAACGGTCGAGAGGCCGCTGGTCTTTGCCATCGATGAGAAGCGCAGGAAGGTTCTGTTTCACGGTGGCATCGAGATCAGAGGAGCCGGATTCGAGCTCGTGCAAGCGCTGGCGGTTGAGTTCCGGGACGATGTGACATCCGCACGCGCGCCAGATGAATTCCGCTTCGTCAAACCGGAGGTTCTTGCCGATCGAGTTGGGATCGATCAGCAGGGCCTGCGGCAGCGGATAACCCGCCTTCGCGACACCATCGAGAAGAAGTTCATCGAGGCCCTCGATACCCAGCTGGCCGACGACGACGTGATCCAGAACGATCCGGGGACGGGCTATCGGCTCAATCCGTATCTGCTCCTGGTGCAGCCGGGCCAGGTGCGTCACAACAGCAAGCCTTAGGCGAATGTCACGCGTCTATAGGGCGGATGTCACACGTCCGCCCCAAAAGCGACGGATTCCCGTGAGTCCATCCTTCCAGAATGTCACACCCCTTTTTGCAGCGGAGGATATTTCGCTGCGTGCGTGACGCCCATACTTGCCGCGAAATCAATCGGTTGCGCCCTGAGCGATGCGAGCGGGCGCATGGTTGTCGCGGTAGGGATAGATGTCACACAACGACGCTACTTCGAACTCTGCTGCCCCGGCAGCCGCTGCGCCTCACCCGGCGCGCCATCTCAACCAGATCGAACTCTCGCGGCGCTGGGGCTTCTCGCCGCGCACCCTTGAGGGCTGGCGCTGGTTCGGGAAGGGCCCGCCTTTCATCAAAGCGGGCGGCAAGGTGCTCTACCGCCTCGACGACATCGAGGCGTTCGAAGCGGAGCAGCTGAGGCAGCGCACTCCCCGTCGGCGCAAGTCGAGCACGGCCAACAAGCATCCGCGCGAAGGATACCCGTGATGCGTAGCTGTTCACTTGAGCACGCTCCGGCTCGTCCTGCTTCTTCAGAATACTCACTACTACTTTTGTTTTCGTCGTCTTTCGTTAAGGCGAATATTGGCCTTTCGAAGCCGCTACTCGTCTGATAGAGGCAAATCGTTCACCTGTGAGCCAATCGATGACGGCAGTGATGACTTCCGCAGAGCGAAGCGAGCCTGCAGCGCGCGATCTGATCTCAGTTCCGGAATTCCGCGGCTGGCTCGCCCGTGCCGAGTCCTGCTCGTGGTTTGAATACCACCGCGGACTGCTGATCTGGGATCGGTCACCGGCGTCCGCGCTGTCTGACGACCACCGGCGCGCGCTGGCCAGGATCGCCAACGCCGTCTTCCAGGCGGCGGAACAAGGCCAAGTCCATCTGGTCCAGCGGCGCCGTGGCCCGTTCGACTTCAGCTACCTGGCGATCAAGTCGGTTCGAGCTGCCACCCGACGCGCCGTCCCCGCGCTGGCGATCGATCGTCCCGCGGCACAACGCTCGATCCTCAGGTCGGAGGCCGCGTGATGGGGCTGCACATTGTTACCGCCGAGGAGCGGCTGGCCCAGGCCAACAGCAGGACCACGATGGCGATCTTCGGGCCCTCGGGCGTCGGGAAGACCTCGCTGCTCAAGACCCTGCCGCCCGAGATCACGCTCTGCGTCGACCTCGAGGCGGGCATGAAGTCGGTGCAGGACTGGCCGGGCGACAGCATCCCCATCCGGGCCTGGCCCGACGCCGTGGACATTGCGTGTCTCATCGGCGGGATCGACCCGGCGGCGGATGCGAGCGCTTTCTTCTCGGCGGGTCATTACCAGCACGTCGCCGAGACCTACCCGGACCTGGTCCGGCTCATCGCGCAGAAGCGCATTGTCTTCGTCGACAGCATCACGGACCTCACCCGCCAGGGCATGGGCTGGGCGAAGACCCGACCCGAGGCGTTCAGCGAGAAGACCGGCAAGCCCGACGTGCGCGGCGCCTACGGCCTGCTGGCGCGCGAGGTGATCGCGCTGCTCAAGCATCTGCAGCATGCGCCCGGCAAGACCGTGATCTTCGTGGGCGTGCTCGAGCGGATCGTCGACGAGTTCAATCGCGAGCATTGGCAGCCGCAGATGGAGGGCGGGAAAGCCGCACGCGAGCTGCCAGCCATCGTCGATCAGGTCATCACCATGAGCCTGTTCGAGCCCGACGGCGACGGCTGGCGCCACGAGCCGGGCAAGGGCCAGGTGCGCCGCCTGGTGTGCCGCTCCGGCAATCCCTACGGCCTGCCGGCAAAGGACCGCTCGGGTCGCCTCGACCTCACCGAGCCGCCCGACCTCGGGGCGCTGCTCGCCAAGATCAACCGGACCGCCCAGTCCACGTAAGGCCCTATCCCCTGAGCACGGAGATCGACATGTACGACTTCAGCGACGTCGAGCCACAGCAAAGCACCGATCTGATTCCCGACGGCACCTTCGCCAAGGTGATCATGACGATCCGGCCGGGCGGCATCGACGGCCAGACCGAGATCGACCGGGGCCTGCTCAAGGCATCGACCACGCCGGGCAGCGACGTGCTGAGCCTGGACTGCGAATTCACCGCGACAGAGGGCAAGTTCGTCCGCCGCAAGTTCTGGCACGCGTTCACGGTCTCCGGCGGCAAGGTCGACGAGAAGGGCGCCTCGATCGGCTGGAACATCAGCAAGCGCACCTTCCGCGCGATGATCGACAGCGCGCTCGGCCTCGACCCCGACGAAAACAGCGAGGAGGCCAAGGGGAAGCGCCGGCTGCGCGGTCTGGCCGACCTCGACGGCATCACCTTCGTCGCCAAGATCACGGTCGAGCCGAGCACCGATTCCCGATACCCGGACAAGAACAAGCTCGATCGGCCGGTGCTGCCCAATGAGAAGGAGTGGCGCGCGGTCATGGACGGCGAGGAGGTGGCACCGAGCCCGTCGCGGCCACGTTCGGCCGGCAGCGGGGGCAGCAGCGCCGCCACGGCCCCGAAGCCCGCCTGGGGCCAGCAGCAGGCCGGACCTGCGCAGCAGGCCGCTGCGGCGGCGTGGCAGCGGCCCGCGACGTCAATTCAGGACGCAGGCAACAGCCAGCCCGCGAAGCCCGCCGGTCCTGCGTGGCTGAACACGTGACCGGGTCTGAGACATGGCTCAGGCGAGACATCGTGCGCACCGCCGGCCGACTCCGTCTGAGCCGGCGCCGCGTCCGTTGCCGGAGCCATCGTCGCGCCCTATGGGGCCCGATCCTGAGTTGGCGTACGTCCGGCCTGCGCGATCTGCCGTCGCGAGGCCAGGGGCTTCGGCTATGTGCACCAGCTGCGGCCCGACCAATACCCGACCTATCAGTTCTGCTCCCTGCGCTGCCTGGATGCCGGCGCTGCGCTGGCCGCGAGGCGCAGCGGCATGATCGACAAGACCGAGATGGAGCAGCAGGCGATCAAGGACGCCAGGCGTCCGTTCGCCGAGGCCCTGACCGAGCTTGGCCTGATGGAGCACTTCTTCGATCTCAGCGCCGAGCAGATCGATCAGCTGATCGAGGCCGCGGTCGACGGCTTCCAGCAGTCGATGCAGTGCCAGGCGCTAAACGACGATCTGCCGTTCTGAGCTTCTTGCTCATGGAAGCGATGATCGACCTCAACTCTGGCTCGGGCTTCGTCTACGGCGGGCTGAGCGCGGTCTGCGACGTCGGCGTCCGGATCAACACGCTGATTGACGCGGCGCTCGAGGCGGCCGCGCGAGCCAAGCCGCGGCGCGACTATCTCGGCGGCAGCCGGATCGGCGAGCCGTGCGCCCGCAGGCTCGCCTACGAAACGACGCTCACGCCAGTCGACGACGGCAAAGGATTCGACGGCAGGCTGCTTCGCATCTTCGACGCCGGTCACCAGTTCGAGGACCTGACCATTCGCTGGCTGCAGACAGCCGGGTTCGACCTGCGCACCCGCGACCGCGACGGTCGCCAGTACGGCTTTAGCGTCGCGGGC
>JBOHKK010000053.1:0-22919 GCA_050729115.1 Geminicoccaceae bacterium | reverse complement strand
CGATACCGCAGCGGCCGGGCGGAAGGCTCCCCGGCGGACCAGGGCGCGCCGTCGACCGACAGCGGCCTCTGAGCGCGCCGGCGCGTCCAGGCGGGCCGAGCGGCCCGAGGCGGCGGAGGAAGAGGCCGGCCACGGCCTCGACGCGCCGTCCGAGGCCGCGGTGCGTGCGGCCGCGGTCGTCGATCAAGACAGCTCGGAACCGCCGCGACGCGGCTGGTGGAGTCGGTTCGTCCGCAAAGACGAATGAGCCGCTAGCGCCTCGATCGCAGCCAGTCGGTGACGCGCTCGGCGCCCGTGATCACCCGGCCCGGCTCGCCGGCAAACGCGATCCGGAGATAGCGGCAGCCGTTGGCGCCGTCGAAATCGGCGCCGGGGGTGAGGGCGACCCCGGTGCGCTCCAGGATCTGCGCGCAAAGGTCGTGGGAATCCTCGGTCAGATGAGCGACGTCGGCGTAGAGGTAGAAGGCGCCGTCGACCGGCGCGAACCGGTCGAGCCCGCCTCGCGGCAGGCAGTTCAGCAGCGCGGTGCGGCTGCCGCGATAGGCCTCGACCCGCTGGTCCAGCTCGGCCCGGCAGGCGAAGGCCGCGAGCGCGGCCTCCTGGGCGAGCGCCGGCGGCGAGATGAACAGATTCTGGGCGAGCAGCTCGATCGGGCGGACCAGGTCGGCCGGGGCAATCAACCAGCCGAGCCGCCAGCCGGTCATGCAGAAGTATTTGGAGAAGCCATTGATCACGATGGCCTCCTGGTCGAGCTCCAGGACCGTGCTGGCGGGTCGGTCGTAGGTGATGCCGTGGTAGATCTCGTCGGCGACCAGACGGATGCGCCGCGCCCGGCAGAAGGCGGCGAGCGCCGCCAGATCGGTCCGATCGAGCATGGTTCCGGTGGGATTCGCCGGACTGGCCACGATCAGCCCGTGGATAGGCGGCGCCAGGGCCTCGAGCATCGCTGCGGTCGGCTTGAAATCGGTGTCCGGGCCGAGCCCCAGACGGACCACCTCGATGCCGAGCGCGCGCAGGATGTTCTTGTACGCGGGAAAGGCGGGCTCCGGCACGATCACGCGGTCGCCCGGATCGAACGCCGCGAGAAAGCTCAGCACGAACGCGCCGGACGCACCGACGGTGACCGCGACCTGATCGGGATCGACGGCCAGATCGTAGCTTTGTCGGTAGTGCGCGGCGATCGCGGCGCGGAGCGCGGGACGCCCGAGGGCTTCGGTGTAGCCGATGGCGCCGGCGGCCAGCGCGCGCCTGGCGGCCTCGAGCACCGGCCCGGGAGCGCCGCCTCCGGGCTCTCCGACCTCGAGATGAACGACGTCTCGCCCGGCCTGCGCGTGGGCATTGGCGCGCGCGAGCACGTCCATGGCGATGAACGGCGCGATGTCGCTCCGCGCCGCGATCTTCAGCTGGTGGGGCAACGAAGTAGTAGCCATTTCGTCCCTAGTGTCCATATGTTTACCGGCGTTCTGTCACAGCCGCGCCGCGGCGGCTAGATTGGATCGGCCGGTGCCGGCGCGGCGACGTGAGCCGGATCGGGAAGGCGAGGGTGGTGCCGTGAGACGGGCTCTGCGTCGAGGAACGGCATGGGTGGCCGGCGCGATGGTGGCGTTGCTGCCGTACGCCTCGGCGCGCGCCGAGACCATCAGCCTGATTCGCGACGCCGAGATCGAAGGGACGCTGCGCCAGATCTCGGGCCCCTTCCTGGATGCCGCCGGTCTCGGGCGCGACTCGGTGCACATCTACATCGTGAACGATCCCCAGGTGAACGCGTTCGTCGCGGGCGGCAGCAATCTGTTCCTGAACACCGGCCTGATCATGCGCACCGAGAACGTCGGCCAGCTCGCGGGCGTGATCGCTCACGAAATCGGGCACATCGCGGGCGGGCACCTCAGCCGGGTCGGCGGGGCGCAGCGGCGCGCCGCCGCCGAGATGATCCTCGCCACGGTGCTCGGCGCCGCCGCCGCGGTGGCCGGCGCGCCCGGCCTCGGCACGGCGATCATCAGCGGCGGCCAGTCCTACGCGCAGCACAACCTGATGCGCTTCAGCCGCAGTCAGGAGCAGGCGGCGGATCAGGCGGCGGTGAGCTACCTGGACCGCGCCGGCATCTCGTCGGCCGGGTTGGCCGAGTTCTTCAAGATCCTGGAGAACCAGAACGTTCTCGCGGTCTCGCGCAGCAACCCCTATCTGCAAACCCACCCGCTGACCCGCGACCGCATCCGGTTCGTCGAGAGCCACGTCGCGGGCGAGGGCGGCCGCTTCGCCGACCCGCCGCCCGGATGGCCGCTCGCGCACGGCCGCATGGTGGTCAAGCTGCAGGCGTTCCTGCTCGACCCGCGCGACGTGTTGCAGCGTTACCAGGCGAACGACACGTTGCTCGGTCGCTACGCCAAGGCGATCGCTCTGTACCGCTTGCCGGACCTGCCCGCGGCGATCGCGGCGATCGACGGCCTGCTCGCCGAGCACCCGGACGATCCGTACTTTCACGAGCTCAAGGGCCAGATGCTGTTCGAAAACGGGCGCATCGAGGACGCCATCTCGCCCTATCGCAGGGCGGTGGAGCTGCGTCCGGATGCCCCGCTCCTCAGGGTGGGTCTGGCGCAGGCCCTGATCGAGAGCGGCGCGCCGGGGGCGAATGCCGATGCGGTGGCTCATCTGGAGGAAGCCGTCGGGCGCGAGCCGACCAACGCCGGAGCGTGGCGCCTTTTGGGCATTGCCCAGGGACGCGACGGTCGCGAGGGGGTGTCCAACCTGTCGCTCGCCGAATACGCGCTGCTCATCGGCAAGGAGGAGGACGCGCGTATGTATGCCCACCGCGCCGAGGCCCGGATGGAGCCCAGCGACCCGGCCTGGCTGAGACTTCAGGACGTTCTTCGGGTGATCGACGAGAGCTGACGACCGCGATCGATCCACGGACCGCCGCCTGGACGCCCACGCCGTTTGGGAATGGCGCCGCCGGCCGCGTTTGGTTAGAGTGCCCCCGCCAAGGAGTGAGCAGATCATGGGTGGATTGGTCAGACAGCTGGCGGGTGCTTGCCTGACGGCGGGCATCATGCTGGGGATGTCGCCCGCCGCGCAGGCCGACGAGCAAGAGCTCCCGACCGAGCAGGTCGAGAAGATCGTACGCGAGTATCTGCTGCGCGAGCCCGAGATCATCTACCAGGCGCTGCAGGAGCTGCAGCGCCGCGAGACGGCCGCCGCCGCGGCCCGCCAGCGCGAGGCGGTCGCCGCCAACCGGAGCGAGCTGCTCGACGCGCCTCACACACCGTTAGGGGGCAATCCGAACGGCGACGTCACGCTGGTCGAGTTCTTCGACTACCGGTGCGCCTACTGCCGCCGCGTGGTCCCGTCGATGCAAGCCCTTTTGGACGAGGATCCGAATCTGCGCGTGGCGTTCAAGGATCTGCCGGTACTCGGCCCCGACTCGGTGCGTGCCGCCAAAGCGGCGCTGGCCAGCCGCAATCAGGACGGCTACGTGCCGTTCCATTTCGCCTTGATGGCCGCCGACGATCTGTCGATCGAGGGGATCCGCGCGGCCGCCGCGGCGGCCGGTCTCGATCCGGACCAACTCGAGGCGGACATGGCGTCGCCCGAGGTGATGGCGGCGATCGAGGCCAACTACGCGCTGGCGAGCGAGCTCGGCATCGAGGGCACACCGGCGTTCGTGATCGGCGATCAGGTGATCCCGGGCGCCGTTGACAAGGTCCGGCTGGAGCAGTTGATCCGGGAAGCGCGCTCGGGCTGACCTCGGCCGTCGCACCAGAACAAGATGAGGCCGGCACCAGGCCGGCTTCATCGTATCGGGCGCTTGCGGGCCAATGTCAGGCCGTCGCCGAGCGGCAGAAGCGACAGGCTGATCCGCGCGTCCCGGTGCAGCTTGGCGTTCAGCGCGCGCAATCCGATCGTCTGTCGTGCGTGGTCGGCGGGATCGGCCACGGCGCCCCCCCAGAACATGTTGTCGAGCAGGATCAGACCGCCCGGCCGCACCAGCGCAAGGGCGCGCTCGTAGTAGGCGTCGTAAGACTTCTTGTCGGCATCGATGAATGCCAGATCGAAGGATTCCGCGCCGCCCTCCTGGAGAAGCTGGTCGAGGTTGTCGGCAGCGAGGCCAAGCCTGACCTCGATCCTGTCCGTGACGCCGGCCGCCCGCCACGCCCGGCGTCCGATCTCGATGGGCTCCGCGTTGGCCTCGAGGGTGATCAGCAGGCCGTCCGCCGGCAGGGCGAGCGCCATCGCCAGAGCGCTGTAGCCGGTGAAGCAACCGATCTCGAGCACCCGCCGCGCGCCGATCAGCTCGACCAGGAGCGCCATGAACTGGCCCTGCTCCGGCGCGATCTGCATCCCGGCGCCGGGCAGCCCCGAGGTCTCGTCCCGCAACTGCGCAAGCGCCGGGTGCTCGCGCAGCGAGTTGACCAGAAGATACCGGTGCAGCTCCTCGGTGAGCGGCAGGGTGCGGCGGCTCATGGCATCACCCGAGCGCCCGCGCGGCGTCCAGCACCTCGGCCACGTGACCGGGCACCGAGACCGTGCGCCAGATCCGGCGCAAGGTGCCCTGGCCGTCGATCAGGAAGGTGGAGCGATCGATGCCCATGTAGGTCTTGCCGTACCTGCTCTTCTCGACCCAGGAGCCGTAGGCGTCGACCGCGCCGCCCGCTTCGTCGGAGGCAAGCGGGAAGGGGAGATCGTACTTGGCCTTGAACCGGTCGTGGCTGGCCGTGCTGTCCTTCGAGATTCCCAGAACCCGAATGCCGGCGGCTTGGAACTCGGGATACGCCTCGGCAAACCCCTGGGCCTCCTTGGTGCATCCCGGGGTGTCGTCCCTCGGATAGAAATACAGCACCAGCGGCCTGCCTTTGCAGTCGGCGAGCCGCACACGACCGCCGCCATCGGTCGGAAGATCGAAATCGGGTGCCGGTCGTCCCGCGTCCAATGTCATCTTTACGCCTCCTTCTGCGTCCGTGTTCTGCCGTGGTCAGCTGCGGCCTGCGCTCCTGGCCGGATCAGCTCGAGAGATCTCGTCGCCATCGTCGATCGCGGCTGGACAAAGCGCCTCGAACATCCGACTGACCCGCGCTTCCGTCTCGATCAGGGTCCGTTCCAGCGCGGCAAAGTCGTGCTGCCGGGTGGGCAGCGGATCCGCGTCCCGGTAGGCCGCCCGCACCAATGCCTGACGCAGGCCGGCGGGCGCCCGGCCGGGATCGAAGCCCCCCTCCGGCACCGAAAGACGCAAGACCGCCTGCAAGCGATGGTAGAGTCTGCCCGCCCGGGCGAGGGTCGCGCCGTCCTCGGGCTCGAGCAGGCCGTCCCCGGCGGCGCGCAGGAAGGTCTCGACGGTGCCGGTCGTCAGCAGATCCGGATGCGCCGGCGCAAAGCCAAGCTGCAGGAACTGCGCGAGAAACTCCAGCTCCACCAGCCCGCCGCGCACGTGCTTGAGGTTCCAGGGATCGTCGCTGCCGTGCTCGCGGAAGATGCGCGCGCGCATGGCGCGCACGGCGCCCGCCAGCACCGCCGGATCACGGGGCACGAGCAAGGCGCGGCGCACCGCGCCCTCGACCCGGCGGGCGAGCCCGAGATCGCCGGCGATCGCCCGCGCCCGGGTCAGCGCCTGGTGCTCCCAGGTCTGTGCGCTCTCCAGCTGATAGCGCTCGAAGTTCTCGACCGAGCAGGCGACCGGACCCAGATTGCCCGACGGCCGCAACCGCGTGTCGATCTCGTAGAGCCGCCCTTCCGAGGTCGGCGCCGAGAGGGCGCTGACCAGCCGTTGCCCGAGCCGGGCGTAGTAGGTGGCCGCGGGCAGGGGGCGAGGGCCGTCCGAGCGGGCGTCGTCCGGCGCGTCGTACACGAAGATCAGGTCGAGATCGGAGCCGATGGCGAGCTCCCGGCTGCCGAGCTTGCCGAGCCCCAGGACGACGAAGGCGCCGCCCGGCAGACGGCCGTGCTGAGCGCTGAGCCAGCCTTCGGCGCGTGGCAACAGCGCCTGGATCACGCGCTCGGCGACGTCGCTCAGGTGGGCGCTCGCGGCATCGCCGTCGAGCAGCCCCAACAGGACATGAAGCCCGATCTGAAACTCGCGGCCCTGGGCCCAGCGCCGCCCCGCATCCAGCACGTCCTGGAAATCGCGGGCGCGGCCGAGGGCGCGGTCCAGCTCGGCGGCGAGCGCCGCGCCGTCGGGCAGGGCCTCGAAGAAATCCGGCGCCAGCATCGCCTCGAACAGGGTGACGTGCTGGCTCAGGTGACCGGCGAGCCGCGGCGCCGTTCCCATCAGATCGGCGACCAGGCTGAGCAGGCGCGGATTGGCTCGGAACAGGGAGAACAGCTGGACGCCCCCGGGCAGGTTGGTGACGAACTCGTCGAACCGCTCGAACGCCGCGTCCGGATCGGACTGGTCGGCGATCGCCTGCAGCAGCCGCGGCATCAGCTCGGTGAGCAGCTCACGCGCCCGCGCATCGCGGGTGGCGCGGATGTGGCCATGGTGCCACGCGCGCACGCGCGCCGCCACCGTGCTCGGATGGGCGAACCCCATCTCGGCAAGCGTCGCAAGCGTGTCCGGGTCGTCGTCGGTGCCGGTGAAGACCAGCGCGCGTCCGCCGCCGAGATCGATGCTGCTCTCGAACAGGGCGGCGTAGTGCCTCTCGACCCGCTCGAGCCGGCTGCGGATCGCCGCGGTGAAGTCATCGGTGTCCGCATAGCCCATGAATGCGGCGAACCGCTCCAGCTGCTCGGCGCGCACCGGCAGGCGGTGGGTCTGCCTGTCGGCGACCATCTGAAGGCGGTGCTCGGCGCCGCGCAGGAAGCGGTAGGCTTCGATCAGCTGGTCGGCGGTGGCACCGGCCAGCCAGCGGGCGGCGACCAGGGCGCGCAGCGCGGCGCAGGTGCCGGGCACCCGCAGCTCGGGGAAGCGGCCCCCCAGAATCAGTTGCTGGGTCTGGACGAAGAACTCGATCTCGCGGATCCCGCCCCGGCCGACCTTGAGATCGTGGCCGGCGACCCGGAGCTCGCCGTGGCCGCGATACGCGTTGATCTGGCGTTTGATCGAGTGGATGTCGCGGATCGCCGCGTAGTCCAGATGCCGGCGCCAGAGAAACGGCTCGAGCGCCCGCAGGAAGCCCGTCCCGACGGCAGGGTCGCCGGCGACGACGCGCGCCTTGATCAGCGCCGCGCGCTCCCAGTTCTGGCCGTGGCGCTCGTAGTACTGCTCGGCATCCTCGACCGAGAGCGCCAGCGGGTGTCCAGGCGGGTGCGGCCGCAACCGCAGATCGGTGCGGAAGACGTAACCCTCGCGCGTCCGGTGCTCGAGGGTATGCACCAGAGTCCGGGTCAGGCGCACCGCGAACGCCATCGGCCCTTCGCGGCCGCGATAGCCGAGCCGGGCCGGCTCGAACAGCACGATCAGGTCGATGTCGCTGGAGTAGTTGAGCTCGAAGGCGCCGAGCTTGCCCATGCCCAGCACCACGATGCCCGAATCCTCCTGCGGCCGCTCCCGGTTCGCGAGCGCGATCTCGCTGCGCTGCGCCGCCTCGCGCAGGTGCCAGTCGAGCGCCTGCTGGACGGCCAGATCGGCGAAATCGGTGAGGACCTCGGTGACGCGCTCGAGCGGCCAGAGGCCGGTGATGTCGGCGATCGCCACGAGGAGCGCGAGGCGGCGTCTGGTCCGGCGCAGCTCCGCCATGAGCCTGGCGCGGCTGGCCGGCGGTTCGGGCGCATGCTCGGCGAGCACGAGCTCGAGCGCGGCGCCCGGGCCATCGGCCAGCACCCTCTTCAGAAGCGTCGGCTCCGCGATGAGTAGTTCGCTAAGATAGGGGCTGTTGCCGAAGATGCCCGCGAGCAGGCGTTCCGGGTCGATGCCGCCGCCGATGCCGGCAAGCGGCTCGGCCACGCACAACCACCGGCTGAGCCCGCGCTCGGCGGCGGCGGGATCGCCCACCCGTGGCAATCGGTCCATGCGCTGATCGGGGATCTGAGCCACATATATGATCTACCCGATCCGGGCGAAACTGTCGAAACCATCCTTTCGAGCGCGCCCTTGGCCATCCGCATCTCACGCTTCCTGCTCCGGCTGCTGACGCTGCTGCTGACGATTGCGGCGGTGGCGGCCGGGTTTTTGGCCTGGAAGCTGACGACCGGGCCGGTCTCGGTTGCCTGGTTGAACCCCTACGTCGAGAGGCAGCTGAGCGGCGATCGCGTGGTCGTTGACCTCGACGACACGCAGGTGCGCCTGGGCGGCGATCAGCTGCTCGAGCTCACGGCGATCGGCGTGCGGGTGCGCGATCCCCAGGGCCGACTGCTGAGCGAACTACCGAAGGTTGAGATCGGGCTCAGCACCTCGGCGCTGCTGCGGGAAGGCGCGATCGCGGTGAGGCGGATCGAGGCGGCGGCCCCGAGCCTGCTGCTGACGCGTCGGGAGGATGGCAGCATCGGGTTCGATGACGGAAGCGCTTCGGTCGCCGCGACCGACTTCGACATCGGCTTGGTGCTCGCCGACTTCCTGATGCCGGCAGACCGCGCCGAGCGGTGGCGCCATATCGAGGAGATCCGGATCGCCGGCGGCGAGCTGGTCCTGGACGATCGGAAGGTCGGGCGCACGCTGCACGCCCGGGACGCCGAACTACGCATTGCACGCCTTGCGGATCGCATCAGCGCGCAGCTGACCTTCACGATCACGCAGGCAAGCGAGCCGGTCGCGGTCAACGTCTTGGCGATCCATCAGCAGGGCGAGGATCGCATCGGTGTCGAGGTCGAGTTCGAGGACCTGCTGCCGGCCGAGTTCGCCGACTTTGCGCCCGATCTGCCTCTTTCCGGCATCCGGCTGCCATTGAGCGGCAAGGCGAGAGGCGCGGTTGCTCTGGACGGCGAGCCCTCGCCGACCCGGTTCGAGATCACCGCCCAGCCCGGGATGATCGAGCTGCCCGATCTGGGGCTCGAGTCGTTGCCGGTGGATGCTCTCGCCGTTCGGGGCACGCTCGCCGCCGACCTCGGGGGGCTGGTGATCGATCGGCTGAGCTTCAGCTCGAACGGCGCGCACCTCGGCGGCCACGGCGAGGTCACCTGGCGCAATGGGCAACCGACGCTGCAGGCCGATCTCGAGGCGGCGAACGTCGGCGTGCGCGACCTGGAGCGCTACTGGCCGCCCCGCGAAGGTCGGCAGGCGCGCAAGTGGGTGATCGAGAACATCACCGCCGGGGTCGTGCCGAAGGTACGCGCGTCACTGCGGTTCGGGCCGGGGGAGCTCGGGCAGAAGCCGCTGCCGGAGCACACGCTGGACGGCGAATTCGTGTTCGAGGACCTGAGCGTCCATTACTTCGGCGCCCTGCCGCCGCTGGTCGGCGCCAGCGGCAGCGCGACGTTCACCGGTCAGCGGATGGATTTCGCGGTTGCGACCGGTCATGTGGGTGACCTGATCCTCGACCAGGGCAGCGTGGTGATCACCGGCATCGGGATCGCGGGCCGCGACACCACGCGGCTCGAGGTCGGGGCGCAGGTGCGCGGGCCACTCGAGCAGGCCCTCGACCTGATCGACCAGCCGCCGCTGGGGTTTGCGGGCAAGGTCGGCATCGCCCCGGAGACCGCCGCCGGAGAGATCGCCGCGGACCTCCACATCGCCATGCCGTTGCACCGCGATCTCGAGGCCTCGGAGGTGCAGGTCGCGGCGCAGGCGACGATCACGAACGGCGCGCTTGCCGGTGCGCCCCTCGACGTCAGCGCCGGCGAGCTCACGCTGAGCGTAAACAACGATGGCGCCGATCTGGTCGGCGCGGCCGTCGTGGAGGAGGTGCCGCTCCGGCTGGACCTGCGCGAGAACTTCGGCGATGCGGCGTTCAAGCGGCGCTACCGGATCGAAGGCGCTCCGGATCTTGCGGCGCTGCGGCGCCTCGGGCTCGATCTGCCGATCGCCGCGGAAGGCAGCCTCGGGCTCGATGCCACGATCACCGAGGCGCCCGGCGGGCGCGAGGTGGAGCTTGCGCTCGATCTCGCGCCGGTCGCCATCGACGCGCCGAGGATCGGCTGGCACAAAGCCGCGGGCGAGCCCGCCACCCTCGATCTCTCCGCGGTGATTCCGCCCGAAGGGCCGATCCGGGTTCCCCAATTCCGGCTGGCGAGCCGGACGCTGCGCGCCGAAGGCAGCCTCGAGGCGCACCTCGCACCGTTCCAGATCGAACGATTGCGGCTGGATCGGGTCCGGCTCGGCGACAGCGACGCCACCGTCGTGCTGCGCCGTGGTTCTCCGACGGGCTACGAGATCGAGGTGAACGCCGGGACCCTCGACCTGACCCCCTTGCTCGACCGGGCAAGCGACGGCGCCGGGGCGGCCGCGCCGCTTCGGCTGGGGGTGCGCGCGGACCGCCTCGTGTTCGACGGCAAGACGCTGCACGAGGTCGATGCGGATCTGGTCCGCGACCCGGAGGGCTGGCGATGGGCCGAGGCCACCGCTCGCCTGCCGGCTGGCGGCGACGCCAGGCTGAGCCTGGTGCCCGAGGGCGACCGCCGCCAGCTTCGGCTTACCAGCACCGATGCCGGCAACCTGCTGCGCACGCTCGATCAGACCAGCCGCGTCGAGGGCGGCGAGCTGATGCTCGAGGCCACGATCTCGCAGCAGCGCCCGAGCCTGGTGGCCGAGGGCAGGCTCGAAGCGAGCGACTTTCGCGTCCTCGACGCGCCGATCCTGGCCCGCCTGCTGACGCTGGCCTCGCCGACCGGAATCAGCGATCTGCTCGGCGGCGAGGGGCTGTCGATGGAGCGGATCGAAGCCCCCTTCGCCGTGCGTGAGGGCGAGCTGCAGCTCGAGAGCGGTCGGATGTACGGATCACAGCTCGGCCTGACCTTCAAGGGGCAGGTCGATCTCGAGGCCGAGAGGCTCGATCTCGACGGCACGGTGGTGCCGCTCTACGGGATCAACTGGACGATCGGCCAGATCCCGCTGATCGGGCAGTTTCTGAGGGGCGAGGAGGGCGAAGGCGCGTTTGCCGCCACCTATACCATCCGCGGGCCGTTCGATGACCTGTCGGTCGCCGTCAATCCGCTGGCGGCGCTCGCACCGGGCTTCCTGCGTGAGCTGTTCACCGGGCTGCAGGAAGGGACGCTCGAGCCGCCGGAAATGCTGCCGTCTTACGACGATCGATAATCCGCTGTGAAATTTGGCGCTTTCGTGATTGCCTGACGTAGCAACCGCAGCAATCACGCGAACGAGCGGGAAAGGCCGTGTCGCCCGTGGTCGATCGAACCGGCCAGATCTCGAGCTTCGTCTACGTCGCCACTGGCATCGTTTCCCTGGCGGGCGTTCTCTACGGCTACAATCTGGCGGTGATCGCCGGCACCGTCCTGTTCATCAAATCGGAGTTCGGTCTGTCGGCGACGGCGGATGAGCTGCTGGTCAGCGTGGCGCTCTTGGGCGCGATGCTCGGCGCGGCGAGCGGCGGCGGCCTGGTCGACCGCGTCGGCCGGCGCGCATCGCTCGTCCTGAGCGGCGCCCTCGGGGTCGCCGGGGCCGTCTGCACCGCGCTGGCACCCGCCGAGGCGTGGCTGTTCTTCGGGCGGCTTCTGGTCGGCGCGGCCTTTGGCGTGGCCTCCTTCACCGGGCCCCTCTACATCTCCGAGATTGCCCCGCATGAGCAACGGGGCCGCCTGATCTCCGTCTTCACGTTGGGGCTCATGCTCGGCATCCTCGCCTCGTTTCTGGTCGATCTCGCCCTTGCGAGCAGGGGCCAGTGGCGCTGGATGTCCGCGATCGGCGCCCTGCCGGGCGTGCTTCTCTGCCTTGGCATGCTGTACCTGCCCGAGAGCCCGCGCTGGCTCATGCGCCGGGGAGCGGAGGACAAGGCGCGCGCGGTCCTCGCGCGGGTGCGCGGCACGACCGCGGTCGATCAGGAGCTTCGTGCCATCCGACAAAGCCTCGTCGGGCGCAGCGCCGACGTCCGTCAGCTGTGGGGACCGCCGCTCCGCGCGGCCCTGATCGTGGGGGTCGGTCTCGCCGTCATCCGGCAGGCCACCGGCGTCGCGATTGGCACCTTCTACGCTCCCACGATCTTCGTCTCGGCCGGGGTCGGGTCCGACGCGGCGGGCATCCTGGCGGCGGTCGCGGTCGGCGTCATGTTCGTCCTGATGACCATCGTCGCGATGGTCCTGGTCGACCACCTCGGACGCCGGCCACTCATGCTGACCGGCCTCGCCGGCATGGCCCTGTCCTTGGGCGTGCTGGGCCTGGTCTTCGACCTGTCAGACGCGAGCGCAGTCCTGATGTTCGACATCCTGGCGGTGGCGAGTCTCTTGGGCTTCGTGGCGACGTGGACCATCGGCCCCGGAGCGGTTTGCCAGCTGGTGATCGCGGAAAATTTACCCTCGAGCGTCCGCGGCATGGCGATGGGCATTGCGACAGCGTGTCTTTGGGGTGCCTACCTGCTCACCGCGTCCACGTTCTTGACCCTTACCGCGGCTCTCGGGAATGGGGGCACGTTCTGGTTCTTCGGTCTCACCGCCATCCTGGCCTGGCTGTTCGTGTACCGCTACATGCCGGAGACCAAGGGCAAGAGCCTGGAGGAGATCGAGGCCCACTGGCAGGCGGTGGCTGCAAAGGGAGGTGGGCGACGCCTTGCGTAAGCTCGGCGAGCGGCCGCAGCGTTGATGGGCGCAGCCACCGCCTCGACCCTCGTGCCGCGGATGCGACCTTGTGCCGTCTGCACGGGGACCTTCTCGATCAGACCGCGCGCACCCAGGCGTGGCGCTTGCGACCGGCGGAAAGCAGCAGCCGGTCGTCGACCAGATGATCGATCCCGACCTGCATGCCCTCGTCCTCGACCTTGGCCTCGTTCAGGCGGGCGCCGCCGCCCCGGATCAGCCGGCGCGCTTCGCCCTTGCTCGCGACCAAGCCGCTGCGCTGGAACAGATCGACGATGCTCACCCTTTGCATGAGCTCCTGGCGGGAGACCCTTGCCGCCGCGGCGGGATCGAAAGCGACTGCATCGAGGCTGGCGCCCACTCCTCGCTCAAACAGTCCCCGCCCCGTCGCAGCAGCGTTGGTGGCCGCCTCCTCGCCCCGACATAGCTTGGTCGCCTCGTCGGCCAGAGTCTTCTTGGCCTCGTTGATCTCGGCGCCCTGGAGGGCTTCGAGCCGCTCGATCTCGGCCACCGGCAGATCGGTGAACAGCCGAAGAAAACGCCCGACGTCGGCATCGTCGACGTTGCGCCAGTACTGCCAATAATCGAAGTCCGAGAGCCGATCCTCGTTCAACCAGACGGCGCCCTGCGCCGTCTTGCCCATCTTGGCGCCGGATGCGGTCGTGATCAGCGGCGTGGTCAGGCCGAACAGCTCGCGGCCATCGACCCGACGGCCGAGCTCGATGCCGCTCACGATGTTGCCCCACTGATCGGAGCCGCCCATCTGCAGCCGGCAGTCATGGCGGCGGGCGAGCTCCAGGAAATCGTACGCCTGCATGACCATGTAGTTGAACTCGAGGAAGGTCAGCGGCTGCTCGCGCTCCAGCCGTTGCCTCACCGCATCGAAGGTCAGCATCCGGTTGACCGTGAAGTGGCGGCCGTAGTCGCGCAGAAACGCGATGTAGGGCAGCCCATCCAGCCATTCGGCGTTGTCGACCAGCAGAGCGTCGCCCGGGCCGGCACCGAAGGTGAGGAAGCCCTCGAACGAGCGCCGGATGCCGGCGACGTTGGCGGCGATCGTCGGGTCGTCGAGCAGCTGCCGGCTCTCGTCCTTGCCCGAGGGGTCGCCGACCTTGGACGTGCCGCCCCCGATCAGGACGATCGGTCGATGGCCGGTGCGCTGCAGCCAGCGCAGGAGCATGATGCCGACGAGATTGCCGACGTGGAGGCTGTCGGCGGTGCAGTCGAAGCCGATGTAGGCGCTGATCCGGTCGCTGGCGGTGAGGCGGTCCAGCGCTTCCAGGTCGGTCGCCTGATGGACGAAGCCGCGCGCGACCACGGCGCGGACGAACTCGGAACGGTAGTGGCTCATGGCGTTGCGGGCCGACCGCTCAGCGGGCGCCGGCGACCGCCGTTTCCGGCATCGGCTGGCGGGCCTTGTCCAGATAGCCGCCGACCACGGCGACCAGCTGGTCGAGGCAGCCGGTGAAGAAGTGGTCGCCCTCGGGGATCACCTCGAGGTCGATCTTGATGCCGCGCTGCTGCGACAGCTTCTGCACCAGCTTGCTCACCGAATCCGTGGGCACGACCGTGTCCTTGTCGCCGTGGACCATCAGCCCGGAGGACGGACACGGCGCGAGGAAGCTGAAGTCGTACATGTTGGCGGGCAAGGCGACGCTGATGAAGCCGTGGATCTCGGGCCGCCGCATCAGGAGCTGCATGCCGATCCAGGCGCCGAACGAGATGCCCGCGACCCAGCAGCTGCTGCTGTTGGGACTGATGCTCTGCATCCAGTCGAGCGCGGCGGCGGCGTCGCGCAGCTCGCCCTGGCCGTGATCATAGCTCTCCTGGGATCGGCCGACGCCTCGGAAATTGAAGCGCAGCACCGAGAAGCCACGCCGCGCGAACACGTAAAACAGGTCGTAGACGATCTTGTTGTTCATGGTGCCGCCGTGCAACGGATGCGGATGCAGGATCAGCGCCAGGGGTGCAGTGCCGCCGGGGCCGTGATGATAACGTCCTTCCAGGCGGCCATCGGCACCGTTGAAGATCACCTCCGGCATCGTTCCCTCCTCGTCCGCCAGCAAACCTCGAGCGACGTCGGCCGCAGCGCCGCCGCCGTGCCGAGACCGACACGCTCCCGCGTCATGTTGTTGACCCGAACCCGCACGGGCTTATATTCAAGTCGCAGCGGTGAGCACAACGTTGTTGTTGCAAGCGGTTGTGCAATAAACCGGCACGATGCACGTTTAGCGTGAAGATGCTCGGATTTGCAATCCCGAACCGCGACACCCGGCTATGTTCAAAACTCTGAGCGACGACATACAGGCAGTGTTCGAGCGGGACCCCGCGGCGCGCTCCAAACTCGAAGTGCTGCTTTGTTATCCGGGCGTTCATGCAGTGCTGATCCATCGCGTGGCGCATGCGCTCTGGCGGCACGGCTGGCTGCTCTCGGCACGCCTCCTGTCGCAGTTCGCGCGCTGGCTCACCGGCATCGAGATCCATCCGGGAGCACAGATCGGCCGGCGTCTTCTGATCGATCACGGCATGGGCGTGGTGATCGGCGAGACCGCGGTGATCGGCGACGACGTGACGCTGTACCAGAACGTCACATTAGGTGGTGTGTCGCTGAACCCGGGCAAGAGGCACCCGACCATCGAGGACGACGTCGTGATCGGCGCCGGCGCCGCGGTGCTCGGACCGTTCTCGGTCGGCAGGGGCGCCCGGGTCGGCTCGAACGCCGTGGTGCTCCGCGAGGTGCCGCCGGGCGCCACCATGGTCGGGGTGCCGGCCCGCCAGATCGGACCACAACCCGCGGCCCAGGAGCGCTGCTTCCCGGCGTACGGGGTCGAGCCCGGCGTCACCATCGACCCGGTGTCGCGGGCGCTCGATCGCCTGACCGAGCAGGTCGAGGAGCTGAGCGCGCGCGTGGCGGAGCTCGAGCACCCGGCGGAGCCCGCCGAGGCTGATGCGGACCGTCGCGCTGCGGCGTCTTGAGCAGGCGGCGCCGCGCTCCGATCTCGATCCCGCCGGGGAGCGCCTGGTGAACCGGGAGATTTACCTCGACTACAATGCGACCGCGCCGGTCAAGGCGGAGGTGGCCGCGGCGATGGGCGCCGCCCTGGAGCGCACCGGGAACCCTTCGTCGGTCCATGGTTTTGGCCGGGAGGCGCGGCGCGCCCTCGAGCGCGCGCGCGCGGCGGTGGCGGCGATGGTCGGCGCCGCGCCGGACCAGGTGATCTTCACCAGCGGCGGCACCGAGGCCAACAATCAGGCGCTTGGCGGCGCCCGCGGGCCGGTCGTGGTGTCGGCGATCGAGCACGCCTCCGTCCTGGCGGCCGTCCCCGACGCCGAGCGCGCCGTGGTCGACGCCGACGGGCGGATCGATCTCGCCCGCCTCGAGCGCCAGCTGGCGAGCACCAAGCCAGCGCTGGTCTCGGTCATGCTCGCGAACAACGAGACCGGCGTGATCCAGCCCGTGCGCGAGGTGGTCGAGATCGCCCGCCGCCATGGGGCCCGGGTGCATTGCGACGCGGTTCAGGCGGGCGGCAAGCTGGCGATCGACGTGGCGGCGCTCGGCGCGGATTCTCTCACCCTTTCGGCGCACAAGCTCGGTGGGCCGCAGGGTGTCGGCGCCCTGGTGCTCGGCACGGGGATCGAGCCTGCCGCCCTGCTGCGCGGCGGCGGGCAGGAGCGGCGCTGGCGGCCCGGCACCGAGAACCTGCCGGGAATCGTCGGCTTCGGGCGGGCGTGCGAGCTGGCGATCGCCGATGCCGACTGGCGGCGGCGTACCGGCGCGCTGCGCGACCAGCTCGAGGCGGGCATCACGGCCATCGCGCCGGCCGCACGGGTGTTCGGGCGGGGCGCGGAGCGCTTGCCCAACACCTCGTGTCTGACCATGCCGGGCGTCGGCAACCAGACCCAGCTGATCGAGTTCGACCTCGCCGGGATCGCCATCAGCACGGGCTCGGCCTGCTCGTCCGGCAAGGTCGGACCATCGCACGTCCTGGCCGCGATGGCGGTCGATGCGGCCGAGGCGGCGACGGCGGTTCGGGTCAGCTTCGGCTGGGCGAGTGCGACCCAGGACGTCGAGCGGTTCGCAATGGTCTGGAGCCGGCTGTACGCCCGGACCCGGCGGGCGGCGCACCGCAAGCTGCCCGAGCCCGCGTGAGGCCGCCGGCTTGCTTTTGCCGCGTGATTCACGACATAAAGGGCAACGGACGCGCCATGACGCGAGGGATGAGAGATCCATGACCCAACAGGTGTTGTCGCTGACCCCCGCGGCGATCGAACGGGTGCGCCATCTGGTCGCGACGCTCGGCGAGGGGGCGGCCGGGATCCGGGTCGGGGTCAAGACCGCCGGCTGCTCGGGGATGACGTACACGATCGACTTCGCGCGCGAGATCAAGCCCGGTGAGGACGTGATCGAGGCGGACGGGGTCAAGATCGTGATCGACCCCAAGGCGGCGATGTACCTGCTCGGCACCGAGATGGATTTCGTCGAGGACAAGCTCGGGGCCGCGTTCACGTTCAACAACCCCAACGAGGCCGGGCGCTGCGGCTGCGGCGAGTCGTTCACGGTGTAGCGGCGGGCACGCTCTGACGGCGGCCTCGGAGTCGCGAAGTGCGGCGATGCCCCGAATGACCTTCATCACCGCAGCGGGCGAGCGCGCCGAGGTCGAGGCCCAAAGCGGGCTTTCGGTGATGGAGATCGCGCGTCGCCACGACCTCGGCATCGAGGGCGCGTGCGAGGGCTCGGTCGCCTGCGCCACCTGCCACGTCATCGTCGATGCCGCCTATGCCGATCGTCTCGACGCCGCGAGCGCGGAAGAGGAGGACATGCTCGACCTCGCGCTCGGCGTGCAGCCGACCTCGCGCCTCGGCTGCCAGATCGTGCTGACCGAAGAGCTCGACGGCCTCACGGTGCGTCTGCCGGAGTCTGGCTGAGGGCGGGATCGCGCCGAGGACCGGCTCGAGCAGTGCGGAGCGGTGCCTCGGCAGGTTGACGCCGTCAAGGCGAGCGGCGATCCGGCGACGGTGGTGTTGGCGCCCTCACAGCCGCGGATCCGTGGTCGAGCCGAACCCCTTGCTGGAGCCGGTACGGATCTCGGCTCAGCCCGAGCCGCCTTTGTTTTCGCCTGAGTCTGGCCACAAGTCGCCGAGCACCTGCTTGAGCGTGTAGGGGCAGCGCTCGGGCAGGCGGGCGGCCGCATCGGTCTCGCCGTACAGCCTGAGTTTCTTGTGAAGGTCGGCGCGCGCCTCGTCGTAAAGGCGCGGGAACTGGCGCTTCAGATCGCGACGTAGAACCGGCGTCAGTCGGCGCTCGATGTCCCGGCGGAGCGTGACGATGTCGTTGATCCAGCCTCGCCGCGGCTCCTGCGCAGGGGAATGCTCGAACAGGAGAAGATGCTCGACGACCCGAGCCGTCCAGCTGCGGACGGCGTTGCGTCGCTCGGTGCCCAAGTCGGCGATCTCCTCCGCGATGTGCGCGAGGTCGAGCGGCAGGTTGGGCCGCGTTCTTGCGAAGCGTCGCAGTTCTTTGGCCTGCAGCTGGGTCCAGGCAAAGAAGTCGTCCTCGTAGAGATTGGCAGCTGACCTGAGGCTCAAGACGAAGCCTCTCCATCTCGCTGTGAGCCAGGCCAGAAGGCGCCAAGCACCTGATCAAGCGTGTAGGGGCAGCGCTCTGGCAGGCGCGCCGCTATATCCGCCTCGCCATAGAGCCGCAGCCTCTCGTGCAGATCAGCCCGCGCCTGGTCGTAAAGACGCGGGAAGTGGCGCTTGAGATCGCGCCTCAGCGTGGCGCTGAGGTGATCGTCGATCTCGCGTCGGAAGCTCACGATCTCGTTGATCCAACCCCGCCGTGGATCTTGTGCCGGCGAGTGCTCCAGGAGGAGCAGATGCTCGATAGTCCGCCGAGTCCAGCTGCGCAGCCTCCTGCGTTGCTCGGTGCCCAAGTCCGCGATCTCCTCGGCGATGTGAGTCAGATCGAGCGGCAGGTTTGGCCGCGTGCGCGCAAAGCGGCGCAACTCGCGCGCCTGGAGCTGGGTCCAGGCGAAGAAGTCGTCCTCGTAGAGTTGTTCGGCGCGGGCGGTGGTCATGGCCAGTAACCTAGGTGGTCGGCCGCTCCGAGACAATCAGGTGGCAGGGAGACTTCTGATCAGCTCTTCGTCCAGCATTTGGCGCAGCGATCGGGGCCCGCTCGCGATTGCTATGCCACCAGCTTACGCACGTCCGTGATGTGGCCGGCGAGGGCGGCGGCGGCGGCCATGGCGGGCGACATCAGATGAGTCCTGCCGCCGGGGCCCTGGCGGCCCTCGAAGTTGCGATTGCTGGTCGAGGCGCAGCGTTCGCCCGGCTTCAGCTGGTCCGGGTTCATGCCGAGGCACATCGAGCAGCCCGCCTCGCGCCACTCGAACCCGGCATCGAGGAAGATCCGATCCAGGCCTTCCTCCTCGGCCTGGTGCTTGATCAGCCCGGAGCCGGGCACCACCATCGCCTGCACCGTCGGCGCCACCTTCTTGCCCCTCACCACCAGGGCGGCGGCGCGCAGGTCCTCGATCCGGGCATTGGTGCAGGAGCCGAAGAACACCTTGTCGACCCTGATCTCGGACATCGGCGTGTTCGGCGCGAGCCCCATGTATTCGAGCGCTCGCTCCATCGCCGCGCGCCGGGCCGGGTCGCTCACCTGCCCTGGGTCGGGCACCTTGCCGCTGATCGGCTGCACGTCCTGCGGGCTGGTCCCCCAGGTCACCTGCGGCTCGATCGAGGGCGCGTCCAGCTGGACTTCCCGGTCGTAGCGGGCGCCGGGGTCGGACGGCAGGGTCCGCCAATGGCCGACCGCCTGCTCGAAGGCGCCCGCCTTCGGCGCCATCGGACGGCCCTGGACGTAGGCGTACGTGGTGTCGTCGGGAGCGATCAGGCCGGCGCGTGCGCCCGCCTCGATCGACATGTTGCAGATGGTCATGCGCCCGGCCATCGACAGGCCGCGCACCACGTCGCCCGCGTACTCGATCACGTGGCCGGTGCCGCCCGCGGTGCCGATCCTGCCGATGATCGCCAGGATCACGTCCTTGGCGGTGACCCCGAAGGGCAGCGCGCCCGCGACCGTGATCCGCATGTTCTTCGGGCGCTTCTGGAGGAGCGTCTGGGTCGCCAGCACGTGCTCGACCTCGGAGGTGCCGATGCCGAACGCGAGCGCGCCGAACGCGCCATGGGTCGAGGTGTGGGAATCGCCGCATACGATGGTCATGCCGGGCAGGGTGAAGCCCTGCTCGGGGCCGATGATGTGGACGATGCCCTGGCGGATGTCGTCGACGTCGAACAGGGTGATGCCGAACTCGCGGCAGTTCTTCTGCAGCGCCTCGACCTGGATGCGCGACTGCTCTTCGGCGATCCCTCGGGAGCGGTCGGTGGTCGGCACGTTGTGGTCCGGCACCGCGAGCGTCGCGTCCGGCCGGCGCACCTTCCGCCCGCTCTGGCGCAGGCCCTCGAACGCCTGGGGGCTGGTCACCTCGTGGACCAGATGGCGGTCGATGTAGAGCAGGCAGGTGCCGTCCTCCTGCTCGTGGACCACGTGCGCCTCCCAGATCTTGTCGAACAGGGTCTTGGGCTCAGCCATGACGCCTCAGCCTCCCGTGTGCCCTACTCCGCCGCCTTGGCCGTGCGCGGCCGCTCGTCCCGCTTCTCCTGGATGCGCGCGGCCTTGCCCCTGCGGCCCCGGAGATAATACAGCTTGGCGCGGCGCACCCGGCCGCGGCGTACCACCTCGATGCTCGCGATCTGCGGGCTGTACAGCGGGAAGATCCGCTCGACGCCCTCGCCGTAGCTGATCTTGCGCACCGTGAACGCCGAGTTGATGCCCCGGTTCTTGCGCGCGATGCATACGCCCTCGAACGCCTGGACCCGCTCGCGCGAGCCCTCCACGACCTTGACGTTGACCCGCACCGTATCGCCCGGCGCAAACTCCGGGATCGGCCGTTCCTTGGTCCGCGCCGCGATCTGCTCCTGCTCCAGCTCCTGAAGGACGTTCATGGCCAACCTCATTCCTCATCGGCCCGAGCGCGGACCAGGGCCTCGTGATGGCGTTCGGCGCCGGCGACGTGGCGCTGCCACAGGTCGGGGCGGCGGCATCTGGTGATCCGCTCCGCCTGCTCCTTGCGCCAGGCGCGGATGCGCGCGTGATGGCCGGAGACCAGCACCTCCGGCACCGCATGCCCTTCCCAGACCTGGGGCCGGGTGTAGTGCGGGTACTCGAGCAGGTCGCCCGCGAAGCTCTCCTCGCTGAGCGACGCCGGCGTACCGACCACCCCCGGGAGCAGGCGCACGCAGGCATCGATCAAAGCGATCGCCGCCGGCTCGCCGCCAGCCAGCACGATCTCGCCCAGGCACAGCTCCTCGAGCCCGCGCGCTTCGACGACCCGCTGGTCGACCCCCTCGAAGCGGCCGCATAAGATCACGACTCCCTGACCCACCGCAAGCTCCGCCACCCGCCGCTGGGTCAGCGGGCGCCCGCGCGGCGTCAGGAACACGGCGGGCCGCGCCGGGCCTGCGGCCATGACCCCATCGATCGCGCGCGCGACCACGTCCGGCCGCATCACCATCCCGGCCCCGCCGCCGAACGGCACGTCGTCGACCGTGCGGTGCCGGTCGGTGGTGAAGTCGCGCAGACCGACCGTCTCGAGCCGCCAGCGACCTTCCTGCAGCGCCCGCCCCGCGAGCGAGTGCCCGAGCGGCCCGGGAAACATCTCCGGAAACAGGGTCACGACGCTCGCGACCCAGGAGGCGCCCGGCGTGCTCACGGCGTCGCCTCCACCTCCCCGGGCGGCTGGACCACGAGCCGCCGCCGCTGCAGATCGATCGTCGGGACCGTCTCGCGGGTGAACGGCAGGCTGATCCGCTGGCCGTCGTCGGCCTGGACCTCGATCAGATCGCCGGCGCCGAAATTGTCGACGCCATGCACCACCCCGAAATGCGAGCCGTCGGGACGCAGGACCTCCATGCCTTCGAGGTCGCTGTAATAGAACTCCTCCGGCGCCGGCTCGGGGAGAGCGGACCGGGGGACGAACAGCTCGGTGCCGCGCAGCGCCTCGGCCGCATCCCGGTCGTCGATCCCGTCCGCCTCTGCCAGCACGCCGCCGCGCGCGGCGGCGATCACCTCGAGCCCGAAGAGACGCTCCCCGTCCTTGGCGAAGACCGGGCCGTAGGCGGCGACGTCCTCGGGGCGCTCGGTGAAGGAGCGGAGCTTGAGGGCGCCGCGCAGGCCATGCGCGCCGGCCACCACGGCCACGCACACCCAGTCGCGATCTCGTCGGCGCTCACCCATGACCCGAAGCTTCGCACAATTCAGCTCGCGTCGCCGGCGGGCTTGGCAGGTTTGGCGCGATCAGGCTTTTCCGATGGAGCCTCAGGCTCAGGTGCAGCCTCAGGCTCGGATGCAGCCTCGGGCTCGGATGCAGCCTCGGGCGCGACGGTGCTCTCGGGTTCGGCAGGTGCCGGCTCGGCGGCGCTTTCGGGTTCGGCCGCCGGCTGCTCGCTTGCCGACTTGGCCTTCGGCTCGGCGCCGCTCTCGGGCTCGGCCGGCGCCGGCTCCGCGGCGCTCTCGGCTGCGGCCACCGACTCCTCGCTCGCGGCCTCGGCGTCCGGCTCGGCAGCGCTTTCGGCCGCCGCCGGCGCCGGCTCCGCAGCGCTCTCCGGCTCGATCGCCGCCTCGGGCACGGCTGCGGCCGCCACGGCAGGCTCGGGCGCAGCTTCGGCTGCAACGGTTGGCTCGGCGGCTGCCGCGGCGACCGGTTCGCCCTTCGTGGCCGGCGCGGCAGCTGCGGCTGCGGCTTCGGCCTCCGCCTTCTTGGCAGCGATCTCTTGGGCTTTCTTGCCGGTGCCACGCCACCGGCTGGCGCTCTCTGTGATCCCGGCGTTGTCGAGGAAGCGGGCCACCCGGTCGCTGGGTTGAGCGCCGACGCCGAGCCAGTAGCGAATCCGCTCCTCGCGCAACACCACGCGCGCCGGGTTCTCGCTCGGCAGGATCGGGTTGTAGGTGCCGAGCTTCTCGAGAAAGCCGCCGTCGCGCGGGTTGTGCGAGCTGGTCGCGACGATCCGATAGAACGGTCGCTTCTTGGTGCCGCCACGAGCCAGGCGAATGCGTACGGTCATCGAAGTTCAGTCCTTGTCGAGCTTGCGGCAGCGCCTCTGGCCAGCACAACACCCGGTCGCGCCCGGAAACGAGCCGGGCGTGCCCGCCGCCACGGCCCTGACCGGCCGCCACTGCCCTGACCGGCCGCCACTGCCCTGACCGATGGTCGGCGGACAACTAGTCGCCCGCTTGGCAGAGGTCAAGCGCA
>JBOHKK010000052.1:0-23707 GCA_050729115.1 Geminicoccaceae bacterium | reverse complement strand
GCGTACCGGCGAACCGCCCGGTGCCGGGCTCAACAGAGGTGGAACCTTTATTCGCCCGGCATCATCCTGCTTTTTTGAGGCGCGCGGCCGACCACCAACCCCGCGCGCTCGGGCGCGCGGCCGTCCGCCAACCCCGCGCGCTTCGGGCGCGCGGCCGCGTGCCTGGCTCCCCGTGGCTGGCTCAAAAGGGGCTGGCTCAAAAGCGGCGACCTCGGTGGCTCGCTGGACCGGACCGGTCTTGGTGATCGGTCCGAAGTCCGAAAGTGAGCCCGGAGCGCCGCGCGACCGCGGTGGTCGGTGCGGAGCGCCACGCCAACCTCGCGCGCGATACCGATCCCGTAGGTCAGGGTGGGATCGGTATCAGGCCGCGCCCTCGCCGTCGAGCCGCCGTGCGCCCTCGAGACCTGCGAGCCAGGCACGGATCTCGCCGCCATGCTCGTCGAGCACCGGCGGCGCCGTCATGTCGTCGCCACCGCGCTCGCGATCGTAGACCACCGGATTTGCGATCGTGCGCACGAGGCCCAGGGTGGGGTGTGTGAGGCGACGTTCGATCCCGAGGTGCCTCGCCTGCAGGTCGTCGAGAACCTCCTCCAGGTTCAGGACGGGCGCATGCGGCACGTCGGTCGCGGTGAGGCGGCGCACCCATTCGTCGCGGGGGCGGCTCACGAAGACCGCCCGCAGCACCTCTTCCAGCGCTTTGTGATTGTGGACCCGGCCCATCCGCGTGGCAAAGCGCGGATCGTCCGCGAGGTCCGGCCGCTCGAGGGCACCCAGCAGGCCGGTCCAGAACTTCAGGGGCGAGGAGAGATGGACGGCGATGATCTTGCCGTCCGCGCATCCGAAGGCGAAGGATTGCGACGTGCGCGCCCGATCCTGGGGCTCCGGCAGAACGCCGCGTACGAAGTAGTGCTGGAACGGTTCACTGGCGAAATGCGCCATGGCGGCCATCATCGACACCTCGACCAAGCGCCCGCGGCCGGTGCCGTGCCGCTCGAACAGGGCGCCCAGAATGCCGCAGGCGGCGTAGAGCCCCGTCGCCGCATCGGCGGCGGCCGGACCCTTGATGCTGGTGTCCTGCGGCGACAGGAACAGGCTCAGATATCCGGAGGCAGCCTGCGCGACGGTGTCGTAGGCCGGGCGGCTGGCACGAGGTCCGTCCGGGCCGAAGCCGGAGATCGAGCAATAGACGAGACGCGGATTGACGGCACGGGCCGCCCTGTAGTCGAAGCCGAGCCGCGCCATCACGCCCGGACGATGGTTCTCGATCAGCACGTCCGATTGCGCGATGAGCTGCCTCATCACCGACCGATCGGCCTCGTCGTGAGGGTCGATAACGATGCTCTTCTTGTTCCGGTTGAAGGCCAGAAACTGGGGACCGTACAGGCCTTCCTCGAAGCTCCGGAACGGATCGCCGGTGCCCGGCCGCTCCACCTTGATGACCTCCGCCCCGAGGTCGGCAAGAAGAACGGCGGTATAGGGACCGGTGATGAAGCTGCCATGGTCGATCACGCGGCAGCCGGCGAGCACCTTGGTCACTTTGCTTGTTGCTCCTGGCTGGGCTTCCCCCGGCACACCCTTCGAATCATCGAGCGGGTCGCCCGGACACGCTCGCATAGGACAGAGGACGCCGTCACCGGCGGCTGTCGAGAAGCCAATTTGCGCCGCCCGCAACCAACGTGATCGACTGCCTTCCAGTTTCGAACAAGCACCCCTTTGCCCTTCGCGCATTAACCGGTCCCCGCTCGGCTGATAGACCAACGTGGTGATCCCGCACTCCGACACGACCGCACCCGGCCTGCCGAGCCATGTCAGGCTCGAACGTGGAACCTCCACGACCGGACGGGGGTCGCCGCCGGCATCCGATGGCCCGGTCGCCCGATGATCTATCACAGCATCAAAGGCGAAAGGATCCCCGCCCTGGGCTTCGGCACCTATCACCTGCGCGGGCCGGAGGGGGTCAAGGCCATACGCTATGCCCTGGACGTGGGTTACCGGCATCTCGATACCGCGATCCGCTATGACAACGAGACCGAGGTCGGGCAGGCCGTGGCCGAATCCGGGATCGACCGTTCGGCGATCTTCCTCACCACGAAGCTCCGATACGCCGACCTTGCCCGCGCTGACGTGCGCAAGCGGACGGCCGAGAGCCTGGCGCGGCTGCGGACCGACCATGTCGACCTGCTGCTGGTCCACTGGCCCAACGAGACCATCGCGCTGGCCGAGACCATGGCCGCACTGGCCGAGGTCCGGGCCGTGGGCCAGACCCGGCACATCGGCGTCAGCAATTTTCCGACATCGTTGATGAGGAAGGCGATCGAGGAGTGTGGCGCGGACATCTTCACCAACCAGGTCGAGTATCATCCGTTCCTCTGCCAGAACGCGGTTCTGGACTATGTCCGCGCCCGCGGCATCTTGCTGACGGCCGCGGTTCCGCTCGCGCGCGGCGCGGTGGCCGACCAGCCCTTGTTGCAGGAGATTGCCGCGCGACACGGCAAGACGCCAGCACAGATCACGTTGCGCTGGCTGGTTCAGCAAAGCCACGTCGCGGCGATTCCGAAGTCGAGCAAACCCGAGAGGATTCGCAGCAATTTCGAGATCTTCGACTTCGCCCTGTCAAACGACGAGATGGCTGCGGTCAGCGCCCTCGGCGAGAACCGGCGATTGGTCGATCCAAAATGGGCACCGGCATGGGACGCGGCCTGATACCGGGCTCACAAAAGCGCGAGCCTTGGTGCGCCCGGCATCATCCTTCCCTCGGGCGCGCGGCCGACCAACCAACCCCGCGCGCGATGCCGATCCAGGGTCAGGACGTTGTGGGACCGGTATGACCGCATTGCGGGGCAGCGGCCGTTGCGGACGGCGAGACGCAACCTTTCAGCATCGAGCGGTTTCAGAGCCTTTGGCGTCCGTTAAAGTAGCATCGAAGGCGCGGCGGACCGCCGCAGCTCGAGAGCGCAATCGGTCTGCGCTTCCGGCGCGGCCGCCGACCACGGGGTTCCCCGAGAGGAGGCCGCGCGGAGCAACCAAACCAAGACTGCAACCAGGGAGAAGGTTCAATGCTGAAGAAGCTGGCTTTGGCAGCCGCTGCCGTCGTGATGGCGATCGCGGCGGGTCCTGTTGCGCAGGCGCAGGAATGGCCGCAGGAGAAGCCGATCACGCTCGTCGTGCCGTTTCTGCCCGGCGCCGGCAACGACCTTCTCGGGCGGTTGACGGCAGAGCATCTGACCCCACGCCTCGGCCAGCAGGTGGTCGTCGAGAACAGGTCCGGCGCAGGGTCGATGATCGGGCTCGATTCGGTGGCGAAGGCCGCACCGGACGGCTACACGCTGCTGTGGTCGCCCTCGGACGGCATGACCATTCTTCCGGCCGTGCGCGAGACGATGCCCTACACCGTGCCCGACGATTTCGAGTTCCTGGCGCGAATCGTCCAGCTGGGCTTCGTGATCGCCGTCCATCCGGATCTGCCGGTCAACACGCTCGAGGAGCTGATCGCGTACGCCAAAGCCAATCCGGGCCGAATTCGCTACGGTTCGTCCGGCGTCGGTGGCGCGCCGCACATGGGGCCCGTCCTGTTCGCCTCGCAGACCGGCATCGAGATGACCCATGTGCCCTATGCCGGCTTGTCCGCGGCGATCGCCGATCTGATCGGCGGGCACATCGAGATGGTCTGGATCACGCCGACCACCGCGCGCCCGCACCGCGATGCCGGGACCATCAAGGTGATCGCGCAGACTGGCGAGGATCGCCATTTCCTCTATCCCGATGACCCCACCTTGAAGGAATCCGGTATCGACCTGACGCTCGGCGTCTTCTACGGAATGTTTGCGCCAGCCGGTACGCCGGAACCGATCTTGGAGCGTCTGCGCGTCGAGATCGCCGACGTCCTGGAGGATCCCGCCGTGAAGGCGCGGTTCGACGAGCTCGGCTACACGGTCGCCTATCTGCCGGGGGAGGAGTTCGAGGAACTCGTCGTCAATGAGCTCGAAGGCTGGCAGGCCGTGGCCGAGCAGGAGGGCATCGTCCTGGAGGAGTGACGCCCGGCAGACGCCTCGGACCTCACGAGACCTTATCGGCCGCACTCTGAGAGCGAACGGCTTTCTCTTCCGGGGGTTCATGGGAATCATGGCGTTGCGGTGTGAGAATGCCAATCCCACGAAACGCTGACCTTCGGGATCGGTATCGCGCGCCGGGTTGTGAGCCTGGTATGAGTCGCCACCGACGGGGCCGCCCCCCGGCGCATGAGACCGGACGCCCGAACCGCTGGTCGCCTTCGCAGCATCATCGCGAGGGCGCAAAAGCGCCCGTGGCGATCCAGGAGCGGCGTTCTTGGATTGCTTCGTCGCTTGTGCTCCTCGCAAATGACGGTGCAAAGCGTGGCGCCCAAGTTTCTTTCCAGGCCGAGGAAGCAGGTGTCCGGATGACTGGAGCCAACGTCAGGGACCTGGTCGGCGGTGTGCTGGTTGGCATCGTTGGTCTCTACTTCCTGGCCGGCGCGCTGGAGATGCGGATCGGCTCGGCCATGCAGATGGGACCGGGCTATTTCCCCATGGTGGTCGGCGGTCTGGTGATCGCGCTCGGTCTGGCGATCGTGGTCCTGTCCTTTACGGCTTCGGGTCGCCTTGCGGACGTGCACTGGCGGCCGATGATTGCGGTACTGGCCTCGATCGCCGGCTTTGCCCTCGTGCTCGGTCAGTTCGGCCTGATTCCCGCCGTGGTCGTCGGCGTGTGCCTGTCTGCGCTCGGTGATCGGACGTCGCGGCCGCTCCCGACGCTGGTGCTTGCCGTCACGGCAGCGCTCGGCGCCTGGTTGGCCTTCAGTGTCGGCCTGGGCCTCCAGATGCCCGGACTGCGCGTGCCGGCGTGGCTCGGGTGATCCGATGGAGGGCATGGCGCTCGGCTTCAGCGTCGCGTTCACCCTGGAAAATCTTGCCTACTGTTTCCTCGGCGTGACGCTCGGGACCGCGATCGGCGTACTGCCCGGGATCGGCGCGATCGCGACGATATCGATGCTGCTGCCGGTCACCTACTATCTGGATCCGACGAGCGCGATCATCCTCCTTGCCGGGGTCTACTACGGCGGCGAATACGGCGGGTCGACCGCGGCGATCCTGCTCAACCTTCCCGGCACGCCGTCCAGCGCCGTCTCCTGCCTCGACGGCTATCCGATGAGCAAGCAGGGCCGCGCCGGCGTCGCCCTGTTCATCACCGCGATCGGCTCCTTCGTCGGCGGCACGCTTGGCGTCGTGGTCATCGTCGCGCTCAGTCCCTTGGTGATCGCATTCGCCTTCTCGTTCAGCGCGCCGGAGTATTTTTCCGCCATGGTGCTGGCGCTGGTCGCGGTTGCTTCCATGGCCCGCGGCTCGCCGATCAAGGGCCTGGCCATGGTCGGCGTCGGCGTGCTGATCGGCATGATCGGAACCGACGTGATCAGCGGCACGGCCCGCTATCATCTCGGCTTTCGCGAGCTCTACGACGGTGTCAACGTGGTCGCCCTGGCCATGGGGCTGTTCGGCGTGTCGGAGGTGATCGGCTCGATCCGCGCCACCGCCGGCGGCACGCTGGCCAGGAAGGTCAGTTACCGCTCGATGGTCCCGACGCTCGCCGACCTCAGGCAGTCGGTCATGCCGATCCTGCGCGGCTTCGGCATCGGCGCGGTGGTCGGACCGTTACCGGGCATCGGCACCACGGTCGCGGCATTCCTCAGCTATGCAGCGGAAAAGCGGGTCGCGCGCGACCCGTCGCGCTTCGGGCGCGGCGCCATCGAAGGCGTCGCCGGTCCGGAGACCGCCAACAACGCGGCGGCCCAGACGACTTTCATTCCGATGCTCACCATGGGCATTCCCGGGGCGGCGACGACCGCAATCATCATGAGCGCGCTGATGTTGCAGGGCATCATGCCCGGCCCGCGCCTCGTCCACGAGCATCCGGAGCTGTTCTGGGGCGTGGTCGCAAGCTTCTGGATCGGCAACCTGCTCCTTCTCGTGCTCAATCTTCCCCTGGTCGGCCTGTGGGTCAGTCTTTTGCGCATTCCCTACCGCTATCTCTATCCGGTGGTGATCTCGCTGATTTGCATCGGCGCCTACAGCGTCAATTTCCACGTTTTCGACGTCTGGCTGGTGCTCATCATCGGCGCGGTCGGCTACGGCATGCAGCTGCTGGAGTTCGAGCCCGCCCCCTTGTTGATCGGTTACATTCTGGGGCCGCTCTTGGAGGAGAACTTCCGGCGCGCCATGATCGTCTCGTTCGGCGACGTCGCGCAGATTTTCGTGCGCCCGATCAGCGGCACGCTGCTCGGGTGCGCCTTTCTCATGCTGGCGGTCACGATCTGGTCGAGCCTTCGCCAGGGCCAGCGGGAGGCCCGCCTGCAACGCGCGGCGGAGCCCGCAGAACGGAACTGAGGGGACGGCGCGCTCGACCGGCCGTCGCCGGCCGCGCATCGAGTGGTCGACCGGTCATCCGATCAGGCGGCCGCCGTCGACCGGGAGGATCACGCCGGTCACGAACGCCGCGTCGTCGGAAGCGAGATAGACCGCGGCGGCGGCAATGTCCGACGGCTCCGCGAGCCGCCCCAGCGGCATCGTCGCCACGAGCCGGTCGTGCGCCGCGGCGGCGGCATCCTTGCCGAACATCGCCTCGAACATCGGCGTGCGTCCGGCGCCCGGCGCGATCGCGTTGACGCGGATGCCGTCGGGGGCGAGCTCGGCGGCCATCGAATGGGTAATGGAGATCACGGCGGCCTTGGTCGCATTGTACCACGTCATGCCCGGCCGGGGCCGGATCGCCGTGATCGAGGCGATGTTGATCACGTTTCCGCCGCCCCACTCGCGCAGCACCGGCAAGGCGTGGACCGCCATGTGGTAGAGGCTCTTCACGTTGACGTCGAACAGCCGGTCCACTTCCTCCGGCGGCGTCTTCGCGATCCGCCTCGGAATCTGCGTGATCGCGGCATTGTTGATCAGCGTATCGAAGGCGCCGAGACGCCCAACGACCTCCTCGACCATGGCCTCGACGGAGGCGCCGTCGGCGACATCGCAGCGGCTGGCGATCGCGGCGCCGCCCAGGCTCCCGGCGACGGCGGCCGCCACCTCCGCGTTGATGTCGATACAGGCCACCCGGGCGCCCTCGGCGACGAACCGCCGCGCCATTTCCGCACCGAACCCCGATCCCGCACCGGTGATCAGTGCCGTCTTGCCCTCGAGCCGCATGCCGGAGAACCTTCGCCTTGGGCGCGCGGATCAGCCCGCTACGCTCATGAGTATGACCGGATGAAGTCCTCGACGTTGACCGGCGCGCCGCTGTTCTGGCTTTCGATCGCCGCAAACACCATCGCCGAAGCGTGCACGTTCTCCGCGACCTCGGTCTCCAGGCGCGGACCGCCGGCCCGCCACTCTGCGAAGCGCTCGATCATCCAGTAATTGAGCCACTTCGGCTGCTCGAGGAGCGCGATCTTCTGCCCTCTGCCCTCGCGGTGCTGCTGCCGCCACAGGTCCTGGCGGGTGAACACCTCCAGGTCGCGGTGGTTCAGCACGGCGGTACCGAGCTCGCCGTCGACCCGGATGTATTCCTTATAGAACGTGTTCAGGCCGACGGCATTGGTGCACGACCCTTCATAGACGGCGCGCACGTCGTTCTGAAACGCCATGGTCACGATCGCATCCGTGTCCCCGGCGAATTCCGCCCACGGCGGTTTCCAGGTCACGGCCGATATCGTCTCGCAGCGCGCGCCCGCCAGATCGGCGATGATGTCCAGGTGGTGGATCGCACCCTCGATCAGCAGCGGATGGTCCATCTCGTGCCGAAACCGGGCACTCCATGCCATGTGCTGGCGCATGTCGCCCTGAAAGCGCATGCCGATCGCATTGATCCGGCCGAGAATCCCGGATCTGACGATCCTTCTCAGGCTGGTCTTGTCCTGGTCGAAGCGATGGCTCATCGTGACCGCCATCTTCCGGCCAGCGTCCTCGACCTTGCGCGCGATCCTGAGCGTCGCCTCCATCGTGTCGGCGATCGGCTTCTCGCAAAGAATGTCCAGCCCGTTCGCGATCGCCTGGTCGATCACGGCCTCATGGTCCGCCGGCGTGACCGCGACCGTACAGAAATCGGCCGCGACCTTGCCGAAGGCTTCGGGCGCATCCGTGAAGCAGCGCTCCCGCGGCAGGCCGAGCGCCGATCGGCCGCATTCCAGGTTCTCCTCATTGCAATCGACGAGCGCGACGACCTCGATCGTGCCGTCGTCGACGTTGGCCTTGAGGAAATCCCGGCACCACCTTTTCCCGAAGGTCCCGATGCCGACGTGAATCACGCGCTGGGTCATGATCGTCTCAGCGCCGATTGGGCTGGAGGGTCGGCATCGGGCCAACTTACCGGCCCCTGCGCCCGAGCGTCACATCCGGAAATGCAAAACACGATGTCGGCGCACGAAAGAAATCCTGTGCCGCGCCCTGGCAGCGCGAGACCAGCAGCAGGTGAGCGGACTCCGCGCCAGGGGTTCAGGGCGCGTACTGCCCCCAGGCATCCAAGAGCGCGCCGGCGGTCTCGGCCAGTTCGGGCTCGATCGGCGCCAGGACGGCGAGCGCAGGGTTTCTTTTCGGCGTCCAGGGCAGGCAATCGAGCGCATCGTTCTCCGCGACGCCGTAGGCCACGGCATCCAGGGTCAGTTCGTCCGCGCCGAAGGTGAAGCGCGCCCGCGGGGTGACGAGGCAGGTCGGCCCGCCGCCCCGCGCCTTGCGGTCCGGCCCCAGGCCCGGGCTGGTCACGAAGTCGACCGCCTCGGCGAACCGCCGCCGGTCGTGCGGCATGATGATCAGCACCTCGCGGGCAAGCAGCGCGATATCGTGGGCGCCGCCGGAGCCGACCAGGCGCAGCGGCGGCCCACCGTCCCGACGCAGCGCCGTGCTGTTGAGATTGCCGAACCGGTCGACCTGCGCCGCCGAAAGCAGGCCGCGGTCGATGCGGCCCTGCTGCAGCATCGCAAAGACGCCAAGGCACGAGGTGGCCATGGCGGTATTGGCGACGACCGAAGGGCTGCCCGTCGAAAGCGGCGGCGTCGGCGGATCGGTGTCCACCGCGCCCGATTCGTAGATCAGGACGGCGTTTGGCGCATGGTGGCGTTTCGCGGCCATCGCCGCGAGCGACGGCATGCCGATGCCGACGAAGCACGTTTCGCCGTCGCGAATCTCCCGCGCCGCCAGGGCGACGAGCCGGACTGCCTCGTCGCGGGCGCTCACGGGGCGTTGCCGGTGCTGCGGCCACCAATGTTGCGGCCAAAGGCGTCGGCCATGGCCTGAAGGCGCGCCGGCCCGACCATCCGCAGGTAGGATGCGAAATCGGGCGTCTCCCGGATCGTCCGGTCGATCCAGCTATCGAGCGCCGCCGGGTCGCGCGCCAAGGCGTCCCAATCCTTGTACGCCTGATCATCCCGGCCGTAACAGCCGTCGACGTAGGCGGGATAGGCGCCGAACGGCACGTGGCTGACCGCAGCGACCCGAAAACCGGGCACCACAGTGCGGTCCGGCCGGCCCCGGATCACCTCCGGTGCGACGATCTCCTCGACCGTCGCGATCACCTTCCTGCTGGCGAGCGCGCCCTCCACGCTGTCCCCCGGCAGCCCGAAGAGTTGGAGATTGCCATCGGCGTCGGCGCATTGCGCGTGCAGCAGGGCAACGTCCGGCCGGAGCGCGGGGATGGCGCTGAGCTCCTCGCCGCTATAGGGGCAGACCACCGTCCTGACCTTCACCGCTGCCGGCAGATCGCCGCCCGACATGGTCGCCGCCGGCAGGAACGGCACCCCCAGGGCCGCCGCATGCAAACGCAGGACCATGGCGAAATTGGTCCAGTCCTCGACCTCGATCGTGCCGGCCTCCGCAGCGCGCCGGAAGGCGTGCGCCAGCCCGATGCCGGGATTGCCGAGATAGCCGACGATGACCTTCGCGACGCAACCCGCGGCGATCAGAAGATCGAAGAAGATGTCGGCCCCCGAGCGGCAAAGCACCAGGTCCTTGCGATCTTGCCGGACGATCTCGTGACCGATGGCATAGGGGATGCACTGCCCGAAGCCGCCGACGAACACGGTGTCGCCATCATGCAGATGGCGCCGAACCGCGTCCTCGAGCGACACCAGCTTTGGGAGCGACACCAGTTCTGGCAAGCGCGCCGATCCGATCGCGAGATGTTGGAGGGATGTGAGGTCCCATCGAATAACGCGGCCGATGGCCAGGCGCAACACACTCGGCCGGCGGCGCCACGCCGAGGGCATGCCAGGCGCGACTCCCGTTCGGCGCCGTTCCATGCTTCAAACACACCCGGTACGCTCACATGCCCCGGCCGGAGCCGGGGAGCGCGGTGGTTCGAGAATGTCCGAGCAGATCTCCCAGTCCATGCCGGAATCCGGGCAAGGCCAGTTCGCTGACGTCTCGGCGATCCTTCGGCCGCGTTCCGTCGCCGTCGTCGGCGCATCGGATCGAGCGGGCAATTTCGGCGGCGCCACGGTGCGGCGCCTGTTGCGGTTCGGGTTCAAGGGGCCGGTCTGGCCGGTGAGCCACGCCGGCGGTACGGTCGCCGGTCTCGAGGCCTTTCCGAACGTTTCGGCCCTGCCGGGGGTACCCGATCTCGCCGTTCTCGCGGTGCCGTCGGAAGCGCTGCTCGATGCGATCAAAGAGTGTGCAGCGCACGGCGTCAAAGGCGGGATCGCCTATGCCGGCGGCCTCGGCGAAGCCGGCGGCGAGGGTGCTGCGATCCAAGACGCGATCGTCGAGCTGTGCCGCGAGACCGGCTTCGTGCTTTGCGGCCCGAACTGCGTCGGGGTGATCAACGCCGCATTGCCGGTCACGCCCACGTTCGCAACCGCGCTCGAGGAAATCGAAGAGTTGAAGCCCGGCGCCATTTCGATGGTCAGCCAGAGCGGCGGGATCGGGACCACCGCCTTTTCGCTCGGGCTCGCCGCCGGATTCGGCTTTCGCTACCTGATCAGCAGCGGCAACGAGGCGGTGGTGGATTTCTCCGACTATCTGTTTGCGCTGGCGCAGGATCCGGGCACCAAGGTCATCCTGGGCTATCTGGAAGGTCTGAAGGACGGCCCGAAATTCCTGAGCGCGCTCGCCGAGGCCCGCCGCCGCCGCAAGGCGGTCGTGCTGATCAAGGCCGGCACCACTGGCGCCAGCGCCCGCGCCGCCTTGGCTCATACCGGCGCCCTGGTCGGCGAGGACCGGGTGTTCGATGCGGTGCTCCAGGAGCTGGCGGTGGTCCGCGTCTCCTCGGTCGAGGAGCTGGTCGACGTCGCATCGCTCCTGGTCGGAACGCCAGCGCATCTGACCTTCGGTCCCGGCATTGGAATCGTCACGTTCGGCGGCGGCAACGGCGTGCTCGCTGCCGATCAGTGCGCCGAGCAGGGGCTGAGCACGCCGCCGCTGACCGAAGCAAGCGTCGCGAAGCTGAAGCCGCTCCTGGCGTCCGTCGCGACGGCGGCCAACCCGGTCGACCTCACGCCGACGACGGCGTTTCGCGACGCGTTTCTAAAGAATCTACCCGACGCCTTGGAGGTCGTGGCGGCACAGGCGGACATCGACGCCTTGCTGTTCATCGTCGGCACGCTCGCGGCGCGCGCCGACGAGATCATCGCCGTGACCAGACGGTTCGCGAGCCGCTCGCCGAAACCCGTGTGCATCAGCTGGCCGTCACCGCCCAAGGGGCTCCGCGACAAGCTCGCCGCCCAGAACATGTACACCTTTCTGGAACCGGCGGACGCGGCGCGCGCGCTTGGCCGGCTGGCCTCCCGGCGCCGGCGCGCTGCTGATTCGGACCAGTGTTGCGGGCTGCCGCCGGACTTCGACTGGAATGCCCTGGTCGAGGCACCCCGGTCGGGGAGGGTCATTTCCGAGCACGAATGCCACGCCATCCTGCGATCCGCTGGACTGCGCGTCGCCGAAGGCGCACTGGCCGATGAGGAGGAGCGTGCCGTAGCGATCGCGATGGCGGCCGGCTTCCCCGTCGTCCTGAAAGGGATCGGCGCCAAGGTCACCCATCGCGCCGCGGCCGGTCTGGTCGTGCTCGACGCCAAAGACAGCGACGACGTCCGCGCGGGCTTCCGCAGATTGCGGGCACGGGCCGACGAGCTCGCCATTGAGCTCGACGGCATCTATGTTCAAAAGATGCACGGCGGCCGGACCGAGTTGCTCGTCGCCGCCTTCAACGATCCCATGTTCGGCACGATGGTCTCGTGCGGCAGCGGCGGCGGGCTGACGGAGCTCCTCGATGACGTCGTCACGGCGCGGGCGCCGCTCGGGATCGGCGCCGCCGAGGCGATGATCGAACGCCTGAAGATCCGCGCCCATGCCCGGGACGCCGAAGGTCCGCTTCCGGTACGCGCGCCCGCCTGCTTCGTCGCGCAGCTTTCCGAGCTGGCCGCCCTGGCACCGTGGCGGCGCTTCACGCTCGAGGTCAATCCGCTCAAGTGGACCCGCGCCGGCGCCATCGCCGTCGACGGCCTCCTGATCATCGAGGAAGCATGAAGCGACAGGGCCGATACCGCACGGTCGACGCGAACGGCGCAGTCGCCGGCGTCAGGACCAGTCGGCGCGCTCCTTGTCGAGGAAGGCGGAGAGCCCTTCTCGGGTCTCCGGCATGCCGATTCCGGCGATCGCCATTTCGGTCGCGGCTTCGATCCCCTCCTGATAGCTCAGACTTTCGCATTGTCTGACGAACTGCTTCGACTTCCTGATCGCCGCCGCGCTGCCGCGGAAGAGACTTTCCAGGACGGCCTCGTACGCGCCCATCAGCTGGTCGGCCGGCACCGCCCGCGTGACGATCCCCAGGCGCACCGCCTCGAGAGCGTCAATCTTGCGGCCGGTCAGCAGCAGATCCATCATCGCCTTCCGGCTCATGGTGTTCAGCATGGTCGGCACCGCGCCGTAGGGCGTGATCCCGTGATGCACTTCCGGATAGCCGAGCAGCGCGTTCTCCTCGGCAAGCGCGATATCCGACCAGCTCACGATCATCGTGGCGATGCCGAGCGCGTATCGTTCCACCACGCTGACGACCGGATGCGGCGCGTAGTAGATCGCCTCGTTCATCCGCTCCATATGGTCGTACATCCGCGCGATGGCCTCAGGCTCGGCCGAGCGCAGCTCGTTCAGGTCGCGCAGATCCCGCCCGGCGCAGAACACGCCGTCGCTGCCGCGCAGCACGACGACGCGGCAGGTATCATCGTCGGCGAGGCGCGCCATCTCCTCGCAGAGCCCGATCACCATCGCATTGCTCAGGGCATTCAGGCGGGCGGGATTGGTCAGCCACAGCGTGACGACGCCCCGCTCGTCGCGCTGAACACGTATTTCGCCCACGTCCGAGATCCCGTGCTCTGGCGCGCGTGCGGTCCTGCGGACCGCGTACCCAAGAGTGGCGAGCCTGCGGCCAGTCCGCCCTCTCCTGCGCGACAAGGGTTCACCTGAAAGGTCGCAAAATATAGGTTCGTCCTGCGGGCCGCCACAAGCTTCGGGACGAGGACCGACATGGCGATGGACAACGACGGCTTGATCGTGGAACCGGAGATCATCTGCGAGGGGCTGGGCTTCCCCGAGGGGCCGGTCCCGCTGCCCGACGGCTCGGTCCTGCTGGTGGAGATCGCCCTGGGCGTGCTCGTCAACGTCTCGCCGTCGGGCGTGAAGACCGTGATCGCCAGGCTGGGCGGCGGTCCCAACGGCGCAGCGATCGGCCCCGACGGGGCCGTCTACGTCTGCAACAATGGCGGTTTCAAGTGGCTTCGGCAGCCCGGACACATCCGCGTGGCCGGCCAGGCCGACGATTATGCGGGCGGGCGGATCGAGCGCGTCGACCTCTCGACCGGAAAGTTCGAGGTGCTCTACGACCGCTGCGACGGTGCTCGGCTGCGCGGACCGAACGACCTGGTGTTCGACCGCCACGGCGGTTTCTACTTCACCGACCACGGCAAGATCCGGGATCGCGATCTCGACCGGGGATCGGTCTACTACGCGACCGCCGACGGCAATCACATCCGCGAGGTGATCTTCCCGATCTCGCTCCCGAACGGCATCGCCCTCGCGCCCGACGAGGCGGCGCTTTACGTCACCGAGACCGAGACGGCGCGGCTGTGGCGCTTTCGGCTGGCGGCGCCCGGGCAGCCGGAAATCCTCCCTTACCCGTCGCCCAACGGGGGGCAGATCGTGTTCGGCGCCGGCGGTTTCCAACGCTTCGACGGGATCAAGGTGGAAGCGGATGGGCGCGTCTCCATTGCGACCCTGCAGCGTGGCGGCATCACGACGGTCGCGCCGGAAGACGGCTTCGCGACCCACACCCCGATGCCCGATCGCCATACCACGAATCTGTGCTTTGGGGGCCCCGATCTGCGGACGGTCCATGTCACCCTTTCCAGCACCGGCAGGCTGGCGCGGTGCCGGTGGCCGCGCGCGGGCCATCCGCTCAATTTCGTGAGCTACGGCGGCTGACGCGGCGCTCAGATGAAAGCCTCGCCCGGCGAAGAGGTTCTTTGCACCCGGCAAACAGGCAGGAAGCCGGGATTTGCTACGATGCCGGGCTGCCAACCGGCCGCTGCCCGGACCAGGTTCGACCACGGGGAGGGCTCTCTCGGAGCGGTATCCGGGCGGGCGCCGGAACCGGCGCAAGACCGCCGGCACGGAGCCAGGAGGCAAGCGTGCGGATAGCGGGGTTCGACGCGCTCAATCTGATCGGCGCCCTGCTCGTCGTCATTGGCGGGCTTGCTCTGGTCGCCGGCGCGGCCACGTATCCGATCGGGACGTTGCAGCGGATGGGGCCAGGCTACTTCCCCATGGTCACCGGGTTCATCTTGGCCGGGATCGGCGCCGGCCTCGTGATCGAGAGCAGGATCGAGACCAGCACGCTGCCCCGCGTGCGGATCAGACCGATCGTTGCGGTCTTTGCCGGCCTGCTCTGGTTCGCCATGACCATCGAGCGCTTCGGGCTCGCGCCCTCCATCCTCGGCCTCGTCGTCCTGACCTCGCTGGCCCAGGACCGGCCAAGGCCGGTCATGATCGCGGCGACGGCGCTCTTTCTGATCGCCTTCTCGATCGGCATCTTCGTCTACGCGCTGATGATGCCGATCCCGACGGTCAGGTTCTGAGCCATGGACATCTGGTCGAACCTCGGGCTCGGATTCGCGACCGCGATCGAGCCCTTCAACCTGATGGTCTGCGCGTTCGGTGTCTCGCTCGGCACGCTCGCCGGCGTCCTCCCCGGGGTGGGCGCGATCACCGCCATCTCGATCCTGCTGCCGCTGACCTTCTACATGGAGCCGCACTCGGCCATCATCATGCTCGCCGGAATCTACTACGGCGCGCAGTATGGCGGGTCGACGGCATCCATCCTGATGAACATTCCCGGCACCTCGACCCATGCCGTGACCTGTCTCGACGGCTATCCCCTGTCGAAACAGGGGCGCGCCGGCCCGGCGCTGTTCATGGCCGGGATCACCTCGTTCGTCGGCGGGTCCTTCGCCATTTTGCTGATGATGTTCCTCGCTCCGACGATCGCCGAGGCGGCGCTGAAATTTCAGTCTGCGGAATACTTCACGGTCATGGTCTTCGGGCTGGTCGCGGCATCGACGCTGTCGGCGGGCTCGCCGCTCAAGGGCCTTGCCATGGTGGCGTTCGGCGTCGCTCTCGGCTTCGTCGGCATCGACCTGACCTCCGGCATGAACCGCTTCCAGTTCGGCTATCTGGATCTGTCGGATGGCCTCAACCTCGTCGCGGTCGCCATGGGCATCTTCGGCGTCGCCGAGATCCTGGTCAATCTGATCAAGCAGGCCACCCCGTTCACGGTCCAGACCGTGCGCCTGCGTGCGCTTCTGCCGACCTGGGCCGACATCCGCCAGTCATCGGTGCCGACGGCCAGGGCGAGCGTCATCGGCTCGGGATGCGGCGTCCTGCCCGGGGTCGGCCCGACCATCGCGTCGTTCATGGCCTATGCCGCCGAGAAGCGCCTCTCGAAGCACCCCGAGCGGTTCGGCCAGGGCGCCATCGAAGGCGTCGCCGCGCCGGAGGCGGCCAACAACGCCGCCGCTCAGGCCGGCTTCATTCCGACGCTCAGTCTCGGCATCCCCGGCGACGCCATCGGCGCGGTGCTGCTCGGCGCGCTGCTCTTGCACGGCATCGCGCCCGGGCCCACCGTCGTGACGGAGCAGCCGGTCTTGTTCTGGGGACTCATCGCCAGCTTCTGGATCGGCAATGTGCTTCTGCTCATCCTCAACATCCCCCTCATCCCCTTGTGGGTGTACATATTGAAGATCCCGTACAACGCGCTGTATCCGGCCATGCTGTTCTTCATCTGCATCGGTGTTTACAGCATAAACTACAACGTCTTCGATATTTTCATCGTCATTATTTTCGGCTTCGTCGGCGTTCTCATGATGATCATGCGGTTTCCGGCGGCGCCGCTCCTGCTCGGGTTCATTCTCGGACCGATGATCGAGGAGACCTTGCGCCGGGCGCTGCTGATCTCGCGGGGCGACCTGTCGATTCTGGTCTCGAGTCCCATCAGCGCCTCGTTCGTCGCCGCGACGGTGCTGGTCCTCGCGTTCTCGATGCGCTCGAGCATCATGCGCATCTTCACCCGCTCGCGCGCAAGGGCGGAGCACCGCGTCGAAAGCGCCGAATAGAGCACGGCCGGCAGAGCGCGGAGCCGGCGCCACAGCGAGCGGAATCGGACACCCGCCTGGCGGCCGGCGGTTGCTTCAGGAGGACCTTGGACGCCACGCTCGGCCCCGTCATTGCGAGGAGCGCAGCAGCCTGCCCTCGGGCGGAGACCCGAGGGACGAAGCACTCCAGGCGCCGCTCCTGGATCGCCACGGGCGCTGGCGCGCCCTCGCGATGCCGCGAAGACTGTGTGAACCCGGTATCAGAAGGAACTTGTGAGCCCGGTATCAGAAGGAAAAGGACGGAAGGGCAGGACGCCCTTCCGTCCCGTGTCTTGGGCCGAACGGCCAAGGTCTACAGGGATGCCATCCGGATGGCTCATACTGACCGCGTGAAGTCGCGACCCATAGGTCCGTGCAGTTCTTTTGTCATGCCCGGGCTTGACCCGGGCATCCAGTCTGGGCCCCCGGGTCAAGCCCGGGGGTGACAACAAGACTGAACGATGGATCAATACTTCGTGTGATCCTGGTATCACTGGATCGAGATACCCGCGGCCTCGATCGTGCGGCACCACATCTCGGTTTCCTCCTGCAGGTCGGCGAGGGTCTCCTCGGGACCGGTGCCCACGACGCGGAATCCGAACTTCTCGAACTGCTGCTGGACCTCGGGCTGCTGCAACGCCTGCTGGATCGCATCGGCGAGCTTGGCCGTCACGTCGTCCGGCGTGTCCTTCGGGACGAAAGCGCCGATCCACTGGCTCGCGAGGCTCGGATAGCCCAGCTCGTCCATGGTCGGCGTGTCCGGCACCAGGAACCACCGCTCGGGCGTCGAGACGGCAAGCAGCCTGAGGCGCCCGTCGTTGATCATGCCGATCGATCCGGGAAGGGTGTCGAAGGCGACCTGGATCTCGTTGCCGACCAGCGCGGCCAGCGTCTCGCCGCCGCCGGTGTAGGGAATGAAGGCAATGTCGACGTCGGTTTCGACCTTGAACTGCTCGCCGCGCAGATGACCGGACGATCCGACGCCGGATGCGCCATAGTTCAACTCGCCGGGATTCTCCTTCAGATGCGCGACCAGCGCGTCGAGCGTATCGGCGGGAACCGCCGGGTTGACCAGGACGACGAACGGCGTCGCCGTGAGCGCGGCCACCGGCTTCATGCTCGCCAGGAAATCGTACGGCAGAGTGGGTTTCAGGCACGGCTCGGACGCGACGATGTTGGTGTGGATCAGGACCGTGTAGCCGTCCGGCTCGGAACGGACCACATAGTCGGTGCCGACCGAGCCGGCCGCCCCGGCACGGTTCTCGATCACCACCGGCTGACCGAGAAGCTTCGAGACGGCCTCCCCCAGAACGCGCGCCGTCGGGTCGACCGTCCCGCCGGGATTGTAAGGCGCGATGAAGTGAATCGGACGATCCGGATAGGACTCGGCCTGTGCCATCGCGGCGCCGGAAGACACGATTGCCACCGCAAACGTCCCGGCGACCGCTGCGAGCGCTTTCGTCCACATTGCCCCTCTCCCATCGTTGCCCTTGCTTCGGCTTCCGCTCGATCTTTGCGTCCAGGCGGCATGGTGTCAAATGCGCGAAGGCGCCCGCCTGCGAGGTACGGGGCCGCAACGGCCGCAGTCGGGAGGGCGATTGCGCGCTCATAACAGTACCTTTTCGTGCCCTGCACGTTATCGACCTCTCCTCAGGCTGTTAGGTTGCGAGGGCCGGTTCGGCGCGGCCGCTTGGTGTGGCGGGGGCCCCTGGCGCCGCTGCCCAGCACATCGGCACGATGCTGGCCCGTGGCTTCGGAGCTCGCCGGCCCGACGCTCCGGTCGGGGCGGAAGCAACCAGCGTTTCGAACTCGAGGACGAGAGATGGACCTTGAGCAGTTCCGGGTCGAGATCGCCGACGGCGTTGCGACGGTGACGTTCGACCGGCCCCCCGTGAACGCGCAGAACCGGAGGTCGCGCGAGGAGCTGACCTGGGTGTTCGACAGCCTGAGCGACAGCGAGGAGGTCCGGGCGGTCGTTCTGACCGGCGCCGGGAAGGTGTTCTCCGCCGGCGCCGACATCAAGGAGCGGGTCGGCATCACGGCGCAGGCCGGCGACTACATCCGCCACAACCGTCTGACCCGCGAGAGCTTCTACGCGATCGTCGACTGCGCGAAGCCGGTGATCGGCGCGATCAACGGCCCGGCCATCGGCGCCGGCTATGCGATGATGGCCTGTTGCGACATCCTCCTCGCGTCCGACAGCGCCTTCGTGCAGATGCCGGAGATCGACCGGGGCATGGCCGGAGGAGCGAAGTTCCTCCAGCTGTTCCCGCGATCGAAAGCCCGGCTGATGTTCTTCACTGGCCGCAAGGTGCCGGCGGCGGAACTCTACCGCCTCGGCGTGATCGAGGCGTGCCTCGAGCCCGATGCCCTGATGGCGGCCGCGCTGCAGATCGCGTGCGAGATCGCCGCCAAGAGCCCGATCGCGGTGATCAAGGCGAAGCAGTCCTTCAACGCGATCGAAGAGATGTCGCTGCGCGACGGCTACCGGCTGGAACAAGGCGTCACGGTGGAGCTGTCGAGGACGGAGGATTGCCGCGAGGCGCAACGAGCGTTCCTGGAGAAGCGTGAGCCCCGCTTTACCGGGCGCTGACGCGGTGCCGGCATTGCCCGCGGCAATGCGCGACAGCCGCCGGTAGTTCTCGATCTGATACTTTCGTTCTACGCCGACGGTACGCAACATCATCGGGGAGCGGCGAATGCTTGGCGGCTACATCAGCGATCTCGAGCCGGGTGACGTGTTCGAGCCGGTCGAATACGAGCTCACGCCCTTCATCTGCAGCGAGTACGCGCACGGTGTCGAGGAGAGCTGCGAGTGGTTCCACTCCAGCCGCGCACCGGGCGGAAGGCAGATCCGGCCGCCGACCATGATCCACGTCGAGAAGATGCGGATCCTGGAGGAGAACTGCCTCAAGGAGCGGCGGGTGTCGGGCGAGAGCGCACCGGATGCGCGCGTGCACTACGAGTACCACGCGGTCCAACATTCGGCGGCCTACGTCGGCGAGCGCCTCGTCGTCAGCGGCAAGATCGTCGACAAATATGTCAAACGCGACCGCACCTACCTTTGCTACTACCTCGAGACGCGCACGTCCGACGGCCGCCTCGTCACCACGTACAACGACAAGACTCTCCTGAGGTACAAGCCCGATTAGGAGCGTGGAGATGAACGACATGGCACCTGCCGCCGAACATGCCGTCGGAACCGAGCTGACCAGCCCGATCCGGGTGGTCACGGCAGAGCGCATCGAATGGTACGACAGCGCCATGCTGTCGGCGGCCAAGGGCGCGCTCGCCCAGGTCGGCGACAACATCCATACCGACGACGCGTTCGCCCGCAATCAGGGCCTGCCGGGAACGATCGCCGACGGCATGATCAGCACCAACTGGTGCTCGAGCATGCTGATCGCGCATTTCGGCATGGACTACGTCGAGCGCGGCGAGCTGCGCACGAAGTTCATCAAGCCGATCCTCATCGGCGCCACGGTGTTTGTCAGAGGGCGCATTCTCTCCGCCGAGAAGCGGGAGAACGGCGATACCGAATACCGGCTCGACGTGTGGTGCGAGCTCGAGGACGGCACCAAGGTCGTCGACGGCGACGCCCGGGTCGTCGTAGCGGCCAGATAGCGGCGGGGGCCTGCTCGGCCGTCCGATGCCTGTCGGGGTGTATCGATCCGGGGCTGCGCTGCAGGCTATGGGGCCTCGATGACGAGCAGGCCGTCGAGGGCGACGACGCCGTCGGCGTGCCATCGCACCGGATTGACCTCGAGCGTGAAGCCGGCCCAGGGCGCCGCCGCCGCGATCTGCGCGAAGTCGGCGACGAATCTGGCAAGCGGACCGATCTCCACGCCGCTCGCGGCCTTGACCACCCTGAGCCTCTCCAACAGATCCCGCGCCGAGGTTTCCGCCAATGGCGCGCGGGCAAGCGCCACATCATCGATGAGCTCGGCCAGCCCACCGCCGGCCCCGCAGGACACCATGACGCCGAAGACCGGATCGCGAAAGGCCGATACCAGGATATCCATGCCCGGCCGCGCCATCGCCTGCAGATACACGCCCTCGAGGGGCGCTCCGGCCGCCGCCGCCCGCGCGTTCTGCGCGACAAATCGAGCGCGAACCTCGTCCTCCGATCTCAGGTCGAGCGCAACCAGCCCCATCCTGGCGCGGTGGGTGACGCCGGCGGCGATGCCCTTCATCGCCAGCGGAAAGCCGAGGTCGCGGGCCGCCATCAACGCCTCGCTCTCGCTGGTCGCAAACCGGCCTTTTGCGACCGGCAGGCCGGCGGCGGCAAGGATCCGATGGCAGGCATGCTCCGAGACGACCTGGCCGGGCGCCCGCGCCCTGATGTGCGCGCTCCAGTCGAAGGAGGCCGAGGCGCCGGCCGCGCGGCGCGGCGCCCGATCGAGGTCGCGGCGAAGATCGGTGACCTTGGCGATCGCGTTGATGGCGCGGCCAAATTCCATGAAGACGAAGAACCCGTCCTTGCGGGCCTGCTCGACCACGCCCGCGGGCGCCAGCGGCCAGGCCAGGCACACGGTTTTGCGCGTGGCGTCGCGGAGATTGCGGATGATGCCGGCCAGCTCCTTGCCGTGACGACCCATCGCCCCGCACATGAACAGGATGGTGTCGATCGCGCCGTCTTGTGCGATGACGTCGAGCGCTTGCGGCAGCCGCTCCATCCAGGCCGTCTGATTGTAGGTCACCGGCGTCAGGTCGAAGGGGTTGCCGATCGAGGCAATCGGCGGCAGCAGCGCTTTCAGCTTCTGCCGCGAGGCGTCCGAAAGCGGCGGGGTCGCCAGCCCCTTGCGGGCGCATTGGTCGGCGGCCAGCACGCCAAACCCGCCGCCGAACGTGATCGGCGCGACGTTGGGGCCGGCGGGAAGCTTCCCAAGATCCATGCTGTCGAGGAACAGGACGACGTCGAGCATCTCTTCCATGGACTCGACCCGGATGACCGCCTGCTCCGACAGAATCGCGTCCCACACGCGGCGCTCGCCCGCGAGCGCGCCGGTATGGGCCGCCGCCGCCCTGGCGCTCGCGGCGGTGAGGCCGCCCTTGATCAGGACGACCGGCTTTTCGGCCCTGCGTGCCGCCTCGAGCGCGGCAATGAACCTGGCACCGTCGCGAAGCCCTTCGAGATAGACGGCGATCACCTTGGTGCCGTCGTCCTCGGCGAAGGCTTTGATGAAATCCGCCGTCGACAGCACCGCCTCGTTGCCGGTGCTGACCATGTGGCGGAACCCGACCCCGACCTGCTGGGCGAGCGCCAGGCAGGATGAGATCAGCCCGCCGCTCTGCCCGACGTACGAGATCCGTCCGGGGAGAATCCGCTCCGACTCGATGAGGAAGGACGCAAACGTCGCCGTCATCGGCAGGGCGCCGTTGATGGCGCCAAGGCAATTGGGGCCGAGCAGGCGGAACCCGGTCTCCTGGCAGATCGCGATCAGCTCGTCCTGGCGGGCCCGGCCGTCCGCGCCGGCCTCGCCGAAGCCGCCGGCCCAGACGACGCCGCTCGAGATGCCGACCGCCGCGCAATCGCGCACGACCCCGGCGACACGATCCTCGCCGACCGCAATGATGGCCAGATCGACGGGTTCCGGAAGGTCGGCGACGCTTGGCAGGCAAGGCAGGCCGGCAACGGTCGCGCGTCCGGGATTGACGGGATGGATTGCGCCTGGAAAGCCGAAGCGCTGGAGAAAACCGACCGCGACGCCGCCCAGATTTCCGGCGACGTCGGACGCGCCGATCACCGCCACGGACCGCGGCGACAGGAGCGGCGCGACATCGATGAACCCTTCGGAAGCTGGCGTCATGGAGACGGCTACGTTGGCGGCCTTGGCGTCGCGCTGCAGCAGACTCCGCGATCTGCCGCGCGGCCAGTAAGCCCCCGGGGCAGGATCGCGGGCGGGCCGCCCTGTGACCTCACTCGGAATAGTCGGGCTCACGCTTCTCGAAGAACGACTTGATGCCTTCCTTGGCGTCCGGCATCGACGTCAGGTGAGCGCTGATCGGTACGGTCATCGAGTAGGCCGACTGCCACGGCATGGTCTCGGCGAGATTCATGGTCGTCTTGTTGAACTTCAGCGCGGGCAGGTTCTTCTTTGCGATGATCCGGGCAATCTCCATCGCTTTCGGCATCACCTCGGCCTTCGGGACGACATAGTTGAACACGCCGGTCTCGCGCAGCTCCTCCGCGGTGAAGCGGCGGCCCGTCAACACCATTTCCCTGACCTTACCCATGGGCATGTTGATGCGCGTGAAGAAGCTGCCGCCGGCTGCCATGACGCCGCGGTCGATCTCCGGCACCGCGAAGAACGCTTCCTGCGACGCGACGCGAATGTCGCAGAACGTCGCCATGACGAAGCCGACCCCGATCGCATGCATGTTGAGCGCGGCGATCACCGGGCGGTTCATGTTGTAGAGCCGCGGCAGGCAGTCCTCGACCAGCCGGTAGCGCTCGAGGCGGGACTCGAACCCGAGCGGCAGAAAATCGTTGAGGTCGGCGCCGCCGCACCAGGCGCGGGCATCGGGCGGCGCCGTGATGATGACGACGCGGGTTTCATTGCCGGATTCGACGATGTCGGCAAGGATCTTGAGCTCCGGGTAAACCTCGAACGACATGGCGTTGACCGGCGGCCGGTTGAACGTGACGACGGTGATGCCGTCGGAGTCCGTTGCCATGGTGAAGTATTTGAGCTTCCCCTGATGCTCTGACATCTGCCTGCTCTCTCTCCGTTCCTTTATCGTCGGCCTTCTGGCAAGGGTCTCCGGCCCGACCGGACCCGCGATCGAGGGTTTCAAACTCTATCGGGCTGACCTGACGAGGACAAGGGATCGAGACGCTCGGGACTGCGCTATCCAGGCTATGCCTCGAGAGGCTCCGCCCACCCGGCGGGGACGCGACCGGAGATGGCGCCGACCTTCGAATTCGCGGCTCGTGGCGCCGCACGCACCGCGTGGGCGGCGCTGCCTAGCGCATTTTTCGATCAGCTCGCACCAGCCCGCTCCCCCTCCCAACCGCCCCAAGGGTACCATCGGTGGGTGGTTGGG
>JBOHKK010000051.1:0-24020 GCA_050729115.1 Geminicoccaceae bacterium | reverse complement strand
GATCAGCGCGCCGCTCGGCAAGGCTCTGATCGGCCGCGAAGCCGGCGACACCGTCGAGGTGAACACGCCGCGCGGCACGCGCTATTTCGAGATCCTGGAAGTCGCCTACCCCGGCGAGATCACCGCCCAGTAGCCGCCGCGCCGCCGGCGCCCACGCGCCAACGTTTCGGCGGGAGGCTCGGATTGGCCACGGGCACGGGTTGCCGGCTCGACCGATTTTCGCGCCCGCGCCGCCCCCAGCGGTCGCTCCGCGGCCGGTCGGCGGGGCCAATCGGCGCAGCTTCGGGGCTTGGCGGTGGCATCGCTGCAAGCGAGCCCCTAAATTTACAGCTGATCGGCGTGTGCGGGGAGGCTGAATCGAATGGCGAGGCGGCACTGCAAGGTCCTGATCATCGGCTCTGGCCCGGCCGGGTACACTGCCGCGATCTACGCCGCGCGCGCCAACCTGGCGCCGGTCATGGTTCAGGGGCTCGAGGTGGGTGGCCAGCTGTCGGTCACCACGGACGTCGAGAACTACCCGGGCTTCGCCGAGGTCATCCAGGGCCCCTGGCTGATGGAGCAGATGGCGGCGCAGGCCGCGAACTGCGGCGCCGAGCTGGTGTTCGACACGATCACCGCGGTGGACCTGAGCCGGCGCCCGTTCGCCTGCACCGCCGATGCCGGCGACCTCTACCTGACTGACGCCTTGATCCTCGCGACCGGCGCTCAGGCCCGCTGGCTCGGGTTGGCGAGCGAGCGACGGTTCTCCGGCCACGGCGTCTCGGCCTGCGCCACCTGCGACGGCTTCTTCTTCCGCGGCAAGCCGGTTGCGGTGGTCGGCGGTGGCAATACCGCGGTCGAGGAGGCGCTGTATTTGAGCCAGATGGCGAGCTCGGTCACCCTCGTCCACCGGCGCGACCAGCTGCGCGCCGAGAAAGTCCTGCAGGATCGCCTGTTTCGTAACGCCAAGGTCGAGATCATCTGGGACAGCGTGGTCGACGAGGTACTCGGACAGGACCAGCCGCGCGCGGTCACCGGTGTCCGGCTCCGGCACGTGCGCACCGGCGCGCTGAGCGAGATCGCGGTCGAGGGCGTGTTCATCGCGATCGGCCACGATCCGGCGACGCAGCTGGTCAAAGGCCAGCTCGAGATGGACCGGGACGGCTACGTGATCACCGCGCCCGACAGCACCGCGACCAGCGTCCCCGGCGTGTTCGCCGCCGGCGACGTGCAGGACAAGATCTACCGACAGGCCGTGACGGCGGCCGGCAGCGGCTGCATGGCGGCGCTCGAGGCGGAGAAGTTCCTCGCGGGGCTGGAGGCGGATGCGCCCGCCATGGCCTCCTACGGCGCAGCGGAGTGAACGGAGACGATGCTCGACTGGGACCGCATCCGGGTGTTTCGCGGCGTCGCTCAGGCGGGCAGCTTCACCCGTGCGGCGGAATCGCTGGGCCTCAGTCAGTCGGCGATCAGCCGCCAGATCGGCGCCCTCGAAGAGGACCTCGGCATGCCGCTGTTCCATCGGCACGCGCGTGGCCTGGTCCTGACCGAGCAAGGCGAGGTCCTGCTCGAGGCGGCGCACGACGTCGCCGCGCGGATGGCGACCGCCCAATCCAAGCTGGCGGAGACCAAGGACACGCCGTCGGGCCATTTGCGCATCAACACCACGGTCGGGTTCGGCACGGTGTGGCTGACCAGCCACCTCCGGGAATTCGTGGAACTCTATCCCGACATCACCGTTTCGGTGCTGGCGATCGATACCGAGCTCGACCTCAGCATGCGCGAGGCCGACGTCGCGATCCGGTTGACCCCGCCACGTCAGCCGGATCTGGTGCAGAGGCGACTGATGACGGCGCACACCCATCTGTATGCGGCCCATACCTATCTCGACGACGCGCCGCCGTTGCGGGAGCCGGGCGATCTCGATCGGCATCGTCTGATCGCGTACGGCACCGAAGCGACCCCGCCTCCGGTCCCGAGTCTCAACTGGGTGCTGACCGCCGGCCGCGGCGATGGCCGTGCGCCGCGCGCCGCCTCACTCACGATCAACAACGTGTACGGCATGTTCCGGGCGGCCGAGCGCGGCCTGGGCGTGGCTTCTCTGCCCGACTATCTGTGCACGACGTCGACCCGGCTGGCGCGCGTCCTGCCGGACCTCGAAGGACCGGCCTTCGATGCGTACTTCGTCTATCCGGAAGAGATGCGGGCGTCCAAGCGCGTCCGCGTGTTCCGCGATTTCCTGCTGCGCAAGATCCCGGAGCAACCGGTGTGGTGAATCGGCAACAGAGTTGCGAAAATGCATGGCAGATATGCACACAAGGCCTAGCCTTAACCATGATAGGCCACTATATTGTGCATTGCAGCAAGGAGCGCGCGGTTCGTGTGTGACTTGCTGAAGTGGGTGGAGCGCTTTCCCTGAGGCGCGATGCCCGCGCTCCAGGTCGCTTGACCTGGAGTTTTGAGGATCGATGATCCTCACGTCTCCCAGACGTTAAGCCTCCCTGATTGACTCGCCGGGTCCTTGGACCCGGCTTTTTTTTTCAGGGCGCATGATTGTTAGGTGAGGAGGCGTTCGCGGTCAAGAGTGATCGATCGCACGAACCCTCTCGCCTCCTCAACCGTCGTGTGCCAGAGGGCTCCGACCGGGGCGCTTCGCCCCCGAAAATCACATGAACAGCGGTTCCTGCTCGAGCCCCTTGTAAAGGTCGGCGACGAACTCGCCATAGCCGTTGAACAGCACCGTGGGTACTTTCATCGGGCTGCCGAGCGGGGTTTCCTGGGCCTGGCTCCAGCGCGGGTGCGGGACGTCGGGATTGACGTTCGCCCAGAACCCGTACTCGCTGCCCTGAATCTCCTGCCAGAAATTGAGTGGGCGCTCGTCGGTGAAGGTGAAGCGCACGATCGACTTGATCGACTTGAAGCCATATTTCCAGGGTATGGCGAGGCGCAGCGGCGCGCCGTTCTGCCTGGGCATGGGCTTGCCGTACAGACCGGTGGCGACGAAGGCGAGCTCGTTGGCCGCCTCGGCCATGGTCAGTCCCTCGATGTACGGCCACGGGTACCAGAACTGCTTCTGGCCCGATGCCATCTCGGGATCGAGGAACGTCTCCATGCGCAGGTACTTGGCGCTGCTAAGCGGGCGCGCGAGGTCGACCAGGGCCTTCAGCGGAAAGCCGCTCCATGGTACGGCCATCGACCACGCCTCGACGCAGCGCAGGCGGTAGACGCGCTCCTCGAGCGGCATCTGTCGGATCAGATCGTCGACCTCCAGGGTCTGCTCCCGCTCGACCATGCCATCGAACACGACGGTCCAGGGGCGGATCTGCAGCGCCTGCGCGGGCTTCGAGATCTGCTTGTGCGAGCCGAACTCGTAGAAATTGTTGTAGGCGGTGACGATCCGCTCGACGCTGAGCCGAGGGATCCGCTGGTCGAGCCGATAGCGGGCATTGCGCGGGGCCGGATAGAGATCGGCCGTGGGATCGGCGTCCTGCGCGGCCGCCGAGCGGCACAGGCCGGCGCCGCCGGCGAGCAGCATCGGCCCAGCTGCCAGGCCCTTGATCAACCGGCGGCGCTCACGGAACAGGTCCTCGGGCGTGGCGGCGCTCTCGGGCAGCTCCCATCCGCGCTGCTTCCTGATCAGCATCGAATCCTCTCCCTCTCGCCGCGAGCAGGTGGCGTGGGCGCAAGGTAGGCTGCAAGCGCCGGCTGTCAAAATCACCTTTGCTGGCGCGTGCGTGAGGCATGCGGGTGGATTCGCCGCGTCCGGCAAGCCGCTGATCCCGCCATCCTACGCCAGCTGACCGAGCAGCGCCTTGGCGTCTTTGAGGTCCTTCGTATCGAAGCCCTCGGTGTATCACCCATGGATGGGCGCCAGCAGGTCGTACGCCTTCTGCCGCACGCCTTGGTCCGCCCAGAGCCGGGCGCGGGGTGTGGCACGCCGGCGGCTCAAAACCGCTTCCTGCATGACCCTATCTGCAGCAGCTGCGTAGTCGCGCCCACGCTTGCGCCTCGATCACGGGAACTAAGACCTTCTTCAACCCGAGGACGCCAAGAGGCCGTGGGTGGCAGAGATGATTTCGCTGGCACCTGCAACATTACCGAAGTCAGTGATGCCGCCCCTCGCCTCGGTATTCGTCCAACGAACAATGCCGGCTTTGTCGATCAAGACCAGGCCGCACAACTGGTTCCAAGTCGCCTGCCACTCATCCTGTTCGGGGCCGCTTCTTTGATAGCCGTCCTTACGGTCGAGCAATAGAACGGCGTCCGCAAGCGACGTCGCTTCGTTCACGTCACGCCACGAGTGATCGGCGTGCACCACGTCGACATCCGCAGGGTTGAGCGTCTTCGGCCACACCGTGACCCTATCGGTAAGTTCCGCACATGGAACACCGTAGGCGCGGTGAGTGGTCATCTCCGGGTCGGATGCGATTGCCATCGTTGTCGGATAGTGCTTGAAGTAGACGCGGGCTCGGTCGATCGGTGTGGTGATCACGAGCAGCGTCTCGATACCCTGGGGGCGAATCCGTTCAGCAAGGTCGCTGAGCTGCGCAACCTGGCGCCGGCAAAATGGGCAGTACACGCCCCGCAGCATGCCGATCAACAACGCCTGCTTACCACCGTACTCATCGAGACCGATGATACCCTCACGACTTACGGCCGGCAGTGAAAACGATGGGGCGGACTCCCCTTCCCGCACCATGACCCGATCTGTCGATTCTCTCATTGCGTTTGCTCCAATACTGGATCGCCCGACAGGAGTTAAGACAGGAACGGCAGCATCAGTAGCGCCTCGCGATTCAACCCGGCGCGCGCGCACACCGCCCGAGATTGTTCCATGTAATGCTCCGCCCGCTCGACGTCGTCCATGTCGAGGTACACCGTCGCCAAGCCGTCGTAACACGGGAAGAGGATCTGGGGCTCGTCCAGATCCTTCGCGAGCTTCAGGGCTTCGCTGTACAAGTCAATCGCGGTCTGCGGCTGACCATGACACTGGTACACCTGCCCCAGAACGACCAGCGACACCGGCAGATGGTCAATCAGGCCGAGTTCGCGGTCGAGATCAATGGCCTTCGTGATGGCGGCGACTCCTTCGCCTGCACAGCGGCCAGTGAAGGTGCAGCACGCGATTCCCAAATTTACGTAGAGGTATGACTGAAAACCCAGATCGCCGATCTTGTGTGCAACCGCCAAGCCTTTGCGGCAAGTCTCGATGGCGCGGCGCGGGTCGACATCGCAGTAAAGCACACTTAAGTTGGTATAGCCACGGCAGGCCGTCTGCAACAGGCCATATCGCTCAGCCACGTCGAGGCTTCGTTCGACGTAAGCGATGGCGTCTTTCCGGCGCGAAAGGCGTGCTTCCGCAACGCCCAGCGTGTTGTAGGCCTCGGCCACGACCCCCGCCGCCTCGCGAGCGGATTTGAGCCCATCGTCACTGGCGGCAGCTAGTACTCGCTCCGCACGGTCGAGCGCATGTCGAGCCCAATCGACAGCACCCTCGTTGTCGCCCTTGCGGAACGCCGACCGGCCCATTTCGCAATACAGGTAGGCCAGCTCCATATCGTCCTGGTGCCCTTCGAGCAGCTCCAATCCGGCTCTGAACTCCGACAGAGCCTCCTCCCGTGCCCCGGCTTCCCAATGGAGCTTCGCGATCTTGCGATGGAGCCGGGCCTGAGCCGGAGCGTCAGCGAGCGCGTCGAGCACGGTCCGGTAATGGCCCAGCGCCTCTTCACGCCTACCCGCGGGCCCCTGGAGGTCGGCCAGACGCTCCAGAACGACAAGACGCTCCGGAGCCGGGACTTCGGAGGCCTCGGCCAATTCTCGGGCTCGCTGATAATGTTTGAGGGCGTCATCGTTGGCGAACACACGTCGTGCCCAGTCACCCGCCTGGACCATGTAGCGGACGCCCTTGGCTACATCGCCACTCAGGCTGAAGTGATGAGCGAGTGTTTCAGGCTCGGCCTCGGCCCGATTCGGGAAGCGCTGCTCAAGAACCTCGCCGATCCGGGCGTGCAGTTCATGGCGTCGGCGGTGCAGGAGCGAGGCGTAAGCGGCGTCCTGAACCAGGGCATGCTTGAACGTATAGTGGGCGTCTGGTGGCGTACCCCGGCGGAAAATCAGCTCCGCCGACGCCAGTCGGTCGAGGTCGGCGAGGAGATCAGACTCAGAGCGGTCAGCGACCGCGTCCATGAGCGAGAAATCGAACTCGCGGCCGATGCAGGCGGCGATCTGGGCCACCTGCTTCACCTCGGGGATGCGGTCCAGTCGCGCCATGAGGGAGTCGTGCAGCGATGCCGGGATGGCGGTCTCCCCGGTCTCCAGTACCGCCTTGGTCAGCTCCTCGACGAACAACGGCACGCCGTCGGTGCGCGCGATGATGGTGTCGACCGTTTCGCTGGGTAGATGGTCGCCTCCCAGACGCGTAACGATGGCCTCGACTCCGGCACGGCCCAGGCGGTTGAGCGTGAGCCGGGTGACGTGCGGGTGGGCGGCCAGTGCGGGCTGCTGGTCCGGGCGGCTGGTCAGGAGCATCAGGACGCGTGCCGCGGCGATCCGGGCCAGGCACTGCTCGATCAGCTCGAGCGTGGTCGGGTCGATCCAATGGACGTCCTCGAAGACCACCAGCACCGGCTGTCGTGCGGCGAGCCCCAGCTTCTGCTCGACCAAGGCTCGGAGCGTGGACGCCCGCTGCGCCTGAGGCGTCAGGTTGATTTCGCCGTAACGCGCCGCACCGTCCAGACCGATCAGACTGGCGATCAGCGGCGCGGATTCGATGCGATCGGCTCGACCGAGCAGCTCCTCCAGCTTGTCGAGTGAGGCATCCAGCGGCTCGCCGAGGATCAGCCCGGCGGCGCGCGTCAACTGCTGAACCACCGGCCAGAGAGCGCTGTCGCTGTGGTAGGGCGAGCACTGGTAGCGGATGCGCGTGTGTGGCTCGTTGGCTACAGCGTCCAGCAGCGCGCGGCCGATCCGGGACTTCCCGATCCCGGCCTCGCCAACCAGCAGCACGCCCTGGCCCTCGCCGGCCTTGGCCAGCGCCCACCGCTCGAGCAGGAGCGCCAGCTCCTGATCACGACCGACCATCGGCAGGAGCGTGGGGCCGCTGCGCGCATCGAACCGGCTTTCGACCGGCCGCTCGCCGGTGACCGCGAACACCCGAACCGGCTCGCGAATGCCCCTCACGCTCTTGGTGCCGAGATCGGCCAACTCGAAGATATCGCCCAGCAGGCGCCGGGTGCTCTCGGCGATTACAATCTGGTCCGGGCTCGCCAGCGCTCGCAGACGGGACGCGAGGTTGGCTGTCTCCCCGATGACCGCGGCATCATGGCCCATGCCCTCACCGACGACGACGAGCCCGCTTGCGATCCCGATCCTCACGGCCAGTGGATGATCCCTGGGGCGGCCAAGAGCACCGACTGATGCCCGCACCGCGAGAGAGGCCCAGATCGCGCGCTCCGCGTCGTCCTCGTGGGCGTGCGGCCAGCCATAGTACACGAGCACCTCGTCGCCCATGACGTTGGTCACATGGCCTTCGAACCGTGCCACCTCCTTCGCCACGGACTTCTGATAATCCTCCAGCAAATCCCGCATCTGCTCAGGGTCGAGCTGCGTCGAGAGTTCCATCGATCCCACGACATCGACGAATACGATCGTGAGATGTCGGCGCTCCGCCAGGGGGCCGATCGCCGGCGGCGCGCCTTGTGGGGTTGGCGTGACTTCCTTCAGCCCCGGGACGACGCGTGCCAGATCGTCCGCATCTCTTTCGGCAGAGCGAGCGAGCTCGATCCTGCTCCCGATCGGCAGCACGCGTGCCTGCCGAATGGAGTCATACAGGGCAACCGTCTCGGGTTCCGGCGCGATGCCGAGCTCCCGCTTCAGAATATCGGCGCAGGCCTGATACTGCCGCAGAGCCAGACCGCGTTGTTTGCGTTCCGCGTGCAGCCGCATCAGGGCGCGATGAGCCATCTCCTGCAGCGGATCGAGCTCGAGCAGCCGCGCCGCCGTCGCCATGGCGCGGTCCGCGGCACCGGAGTCGGCCTGGCTTGCCAGCACTTTCGCCAGCGCTTCGACCGCCCTCCCGTGCAAACGTTGCCGCTCAGCGTACATCCAGTCTTCGAACGCGGGATCCCGGACGCCGATGCCGTCGAGGAAATCGCCCTGGTACAGGTCGACCGCGCGCTCCAAGTCTTCCGGCGTGCCGCCTGCCAGCAGCTGTTCGAAACTCGATGCGTCGACCTCGACCGCGGACGGCTCGACGACGATACCGTCGCTGTTCACCGTCAGCAACGCCGCACCTTCTGAACCGAGCCCTCTCCGCAGCGCGGTGAGCGCCTGCCGCAGCGAATCCCGGCCCTGCTTTTCCGCCCGGTCGCTCCACAACAGGGTGATGAGCTTCTCGCGTGACTGCGCCCGGCCGGCGTGCAACGCCAGATAGGCAAGCAGCGCCCGTGCCTTTCGGGTCGTCAGCTCGACCAAGCGTCCCGGCGAGAGCCGCGCTTGAAACCGGCCGAATAGCCTGAGCTCGAGCCTCGCCATAGGTCATCGTTTCCGGCGTGTTCAAATTCCCCAGACCTTAGCAGCCTGGGGGTGACTTTTCACGCTCTTTTCACAGCTGAGAAGTGAGCTGTTTCACACGCACCCGGTAGCCTGAAGATGCTTCAGGGAAACCCATGAGGATTTGAGCCATGGAACCTTCGAACAGCCATGAGGCGATCTGGCTCGCACGTGGTGCCGCGCTCGGAACCTTCCTGCGGCGGCTGCTGCACGCGCTGCGCGCAGGCGTAGGCCCGCTGCGCGACATCGGCTTTCGCCGCAGAATGCTGCCCAAGAGGCCGTAGCCCCAATCCCAATCATCGATCGGGAGAATTCCCTGGCATTTTCGGCCCGTGCCGCATTCCACGCCGTCCGGAATCTATTTCAAGGGAGTGTGAAGATGGCCAGTTCATTCAACACGACCATAACAGGATCTTTCCAGGAAACTGGTGGCTCTCGTTGTTGCGAACCGTCTGTATTGGTGACGAGCGTTGACTTGCGCCCTGCTCGGCCAGAGGTCGAGGCCTTTCTGTACGGTCCTTGGCGAACCACCAACCCAGAAAACATCGCGGACAGCGTTCCGCTGGTCTGGCGAGAAGGCTTTTGGAAACTCGACATTGTCACAGATCCGATCGCGCAGCCTGACGACGTGATTTTCCTTGTGGCTCTTATGGAGCATTTTCATGGCGATCCAGGCGCCTTGAGACTCATGATCAAGAAGGTCGTGATCGACGCGTTGGATGCGTACCAGGCACGAGAAACACGCAAGGCGAGACTGATCGATCATGTCAATAGCGCGGTTGATCGTGCCAATGGCGGGCCAAATTTCAGCTCAGCCATTGAGATAAAGCTCACAGCTGAGGACATCTTACATATTGAGAAAAACGGTTCTTGCAGATTTGTCCGATCATTTTCCGGATACGGAGGGCATTACTGCCTGAGTTTCGAGTTGTTCAAGGCAGACTCCGATTGGTGGAATCTCGTGCCTCAGAACGACGACGCATTCGCCTGCGCCGCAGAGTAAATCGGGCCACCGGCCGGCCGGACGAGCCTGTCGTCGACTGATCCATACGAAGGAACTCGAACCATGGCGACGATGTTGCGCCCCAGTGATTCCTACACCAGCCATAGGACCATAGTCTTACATCCGGCCTGCGACGGCCCGCCTCTTGGGTCCGGGGCGAATGCAGCGCGGCGCTTCGAGCGGACGTGCCATGTCCTTGCGCAACTCATCGACACCTCGCTCACGGCGGTCTTCCTCGTCGCCGGTGTCGCGCAGGCGGTGTTGCTGCTTTTGATGCTCGCAGGCCAGACCCTCTCGTGAACATTCACGGCACATCTGGCGACGTCTGGCCCAAATCGTCGCCAGTCGCCTCAGCCTGAGAAGCGGTTGGACTTGGGGAAGCCGTGCGGCGCCATGCGTCCGGCCTGGCCGCGCCGGCCGAGCCAGGGCGTCAGCTCGCTCAGCGTGCGCAGGCCCCTGGCGCTCTGCCAGCTCAGTCCCTCGGCCAGCGCGAACACCCGCGCGTCGACCAGCCCGCCCTCGCGATAGCGCTGCAGCAGCACGCCCTTGCCGCGGCTCATCACCGGCAGCTGATCGAGCGGAAAGACCAGCATCTTGCGGTTGATGCCGATGGTGGCCACGTGATCGCCGTCGGCCGGACAGGCGACCACCACCCGCTCGCCGGCCTCGAGATTGAACACCTGTTTGCCGGCCCGGGTCTGCGCGGCGATCGTCTGTTCCTCCGCGATGAAGCCGCGCCCTCGCTCGCCGGCGAGCAACACGCGGCCGCCGGGCCGGTGGACCGCGAGCAGCGCCGGCTCGGCGCCGCGCGCGAGTTCGATCTGCAAGCGCAGGGGCTCGCCCTGAGTGCGCCCGCCGGGAAGGCGCTCGATCGGCAACAGATAGCCGCGACCGTCCGTGCTGATCAGGAGCAACCGATCGGTGCTCTGGGCATGAAGCAGGAAGCGCGCGGCGTCGCCTTCCTTGTACTTGAGCTCCGCGCCGTCCTCGACGTGCCCGCGCAGCACGCGGATCCATCCTTGGCGCGAGCAGACGACGGTGACCGGCTGGCGCTCGACCGGCGTCTCCAGGGCCTCACCGTCGATCACGGGCGCTTCGCCGAGCGTGGTCCGCCGCCGCCCGAGCGGCCCGTCGCCGAAGGCGCGGCCGGTCTCCTCGAGCTCTTCCTTGAGCCTGGCGCGGCGCCTGCCTTCGTCCTTCAGCAGCTCCTTGAGCTCCCGCCGCTCCGCCTTGAGGCCGCGCTGCTCCTTGATCAGCGCCTGCTCCTCGAGGCGGCGCAGATGGCGCAGGCGCATGTTGAGGATCGCTTCCGCCTGGCGCTCGCTGAGCTCGAAGCTCCGCATCAGCTCGGCCTTGGGCGCGTCCTCCTCGCGGATGATCCGGATCACCTCGTCGAGATTGAGATACGCGATCTGATAGGCGCCGAGCACCTCCAAGCGGTCCTCGATCCGGCCGAGCCGGTGCCGGGAGCGGCGGATCAGCACGACCATGCGGTGGTCGAGGAACGCGCAGAGCGCCTGGCCGAGGCCCATGACCCGCGGCACGCCCTGGGCGTCCAGGACGTTGAGGTTGAGCGGAAGCCGGACCTCCAGCTCGGTCTGGCGGAACAGCTGCTCCATCAGCAGCTCGGCGGGCACGGTGCGGGCGCGCGGCGCCAGGACCAGGCGCACCTCCTCCGCGGATTCGTCGCGGACATCGGCGAGCAGCGGCAGCTTCTTCGCCGCGAGCAGCTCCGCCACGCGCTCGACCAGGCGCGACTTCGGCACCTGATACGGCATCTCGGTGACCACGATCTGGTACTGACCGTGGCCCAGGTCCTCACGCCGCCAGCGCGCCCGCAGGCGCAGGCTGCCCCGGCCCGTGCGATAGGCCTCGACCACGTTCGGCCACGGCTCGACGAGAACGCCCCCGGTCGGCAGATCGGGGCCTTTGACCAGCTCGAGCAAGGCTTCGACCGGCGTGTCGGGCTGCTCCAGCAGGCGGCAGAGCGCCATGCACAGCTCACCGGCGTTGTGGGGCGGGATGCTGGTCGCCATGCCGACCGCAATCCCGCTGGTACCGTTGGCGAGCAGGTTGGGGAAGGCGGCCGGGAGCACCACCGGCTCCTCGTCGCCGCCGTCGTAGGTGGGGCGGAAGTCGACGGTGTCCTGATCGATGCCGTCGAGCAGCGCCCGCGCGACCTCGCTGAGGCGGGCCTCGGTGTAGCGCATGGCGGCGGCGTTGTCGCCGTCGACGTTGCCAAAGTTGCCCTGACCGTCGACCAGCGGATAGCGTTGCGCGAACTCCTGCGCGAGACGGACCATGGCGTCGTAGATCGCCGCCTCGCCGTGCGGGTGGAACTTGCCGATGACGTCACCCACCACGCGCGCGCATTTCTTGTAGCCGCCCGCGGGGTCGAGATGCAGCTTGAGCATCGCGTAGAGCACGCGCCGCTGGACCGGCTTGAGACCGTCGCGCAGGTCCGGCAGCGAGCGCGCCGTGATGGTCGACAGCGCGTAGGCCAGATAACGGCGGCTGAGCGCATCGGTGAAGCGGACCGGCTCGATCGGGGCGGCGGCTTGGGTCGACATCAGCATCACTTCTTGCGGCATCACTGCTTGGTTGAGCGGGCGAGGCGGGCGAGCAGGCGGTCGCGCGCCTCGGGCAGCGAGCGGTCGCTAGCATCGAACAGATGCCGGCGCAAGAACGTCCCGGTCAGCCGCAGCCCGGCGGCGAGCTGCGCCGGATCGGCCGGTCCGCGGCCGAGCAGGAACGGCGGCAAGGGAAGGAGACGGTCGGCATAGGCGCCGGCCGCGGCGCGGCTCACCGCGCGCCCGGAGCTCGGCGACACGTAGATCAGATCCTCGCTGGTGCCGCTCACCGCGCAGCGGCTGAGATCCAGGCCAAATCCGAGCTCGGCGAGCAGGCCGAGCTCGAAGCGCACGTAGCCTTCCAGCCACCGGCGATCGCCGGTCAGCTGCTCGAGCCAGGCGCTGAGCGCAGCGAACAGATGCGGGTGAGGATCGCGCTCGGGCAGCGTGATCTCAAGCAACGCGCAGGCCGCCGCGAGGCCGGCGAGCCGTCCGGGATCAGCCAGCAGGCGGGCGGCGAGCGGCGCCTGGAGCTCGCCGCTCAAGGCGCCAAGCTGCTCGGCCAGACGCGCCCGCCAGGTGACCTGGAGGACGTTGCCCTGCTGGTAGATCGGCCGGGCCTTGCGGCTGAAGCCCCCGCGCACCAGACCGGCGTAGCGACCGTGATCGCGGGTGAAGACGCTGACGATGGCCGCGCTTTCGCCGTGGCGCCGCACGGCCAGGACCACGCCCTCATCGGTCCACAGCATGGCTCAGCCAAAGAACTCCAGCCCCAGCTCCTGATAGCGCTCCGGATCCTCGGTCCACTTCGGGCGCACCTTCACGAACAGGAACAGATGGACGCGGCACCTCAGAAGCTCCTCCAGCTCGACACGCGCCGCCCGCCCGACCGCCTTGATCTGCCGGCCGCCCTTGCCGAGCACGATCGCCTTCTGGCTGTCGCGCTGGACGTAGATCGTCTGATCGATCCGCACTTCGGCGCCGTCCGTCGAGGCCGCCCAGTTCTCCGTCTCCACGGTCAGGCTGTAGGGCAGCTCCTGATGCAGCTGCTCGAACAGCTTCTCGCGCGTGATCTCGGCCGCCATGGCCCGCTGCGACAGGTCGGAGAGCTGGTCGTCGGGGAACAGCCACGGGCCCTCCGGCAGGTCCTGGCTGAGCGCGCGCAGAAGATCCTCGCAACCGTCTCCGGTCAACGCCGAGACGATGAACACCTGGTCGAACAGGCCGGTCTGGTTCAGCCGGTCGATGATCGGCAACACGCTCGCCGGTGCCACCAGGTCGATCTTGTTGACCGCCAGGATCACCCGGCGGTCACCCTTGCGCAACCCGGCGAGGATGGTCTCGGTGTCGCGGTCGATGCCGCGGCGGGCGTCGACCACCAGCACCCGGCGATCGGCGTCCTCGACGCTGCGCCAGGCAGCCCGCACCATGGCCTGCTCCAGATGCCGCCCGGGGACCGGCGTGAAGATGCCCGGGGTATCGACGAACACCAGCTGGGCGGCGTCCCGGATGGTGATCCCGAGGACGCGGCGGCGCGTGGTCTGGACCTTGGACGTCACGATCGACACCTTGGTGCCGACCAGGCGATTGAGCAGCGTCGACTTGCCGACGTTGGGCGCCCCCAGGATGGCGATGAACCCGCAACGCGTGGCTGGTTCGCTCATGGCTGCTCGTTCTGAGTGACGAGGCGTGTCAACAGCTGTTCCGCGGCGGCCTGCTCGGCGGCCCGCTTGGAGCTGCCGGTCGCCGTGGCCGGCGCGAGGTCGGCGAGCGAGACCGCAATCTCGAAGGTCGGTGCGTGGGGCGGTCCGGACGTCCTGGTCACACGATAGGCGGGCAGGCCGAGCCCGCGGCTCTGGGTCCACTCCTGAAGGGCGGTCTTGGCGTCCAATGGCGGCCCGCGCATGTCCGCCATGCGCCCCTCCCAATGGGCACGGATGAACGCCGCCGCGGCCGCCCAGCCGCCATCCAGATAGAGCGCGCCGATCAACGCTTCCAGGGCGTCCGCGAGAATCGCCGGATTGGACCGGCCGCCCCCGTCCTCCTCGCTCCGGGCGAGGGTCAGCCAGTCGCCGACGCCGAGCTCCACGGCCACCTCGGTCAGGGTCTCGCGCCGGACCAGGCCCGCGTGCCGCTGCGACAGGGCGCCCTCGCCTTCGTCGGCAAACCGTCGGAACAGCAGCTCCGCGATCACGACGCCCAGGACCCGATCGCCGAGGAACTCGAGGCGCTCGTTGCTGCGCTTGATCCGCCGGCCCGGGCCGGCGGCGCTGCTATGGGTCAGAGCCTCCCGCAGGCGCGCCTTCCTCGCGAACCGATAGCCGAGCCGGTCCTCGACGACGGCGAAGGTGCCGGTCGGAGCGCCGGCCGCCGACGGCGCGGTCACTCGATCAGGTGGAACAACCGGCGGAAGCGGATCGCGATCGGCCAGTTCCAGACCTCCCACAGCCGGGCGTTGCCGTTGGTCGAGAAAAAGATGATCTCGGCGCGACCGATGAGATTCTCGATCGGGATGAAGCCGACGTTGGACACGCGGCTGTCGAGCGAGTTGTCGCGATTGTCGCCCATGGCGAACACGTGGCCGGCGGGCACCTCGTAGACCTGCGTGTTGTCGAGCGAGCCCCGGGCCACGATGTCGAGGACGCTGTAGCTCCGACCGCCGGGCAAGGTCTCGCGGTAGCGAGCGAGCTCGCCGTTGCTGGTGCCGTCGTCGTCGCGAAAGTTCTCGATACGCTCGCGCTCGGCCGGTTCGTCGTTGACGTACAGGATCCCCTTGCGCACCTGCAGCCGGTCGCCCGGCAGGCCGACGATGCGCTTGATGTAGTCGGTCCGGTCGTCGGAGGGCAGCTTGAACACCGCGACGTCGCCCCGCTCCGGCAGTTCGCCGAAGATGCGCCCCTCGATCAGCGGCAGACTGAACGGCAAGGAGTGCCGGCTGTAGCCGTAGGCGAACTTCGAGACGAACAGATAGTCGCCAACCAGCAAGGTCGGCTTCATCGATCCCGAGGGGATGTTGAACGGCTCGTACAGGAACGTGCGGACCGCGAGCGCGATGGCGACCGCGTAAATCAGGGTGCGCGCCGTTTCCCAGATGCCCTTGGACTTGCTGCCCGCGATCGCCGCCTGTTTCTTTACCGCCAAAACTCGCTCTCCGACACGCTTCGAGGACTCACAGACCCTGTGCGCGGCAAGCACGGCTCCGGCTCGGGGCATGCGCGGCTCGGCGGGACAAGGTGCCTGATCATCTCCATCGTCGGAAAGTAGTCAACGCGTCCGCAGAGGTAAAGGGAACCGCAACCGCCGGGTCACTCGGGCGCGGCGGACTCCGGCGCCGCGCGTGGCTGCGCGCTGATGATGACCACGGCCTGGCCGAGCGGCCCCTCGTCGGTGAGGCTGAGGTCGATGCGCGCGCTCATGCCCGCGGGCGTCAGCGCCGCGAGCCGGCGCGCGGCGCCGCCGCTCAATTCGAGGATCGGCTGTCCCGACGGCCGGTTGAGCACGCCAATGTCGCGCCAGTACACGCCCTGGCGAAAGCCGGTGCCGAGCGCCTTGGCGCACGCCTCCTTGGCCGCATAGCGTTTGGCGTAGGCGGCAGCGCGATCGCTGCGGCGCTCGGCGCGCGCCCGCTCGTCAGGGGTGAACACCCGCACCAGAAAGCGCTCCCCGAACCGCGCCAGCGTGCGCTCGATCCGCCGGATGTCGATCAGGTCGGTCCCGACTCCGATGATCATGCGACCTCGCAGTTGAGGGCGGCGGTGCGCGCAGCGGTGGCGGCGCCCCTCGCTTCGGCGGCCCGTGAGATCAGCGGTTGGCCCGGCGCCGCTTATAGAGACAGCTTGGCGGCCTGGCCAGCCGGATCACGGGACGCCGACATCGGGCGACGTTTGGTGAGCCTTGATGCCGAGCCGGGTCTGCCGGCGCCGCGCGCGCCGACGCTGCCGTTCACGCTGGTAGACGGCGATCATGCGCATCAGCGGGACGTAGGTCGCGAGCCCGGTGACCACGGCCAGAGGAACCCCGCCGACCACCATCGGCCAGAACACCGCCTCCACCTCGGCGAACAAGCTGGCCAGGTTCCAGTGCTGGACCGGTTCCATCGGGGCTGCGCGCGTGCCCAGCAGAACATGGCCGAGCTTGTAGGCCGCGACCCACATGAACGGGAAAGTCCAGGGATTGCCTACGAGGGTGCCGACCGCAGCCGCCACGTAGTCGCCCCGCACCAGCAGACACAGCAGGAACGCGCCGAAGAGGTGAAAGCCGATGAACGGGGTGAACGAGATGGCGACACCGCAGGCGACGCCGGCGGCGATGCTGTGCGGCGTGCCGGAGAGACGGGTCACGCGCTTGACCAGGTAGGCGCCCATGCGACGCCACCCGATGTCCGGCCAGAGCCATCGGCGCAGCCGTTGCCGCAGGGGAACCTGGTGTCGTCGTCGGAACACAGCGCTCTGTTTATGTGCTCGGGGACGTTAACGATGCATTGTACGCCGGCGTCGCTCGATCGGGCCGTCTCCCTCGTCACGTCGGTGGGTCAGGTTGGTGGCGGGCGGCTGCCGGGCTTGACCGCCGGCTGTGCCGCGAGCTCCAGCGGCAGCCGGTCGGGTGGGTACACCGGGAGGTCGAGCTCCGCGAGTGCCACCAGCGGCACACCGAGGTCCGCTCGCCCGCCGCTCCGGTCGATCAGGCACGTCGCCGCCACCACCGCGGCGCCCTCGGCCATCACGCATTCCATGCACTCGCGCGATGACAGGCCCGTGGTCACCACGTCCTCGGCCAAGAGCACCCGGTTGCCGGGCGCGAGCGCAAAGCCGCGACGCAGGGCGAACCGGCCGCCGTCGCGCTCGACGAACAACGACCGCACGCCGAGCTGACGGGCCACCTCGTAGCCGAGCACGACGCCCCCCAAAGCCGGCGCCACGACCGCGTCGATCGACAGGTCCGGCAGCTCCCGGCGCAGCTCGGCGATCAGAGCGGCGCCCACCCGCATCGCGCGCGCCGGCTCCATGAGCACCCGGGCGCACTGCAGATAGTACGGGCTGTGCATGCCGGAGGTCAGCAGGAAGTGACCTTCCAGCAGCGCGCCGCACTCGCGGAACAGCCGGACGACCTCGGCCGAGGAGAGCTCGCGCGGCCCTGCACTCACGCCTGGGCTCACCCCTGGGATCGCTCGACGTAGGTCACCACGGGCGTCGCTCGGAGGCCGGCGACCACCCGATCGAGATGATCGAGATCCTCGACCTCCACGTCCAGGATGATCTCGTACAGATCCGGCGACCTGGCGCCGAAGCGTAGATCCGTGATGTTGCCGCCCTGACGTCCGATCGCCGTGGACAGGGATCCCAGGCTGCCCGGCTGGTTGAGGGTCATGACCTGCAGGCGGGCGGTCGCCTTGCTGTCCGCCGAGGGATTCCACCCGAGGTCGAGCCAGCGCTCCGGATCCGCACGCCGCCGGCCAAGCGTGCCGCATTCGCTGCGGTGAACGGTGACGCCTCGCCCCGTGCGCACCACGCCGACGATCGGATCACCGGGGATCGGATGGCAACAACCGGCGAAATGCACCGCGAGCCCCGGTACCAGACCGCGAATTCGTCCCGCCTCGTCGTCCCGGGCCGGTGCCTGCCGGAGCCGCCGCAGCGGTACCACGTTGTCTTCGGCCTCCGACGCCGCCGGCTTGTCGCCGCGCCGCAGGGCATCGACCACGAGGCGGCCATTGAGCGCGCCCTCGCCGATCGCCGCGAACAGGTCGTCGACGGTCTTCTGACGAAACCCCTCGAGAACCCCTTCGAGCCGCTTCTGGCCGATCGTCACGCGCTCCCGCTGGGCGGCCCGCTGCAGCAGCTCGCGCCCGTGGGCAATGTAGTCGTTGCGTTGTCGGGTGCGCAGAAACCGCCGGATTCGTGATCGCGCCTTGCCGGTGACCACGAAGCGTTCCCAGGCGGGCGAGGGGCTGGCCCCCTTGCTGGTGATGATCTCGACCTGGTCGCCATGGTTCAGCCGGGTGCGCAGAGGGACCAGCCGGCCGTTCACCTTGGTGCCGATGCAGGTGTCGCCGACCTCGGAGTGCACCGCGTAGGCGAAGTCCACCGGCGTCGCCCCTTGCGGCAGCGCGATCAGGTCGCCGCGAGGGGTGAAGCAGAACACTTGGTCCTGGAACATCTCGAGCTTGGTGTGCTCGAGAAACTCCTCCGGTCCGGACGCGTGCTCGAGGATCTCGAGGAGGCCGCGCAGCCAGTTGTACTGGCGCCCGTCGGTGAGCCGCCCCGCCTGCTTGTAGGCCCAATGCGCGGCCACCCCGAGCTCGGCCACCTCATGCATCTCACGGGTGCGGATCTGGACCTCGATGCGGCGGCGCTCGGGCCCGAAGATCGTGGTGTGCAGCGAGCGGTAGCCGTTCGGCTTGGGCGTGCTGATGAAGTCCTTGAATCGCTCCGGCACCATGGCATAGCGGCCGTGGATTATCCCGAGGGCAGCGTAGCAGTTCGGCACGCCGTCGACGGTGATCCTGAAGGCCATGATGTCGGAGAGCTGTTCGAAGCTGACGTTCTTGCGCTTCATCTTGCCCCAGATCGAGAACGGCGTCTTCTCCCGACCGTACACCTCCGCTTCGATCCCGGCGTCGTGCAGGGTCTGGCTGAGCTCGCCGACGATTCGTTCGATCAGGTTGCCGTCGTGCCGGCGCAGCTCGCTCAGGCGATTGCCCACGGCCTCGCGGGCGTCCGGCCATAGCTCGTCGAACGCCAGGGCCTCGAGCTCGTCCTTCAACGCCTGCATGCCGATGCGCTCGGCGAGCGGCACGTAGATCTCGAGGGTTTCGCGGGCAATGCGCTGCCGTTTCTCGACCTTGTTGATGAAGTGCAAGGTCCGCATGTTGTGCAGCCGGTCCGCGAGCTTGACCAGCAACACGCGGATGTCCTCGGACATCGCGAGCAGCAGCTTGCGAAAATTCTCGGCCTGCTCGGTGCGCGACGACTGCAGCTCCAGCTTGTTGAGCTTGGTGACGCCGTCGACGAGGCGGGCGACCTCGGTGCCAAACAGGCGCTCGAGCTCGGCGATGGTGACGCCGGTATCCTCCACCGTGTCGTGCAACAGGCCGGTCGCGATCGACGCGCTGTCGAGCTTCCAGCCGGCCAGGATCCCCGCGACCTCGACCGGGTGCGAGAAGTACGGATCGCCCGAGGCCCGCACCTGCGATCCGTGCGCCTGCATGGCATACACGTACGCGCGATCGAGCAGCTCGTCGTCGGCGCTCGGATCGTACCCCTTGACCCGCTCGACCAGCTCGTATTGGCGCATCAGCGGCCGCCGCACCGGCGTCTGCGGCGCCCGATCGCTCGGGGTCGGCGACTGTAGCTGAACCGACACGAGCCGTCTCCGGAGCCTCCGGGGCAGCGGCTATTCGAAGCTCGGCTCCTGGTCCAACGTCGGCTGCGGCGAGCTGCCGAAATCGACGATGTCGGCATCGTCGTCGGGCGGCGCCAGCGGCCGCATCGGCTCGACCAGCTGATTCTGATAGGCCATCATGAGGTCGTCGTCGGGCTGATCCTCGATCTCGACGTGCCGGCGCAAGCCGTGGATCAGCTCGTAGCGCAGATGATCCAGCTCGACCGAGCCCTCGGCGATCTCACGCAGCGCCACCACCGGGTTCTTGTCGTTGTCCCGCTCCACGGTCAGCGGCGCCCCGGCCGACACGTCGCGCGCGCGCTGCGCGGCCAGCATGACCAGCTCGAAGCGGTTCGGCACCCGGGTGACGCAGTCTTCAACGGTGATTCGTGCCATCGCACCTTTACTCCACTCACTTTCCGCCAGATTTGCACATACTTAGCGTGCGCGGCCCGGTCCTGCAACGACCCCCGCCGGAACGTCCGCCGCGGTCGCTTCGAGAGCTGCGACAAATTGCCCTGGCGGCAGCGCTGCCAGCAGCTCCGCCGCGGTGCGCTCGAGCACCGGATGTCGCCACGCCGGTGCCAGCTCGGCGAGCGGCGCCAAGACGAATGCGCGCTCATGCAGGCGCGGATGCGGTACGATCGGGGTGACGGGGGGTATCGCGTTCCAGTTGATGTGCTCGTGGTGGGCCAGAATATCGAGATCGACCACCCGCGGCGCCCAGCGCCGCCGGCGCACGCGGCCAAAGACGGCCTCGACCTCCATCAGGCACGCCAGAAGCTGGTCGGGCGGCAGCGTCGTCTCGAGCTCGGCGACGCCGTTGACGTACCACGGTTGGCCATCGTCCGGCACCGGTCGGCTGTGGTACCAGCGCGAGCGACGGCGCACCCGAACATCCCGTTGCTCCAGAGCGGCGAGCGCCGCCTGGAGGGTCGACTGGGGCGGGCCGAATCGCCGACTAGGCAGGTTGCCACCGAGACCAAGAAGGATCATGTTATGTGCTCCCGCCCATCGGCTTGTCTGCGTGCCTGTGAGGCTGGCGTTGAGAGGCAAGGCCCGTGCCGCGGAGCATAGGCCGATTCAATCGGAGGTTCGAACAGATGGATTGCCCGGTGATCGAGGACATTATCCACGAGGACGACCGCTTCGCGCTGATGATCGACGGAGCGAACCTGTATCAGGCAGCGCGCGCCCTGGGCTTCGACATCGACTACCGCCTTCTGCTGGAGACCTTTTCGGGCTGCGGTCGGATGGTGCGCGCGTGCTACTACACGGCCCTGCTCGACGATCAGGAGTACTCCCCGATCCGGCCTCTGGTCGACTGGCTGGATTACAACGGCTATACGGTCGTCACCAAGCCGTTGAAGGAGTTCACCGACGCGTCCGGTCGGCGCAAGTTCAAGGGCAACATGGACATCGAGCTGGCGGTCGACGCCATGGAGATGGCCAGCTACCTCGATCACGTGGTGCTGTTCTCCGGCGACGGCGACTTCCGGCGCCTGACCGAGGCGCTGCAGCGCAAGGGGCTGCGGGTCACGGTCGTGAGCACGATCCGCACTCAGCCCCCCATGATCGCGGACGAGCTGCGTCGGCAGGCCGACACCTTCCTCGAGCTGAACGAGCTGTCGTCGTACATCGCGCGCGAGCATCGCCCTGCCGTCGCGGTCGACGATGACGAGGACGAGGACGAGGGCGCCGGGCCGCGGCCGGGGCCGCGTTCGGGCCGGTTCTACCAGAACGCCTGACCACGCTCGGTGATCGCCGGCGGCGCGATGAGGCCGGGCTCGCCCGCGCCGCCCGCCGACTGCTCCCTGTGTCCGCGACTCGCATCGTTTCGCGCGGGCAATCGCAGGGCGTTCCCTGACTGGCACAACGCGCCGGTCGCCTCGTTCGGCGACCCGGAGGCGGCTCTCCTGATCGTCGGGCTCGCCCCCGGGCTGCGAGGCGCCAATCGGACCGGCCGTCCGTTCACCGGGGATCACGCCGGGGAAATTCTCTATGCCACGCTGCGCCAGTTCGGCTTCGCGCGCGGCGCGTACCGTGCGGCCCCGGACGACGGTCTCGAGCTGATCGACTGCCGCATCACCAACGCCGTGCGCTGCGTACCCCCGGCGAACCGGCCGCTCGGCGCCGAGGTCAACGCCTGCCGCCGGTTCCTGATCGGCGAGCTGCGCGCGCCGCCGCCCGCGGTGATCCTGCCGCTCGGCCGCATCGCCCACGGTTCGGTGCTCCGCGCCCTGGCGCTGCCGGCATCGCGCCATCCCTTTCGCCACGGCGGCGTGTATCACCTGCCCGGCGGCCGAACCCTCGCCTCCAGCTACCACTGCTCGCGCTACAACCTGAACACCGGACGCCTCACGCCGGCGATGTTCGAGCAGGTGTTCGCCACCGTCCGCAAGCTCGTCGACGCCGCCGGTTCCGGGCGGTCGCACGGCGAGGCAGGCCCGGTTGGACGGACCGGGCGCCCGGCCCGCGCGTCGGCATCGTAAGGCGACGGCGGTAGCTCGGAGCAGCGAGTTTGTCGCGTTCGTCCTCGAGAGCCTGCATCCGCTTGGGGACGTGAGCGCGCGCCGGATGTTCGGCGGCTGGGGCATCTACAAGGACGCCGTGATGTTCGCGCTAATCGCCTACGACACGCTCTACCTCAAGGTCGACGACCAAAACCGGCCGGCCTTCGAGGCCCAGGGACTGCAGCCGTTCACCTACGCGGGCAAGGGCCGGCCGATCCAGATGTCGTACTACGAGGCTCCGAGCGAAGGCTTCGACGACCCGGAGATCCTCTGCGACTGGGCCCGCGCCGCCTTCGCCGCGGCGCTGCGGGCGAAGCCGAAGCGGAAGTGATGCGCCGCACGCCGCACGCGCAGGAGCATCGCCCAGGCGACGGACCGTGACGAAGCGATCACGGCAATCTGCGAGCGGACCCGCTGAGATCGGGGAGCCGTGGCGGACCGCGCTACGCATGGCATGGGAAGCGCACGACTCCGGCAACGTTGGGGTGGGCTCCGTGCTCACCGACCCCGCCGGCGCGATCGTCGCCACGGGAAGGAACCGCGTCCTCGATGCCGAGGCTCCGGCCGGGCGGCTGCATGCGACCTACCTGGCGCACGCCGAGATGGACGTGCTCGCCCAGCTACCCCACGGCGATTACCCCGATCACACGCTGTGGACCACGCTCGAGCCTTGCCTGATGTGCGCTTCGGCGGTCGTGCTGAGCCACGTTGGCAGCCTCCGCTACGCGGCGGCCGATCCATTGTGGTCGGGCATCGACCGGCTCCCGGCGCTCAATGCGCAGGTGGCCCGACGATGGCCGATCCGGTGCGGTCCTCTGACCGGGCCGGTTGCCGCCTTCTGCGGGCTGCTGCCGCTGGTGTGGGCGATGCGCCGGAAGTCCGAGGGCGTGGTGGCCCGAGCGTACGCCGAGCACGACCCGCGCCTGCTCGCTCTCGGCCGGCGGCTCGTCGGCGACGGCACCCTCGACGCGCTCCTCGGCAGGTCGGTCGAAGAGGCACTGGAGCGCCTGTAGGCCGATCTGTAGATCGGGCGCGCTCTGGGCCAGGTCGCCCACCTCAGGAAACGCCCCGGTCCGGACCGGAACACCGTCGCTTCGGCTCAGCCGTCGACCAGCCGCATTCTTGCGGGCCGCTCTGTGCGTTGCCAGCGAGCCGCCTCGTCACGACTGAGCGATGGCCAACAAGTCGTCAGGGCCCGTTGCTATCCTTTGCGTCCAGGGCATCGGCAGGAGCGAGATCCTCCATCGCCACGCCGAGCACACGGGCCAGACGGGCCATGGCGTCGAAGGAGCCTGGCTTCTTACCGGTCTCGATCTCGGACAGGTAGCTCGGCGCCAGGTTCGCGACTCTGGCAAGCTCGTGCGCGGTGAGGCCGCGATGAGTCCGCCAAACCCTCACCGGGGCTTCCCCGGCGAGCAGGCGCTCGACCATCTCGATCGGCAGGAGCTCGCTCTTCCCACGCTGCACCGCGGCCTCGGCCTCGCGCAGCGCGGCAACGTCTGCGGCGTCCTCGAGCGCATCCAGCAGCGCCTGGTAATCAGCACGTCGCAGCGTCACCGTGTCCCTGGTCTCGGCGATTGGCGTGATCTCGGCGGCATCGTTCATCGGTAGGCTCTCGCTCGGGTCTCGATCACGTAGACCCTCACCTCTTGCGCGGCACGATCAACCCGGTAGAGCGCACGCCAAGCGCCGTGGCGGAGACGAAAAGCGCCTCGCTCGCCACGGAGCGGCTTGACCTGAGCATGGCCGGCGAACGGGTCTGCGGCGATGGCTTTGAGTCGATCCAACATGGCGCTTCTGACCTTCGCTGGCATCCCAAGCAAACGGCGTTGCGCGTGCTTGTCGATCACCAGCTCCATAAGCCATGCCCCGGCTTGACCGGGGCATCCGGACTGACCCCCGGGTCGAGCCCGGGGGTGACAAGAAGAGCGGTCGATGGCTCAAGACTTCGTGTTCCTGGTATTAGCGCATGTTTCGATCAGCTCGCACCGGCCCGCTCCCCCTCCCAACCACCCACCGATGGTA
>JBOHKK010000050.1:0-24288 GCA_050729115.1 Geminicoccaceae bacterium | reverse complement strand
CGCCGGGCCGGAGCCTGGCGGGTGAGGTCAGTCCGTGTCGGTCGTGCCGAACCCGGTGATGTCCGAGACGTCGACCACGCCCCCGGCGTTGGAGGCGACGATGAACACGCCCGACTCCACGGCCCCGTCGGTGTCGGCGTTGGCGAAGATGAAATCGCCGACCCGCAGCATCGAGGCCGCCTCGTTGAAGTACCCGGTGGTGTCGACGTCAGCCGCCGCATCCGGGGTCTTGTAGTGCCACAGCGTGAAGCCGTTGGCGTAGGTCAGGGCACTCAGGTTGCTCGCATCGTAGGCCATGCTTAGCTCTCCAGGCTGGGCATCTCGACGACGCCTTGGCCGTCGATCAGGCAAGCGCCCTGGCTCATCGAGTTGGACACGAAGTGCGCGGCCCGATCGCCGTGCCAGGTGATGTCGGTGGTCACCTCCTGGCCGATTGCATGGCCGATGGCGCTGCGGTGGTACCAGAAGCAGCTGCGCACGCCGGCGCTGAGCGGGAGCCCCGAGTGCGGCAGCCACAGGGTGCCGAGCCACCGCTTGGCCTGGGTGCCGCGCCACGGCAGTTCGTCGGGGCCGACGAAGTCGGCGCTCGCGAACTCGGTGAGCTCGAGCAGATCCGACCACTGCTTCCAGCCGATCACCGCATAGCGCTGACCGTCGTCGGACACGTCCATCTCGCCCAGCATCTCGAACGCCTCGAGCACCTTGGCCTTGGTCAGGCCGTCGCCGCCGGAGCCGGCGGTCTGGGTCGCCTGGTCGAGCGCCGTGATGATCATCTCGTCGGTCTTGCGGCCGAGCGCGAAGGCACCGGCGTTCGCCAGCACCTGACGCTCGTCGATGTTGACCTTGAGCTCGTCCAGGTGGTCGACCCAGTCGCCGGCGTAGAAGTCTTGGAGCGGGCACTCGACCGGCGTGTGGTCGATGTTCATGACCGGCACCATGCCGTGGCGCGCCTTGGTCGAGGCGCTACCCTTGCCGACCGTCTGGAACACGGTGGAGCTGCCGCGCACGCCGTTCTTCACGCGCACGGTATTGCGCAGTTTCGAGCCCATCCGCTGGTACGCCTGATGGACCTCTTCCTCGAACTGCTTGGTGAACGCTTGATCGATACTGGTGGACAACGTTCGTCCCTCCGTGGGGGGTGGCGAGAGACGACGCGCGGTTGGTCCGCCGGACCAGGCACGAAGCGCGCCTGATCTAGAAGCGGGCCGCGGTCTCGGCGGGCACGCCCCGCCTGGGCGGGTCCGAGGTCGGGGGCCCGCTCGCGCGCGGGTTGACCACGCCTCTCGCCGAACGAAAGGGTCTGCAGATCGCCGGCGGCGCCGGCGACATGCACGCTGGTTCGAGCACCATGCCGGCCGTCCTCATCCGTCGATCCAGCCGGTGCCGTCGGACCAGAAGGTGCCGTCGGACCAGGGCTCGCCAACCGGCGCGAACCCGGCGGCGATGCTGCCGTAGTAGGCACTGATCAGCATCAGCTCAGCTCACCTGTCAGCTTGACCACGTTGCCGGGCAGCCAGGACACGGCGGCGGTCTTGTCCGCCGCCAGCGTGGTCAGGCCCTTCAACGTGACGCCGCTCGCCACAAAGGTGATGGTGGCGGTTCCGACGTTGTGGACCACGACGTGGGTGCCCGCATTGAGCGCATGGATCGTCCAGTTTGCCGGGGCAGCGCCGGTGAAGATCTTCTCCCGGCCGCTGTCGGATGCGACGAAGGTGTGCGGGCCGCTCATCGTGTCCTGGGCGGCCAGGTAGTTGGTGAACGCACCGCCGTCGGCATCCAGGCTGGTGAGGGCGGCGAGCGTCCCGACGGTGGCGACCGCGGCAAGCCCGGTGACGTTGCCGGCCGGGATTTGCAGGTTGCCCTCGACGATGTCGACGTCGATGTCCTCGCCGTTCAGCGTCACCGTGACCTTGTTGCTTGCCGGCGCGATATGGCGGAACTGCAGATCGACCCCGACCTTGCCCGCGAACACGCCGACGCCGTCCACGCCGGCATTCGCGCCGGTGTTGGTTTCTCCGGCAATGCCGCTCGAGGCCGCCGTGATCCGGCCTTGCTGGTCCACCGTGACGGTGGCGACCGTGTAGACCCCGGGGTTGACGGCGGTGTTCGCCAGCTGGGTCGGACCGACCGCGCTCGCCGCGATCTCGGCCGCGGTGACGGCGCCGGTCGCGATCTTCGCCGTGGTGACGGCATCGTCGGCGAGCTGGTCGGAATCGACCGCGCCTGCCGCGATCTTGCTCGTGGTGACCGCATTGCCGGCGATCTTGGGCTCGGTGACCGCGTTGCTGGCCAGCTGGGTCGCCGTCACGGCATTCGCTTGGATCTTGCTGGTATTGACCGCGTTGCCGGCGATCTTGGCCATGGTGACCGCGTTGTCGGCCAGCTGACCGGAATCGACCGCGTTCGCCGCGATCTCGGCCGCGGTGATAGCGCCGGCGGCGATCTTCGCCGTGGTGACGGCAGCGTCGGCCAGCTGGCCGGAATCGACCGCGTTCGCCGCGATCTTGGCGGTGGTGACCGCGCCATCGGCGATCTTCACCGTGGTGACGGCGGCGCCGGCGAGCCGGCCGGAATCGACCGCGTTCGCCGCGATCTTGGCGGTGGTGACCGCGCCATCGGCGATCTTCAGATTGGTGACGGCAGCGTCGGCGAGCCGATCCGCGGATACCGCCTCGAGCGCCAGCTTGGCGTTGCTGACGCTGAGGTCGGCCAGCTTGCCTGTGGTCACGGCAGCGTTCGCGATGTCGGCCTCGACGACGACATCCTTGGTGGCAAGGGCTCCGGCGTCGGTCACGTCCGCGAGGGTGTGCACGTGCGTGGCCGCAGCGAGGCCGGCAACGATCTGCGCACGGGTTGCCTTGCGCGAGGTGCCGGACTGGTTGAGCTCCAGCTCGTCGGTATCGGCGACCGCGCCGGCCGCTGGCAGCTCGCTGATCCTCTTGGCCATCACCCAATCTCCAGAGCACGTAGTTGGCCGGCTTCGGTCACCCGCGTATCGCCTTCCTCGGTGACCCGGATTTGCGCGCCGCCGACCCCGTCGATCGTCACGTTCTCGCTCTGAGGGCGGATCACGATCGCCCCGAGCGGCGTGGTGGCGCCGCTCAGCACGATCACGTTGCCCACGCCCGTGCCGTCCATGTTCTCGAGCATGGTGCCGCCTTGCCGAGCGACGTGGATGCCCGCGTAGAGACCCGGATTGCCGTTCGACGGGTCGCGGACCCAGTTGCGGTCGATCCGGAAGCTCTTCTGCGCGGTCATGTGAATGCCGTCGCGCCCGGTGGTGTCGACCGTGCAGCGCTCGACCACGCCGTTCAGGCGTTGCGCGGCGCTGCCCTGGCCGCTGAGCGCGATGCCGTGGTAGCCGCAGTTCTTGGCCAGCATCAGCACGACGGTGATGTCGTCGCTGTCGTACGCGATCAGCCCGGAGCCGTTGCCGCCGACCGGAGCAGGCCCGCCGATGTCGCAAGCGATCAGATCGGCGCACAGCCAGCGATGGGCGCCATTCTCGAGATGGAAGGCGTCGCCCTCGCACTGCTCGGCCCGGCAGCCGATCAGGCGGCCGTCCGTGGTGCCGGCGAACCCGAAGCCAATGCCCTTGGAGTTGGCCTCGCCGATGTAGCCGATGGCGGTGCAGCCGATGACGTCGACGAAGCTGGCGCCGAAGGTCGCGCAGTTGAGCTGTACGCCATCACCTTCCGAGCCGCTGCCGACGTGCTCGAACCTCGAATCCCGAAAGGTCAGCCGCGTCAGCCCGGACGGATCGGGCGCGAGCACGCCGTAGCCCTTGCCCAAATGGTCACAGCCGGCCAGCAGCAGATCGGTGGTGGCGGTCTCGACGCTCAGGAACGCGCGCTGGGTTCCTCTGGACACCACGGACAGGATCTGCAGACCGACCGCCCCCGTCGCGCGGATGCTGTTGCCGCCGATCATCACGTCCGCCTGGTCGAGCTCGAGGCCGTCGGTGTCGAACGCGACCCCGGTGCCGGTCACCTCGAACAGAGCCGAGCTGGCGGGGAAGCCCGAAAGCGCTCGGATCTCGCCATCGCCTTTGAGCAGCAGATCGTTCTGGCCGATCACCAGCGCGCCGCTGGTCCGGAAGGTGCCGCCCGAGATGATCACCTGGTCGCCCGGCTGCCAGGCATCGATCGCCGCCTGGATCGCCGCGGTGTTGTCGGTGATCCCGCCGGGCGTGCCGTTCGGGAAGTCCTGAGGGCGCCGGTCAACCACTCAGAGGCTCCACCTGGCACCCGCCCACTCGATCAGGCGCTGTTGATCCGTGGCCGATAGAGCCCGGCTGGCACCGACGGTCGCCAGCACGTCGATCGCCGCATATCCGAACGGGGCGCCGCTGTAGCGGCCGCCGAGCACGATCTCGGCCGGCGTGCCGAAGCTGCCGTCGTACGTGTCGGTGCTCGATCCGAGGGCGTCGCGGAGCGCGCCGGTGCCGCTCTCCAGCGCCCACACGGCCACTTGCGCGGCGCCGCTGTCGTCGGCGGTAAGGCTCAAGGGGTCGAGCTCAGCAGAACGGCCGAACAGCTCGAGGGCGAGCGAGGCCGCCGAGGCATTGCGGAAGGCCCAGAAGTCGGTGTGGTCGGTGCCGGCCTCGGGCGCCGCCGAGATGATGCCCGTGAAGTCGCCCCGGTCCCGCATCCGATAGACGACGCCCACGGAGAACGGCTCCAGGGCGGGCGGAGAGCCGGCCAGGGCCAGCAGGTCATCGACGCCGTCGAACCGGACGATGTCCCGGCCATCACCATCGGTGGTCTTGATCGGCCGATCGGTGCTGGTCTGGGTCCAATGGCGGCCGTTGCCGCTGAGATCGCTCCATTGGTCGATTTGGCCGCCGCTCAGGGCGAATGCGCTCAGGTCGACGTCATGAAGCCAAGCCAGATCCTTGCCGATGAAGCGCGGGTTCCAGACCAGGCCATGGCGCATCTGCACATAGGTCTCGAGCTGATCGCGTTCGGCCGGGCTCAATTCGCGCGCGTAGAGGCCGATCTCGTAAAGGTCGACCGCGCCGAAACTGAACACCGCCCCTGCGTTGTAGCGCGCGCCGACGACCATGGTCGCGGGCGTCGCAAAGGGGGCGAAGGTCGAGCTGTCGCCGGCGATGCCGTTGAGGTCCCGCAATTCGACATCGACGCCGTCGTCGTCGAAGGTGACCATCGCATACTGCGTCTCGGTGGAATCGACGCCCCGGACTACGATCTGATCCGGCTGGGCCGACCGGCCGAACACCTGGACGCGCTGGTTGGCCACCTGCTCGTATTGCAGCGTGAAGAAGTGTTGGTGGTCGGTTCCGGTCGCTGCCGAAGCGGTGAAGATTCCCCGAAAATCGACTGGGGTGCGGATGCGGTAGACCACGAACAGGGTCAGTCCGGCGGACAGGCCGGGCGGGGCGCTCACCAGCAGGGCGTCGTCGATGCCATCGAATCGGAGCACCTGGCGCCCCGCCCCGTCGACGGTCTGGCTCGGCTGCTGCGACGCGATCGCTTGCGCCGCGTGGTTGCCGTTGCCGCTCAGGTCGTGCCAGGTGCCGCTCGCGTAGGTGCTGAGCGCCGCGTCATACCAGAACGCAAGGCCGGACAGTCGCGGCGGCACGAACTGCGACGCCGGCGAGCGCCGCCTCGGGCTCAAGCGCAGACGGCTGCTGGTCCGCAATCCGAGAGCGGTCACGGGTCAGACGCCCCACTTGGCGATCGCCCAGTCGATCAGCTTCTGCTGATCGACTGCGGCCAGGGCGCTGTTGACGCCGACCGTCGCCATCACGTCGACGTCGCCATGGTTGAAGGGGCCGGCGTCATAGCGGGCCCCGAGGACGATGGCCGCAGGCGTGCCGAAGCTGCCGCCATAGCTGTCGCTGACCTCGCCGATCCGATCGCGCAAGGTCGCGTTGCCGGTTGCCGCGGTCCAGATCGCGATCTGCGCGCCGCCGCCATCGGCTCTGGTAAGCGTCAGTTGGTCGGCTTCGAGCGAACGACCGAACAGCTGCATGTCGCCCGAGGCCGCGCTCGCCGTCTCGAAGGTCCAGAAGCTCTCGTGATCCACGCCGCTCGCCGCGGCGGCCGAGAGCACACCTTCGAAGTCGACGCGGTTGCGCACGCGGTACACCACCGCCGCCGTGAACGGCTGGAGGCCGGGCAGCGTGCCGCCGAGGCTGAGTACGTCGTCGCTGCCGTCGAAGCGGACCACGACCTTGCCCGCATCGGTGGTCTTGGCGGGGCGCGCGCTGCCGCTCCCTGTCCAGGGGCGGCCCTTGCCGCTGCGATCGCCCCACTGATCGACCAGCGAGCCGCTAAGGGTGAAGCTGCTCCAGTCGTCGTGCCACCAGGCGAGACCACTATCGAGGTAGCCGGGGGACCAGCCGATGCCGTGACGCGCCTGAACATAGGCAGCCAACTGGTCGATCTCCGGGCCGCCGAGCACACGCGCGTAGAGTCCGACCTCGTACACGTCGACGAAGCTGAACGGCGGCGACGCGAATTGGTTGAATATGCGCGACCCCAGGGCGATCAGGTCCGGGGTGCCGGGCATGACCTGGTCGGTGCCGGTGTCGCTGACGCTGCCAGGAAAGTCTCGGAGCGTTCCGGTCGTGTTGCTCACCGAGAAGATGGCGTAGTTCTTGTCGCCCCGCGGATCGACGCGCGCGGGCAGGACGATCGGATTGGCCAGAGTGTCCTTGGCCACGAGCTGCGTTCGGTTGGCGCTGAAGCTCGAGGTGAACTCGAACCACTTGTCGTTGCCCTGAGCGTCGCCGCTCTTGCCCGCGCCGATGATCCCAGCGCCGTTGACGTGTTGGCGGATCCGATAGGCCAGGAATACCGTGACGCCGTTCGCCAGGTCCGGCGGGGCCAGGACCTGGAGGGAGTCGTCGCCGCCATCGAACCGCATGACCGCCCGACCATCCGGATCGGTCGCGTCCAGCGGTCGCGCGGCGCTCGTGCTCTGCGTGGCGTGCCGGCCGTTGCCGGACAGATCGAAGGCCTGCTCGATGGCGCCTCCGCTCACGGTGTTTTGCGGGTCGCCTGCCTTGTACCAGAGAGCCAGGTCCGCGATCTGGTCCGGCGTGAACGGCGGGGTCGACGGCCGGCGACGCCTTGGGCTCAGGCCCAAACGCCCGCTCGGCTTGAGGCCAAGCGTGCCCATGATCTACTGCCGCTCGACGATCTGCGCTGAGATCGGGCCGGCGCCGGTCGCCGAGATGATGGAGACGTAGCTCCACTCGGCGCCGTCGAACACCGGCAGCTCGTGCCACTCGCCCTCGGGCAGGTAAGGGTCGTTCACCGTCGCCACGACGCTCGAATCGCCCTGCTTGAAGTGGGCCGCGCCGCCGATCGCGACGATGCTGACCACACCGCTGTCGGCGGAGATGGCCGTGCCGTTGCGCGCAGCCGTCGTCTCGGTCGGGCTCAGGTTGTGCACGGTGCCCCACGGCATGATCGGCATGGGTACGAGGTCGTCGTCACGGACGAGTTTGGTCGCGCCGGGCCCCTTGCTGCGGACTCTGGCCATGGTGGTCTCCTCTGTCGGGCACCCGAGGGGTGCCAGCATGCGCGTGGATCTGCGTCGGCGCTGCCGAAGCGCCCGGTACGGCTCGCCTGGTGAGGTGCTTCGGCTCAGCTGGGGTAGAGGCGCTTGAAGCCCTCGGTCACTTGGGCGACGAAGGCGGGCTCCCGCTCACGCCAGTAGCGCGGATCCCGCATCATCCGGGTGAGCGACGCCTCATCGAAGTCGCTCTGGGGCCCGTCGGCGCCCTGCAGCACCCTCGGCTCGCGCGCCTGCATCATCTGGTGCATCGCGAGCACGCCGTCGTAGCTCGAGGCCAGGGTCCGATACACGTCGCCGGCCAGGTTGGCCTCGCCCCAAGTCTTGATCTGCCGCGCCATGTTCTGCCACGCCGCATCGCCGCCGAAGTGCGACGCCAGGCGCTCGGCATCCCGGCTCGCGCCCAGCTCGGCCACGGCGTCGTCGATCACCGGAAGCAGGTGCTCGGCAGCGAGGTCGTAGATCAGCTGCGCCTGCTCCTGGGTGAATCCCGCCTCATGCAGCCTGGCGTTGATCTCCGGGGTCGGCTCGACCAGCTCGTCGCGGGTCTCGATCCGATAGTCCTCAGGCGCGGCCGGAACACCGAGGGCCCGACGCAGTCGCTCCCGCCCCTCCTGGTCGTCGTCGCCCGGCAGAGGCACCATCGAGCCGAGCTTGCGCTCGAGCTCGACATAGGACTTGAGCAACGCTTCCGTGCGGATGGTGCCGGCTTCGCGATCCCAGAACTTCTCCGGCACGCCGCCCGGCCGGTCGGCCGGCTCGTGCGTCGGCGGCTCGCCGGCGACTGGCGGGGCATCCACCGCAGACACGCTCGCCGAGATCTCCTCGGCAGGCGCCTCGACCGATTGCTGTAGCTCTTCGCTCATTGCCTGTCCTAATCTTCACTGCGGAAGGGGATCATGTCCGGGCGCTACCGCGCTCGACCATGGCGACGATGTGGGCCACGGCGTGCCTTTGCCCCTCGAGATGACGGAGTTCGGCATCGCTCGCGTTCGGTGGCAGGCGGCGCTCGAGGATCACGCGCCTGAGGTGATCGAGCACCATGCGGCCGGCGGCGCCCGCAAAGCAGTGGGCGAACGCGCGGCACAGCTCGTGATCCTCCGGGCCGGAACTGGCGGGGGCGGCGTCATCCGTCGCAAACCACGCCCAGCCGGCGGGCGCGCCATCAGCTCGCATCGGTGGCCCCGGCTTCCTGGTCGCCCTCGAGCGCTGCGAGCGCAGCCTCGGCGAGCAGCACCGGGGAGTCGATGTCGCGCATCAGGTGGCCCGGCACGCCCAGGCGATCGCCGAGCCAGCGTGCCGTGGCCGGCTGATCGACCACGCCCGTGGCCTGGGGGCCCATCTGCGCGGTGGTCTCGAGCCACAGCATGGTCTCCTGCACGTCCTGACGCGCCTGGGTGCGGGCAAGAGGCGACTTGTACTGGAGGTCGACCGTGCGCCCGTCGAGGCCGATGTCGGGGATCTCGCCGCGCCGCCGCAGGATCGCGATCGCCCGGGTCAGCAGCGGGGTCAGCAACTCGGCCTGCAGGCGGCCGTAGGTGGCGCCGAGCAGGCGCGTCATCTCGCTGGCGCGCGCGACCACCTCGGTGGCGGTCATCCGCGCGCCGCCGACGGGGCCGAGGCGATCGACCAGGAGCGTGTGTCGAATCCGGGCGCGCAGATCGTCGAGCACCAGGTTCGAGATGTCGAAGCGGCCGGGCGCCTGAAGCGGGGTCAGCCCGGACGAGCCAACCGCTTTGGGAATGATGCTGCCAGGGACGAGCTTGATGTTCGCCGGATTGAGGACGCCGTCGTCGTCGGCCAGCCAGATGCCGGTGACCGCGATCGAGGCGTTCTTGAGGACCAGCTCCACGACCTTGTTGACGGTCTTGATGTCGGGCAGCGCGGTCATGACCGGCGATCGGCCGTAAATCTCGCCGGCGCCCTTGACCCAGCGAAAGCTGATGAACGGCGAGCTCTCGAACCGGCCGGTCGCAAGCGGCGTCGGCCGCGCGGGGTCATCGGCGCGCAAGGCGAGGTAGGCAAAGCCGCCGTCGTGCGGGAGCACCGCCTCGACCACCGCGATGGTCTGCTCAGGCTGGTCTTGAGAGCCGGCCGCGCCCGACTTGCACAGCTCGGAGCCTGGGAAGCGCGCCTGCAGCACGTCGAGCGGCAGGCTGCGCTCGCGAAAATGGCCATCGATCTGGCCGTCGGGCCCGGCCTCGAACAGGATCTCGCTCATCGGCACGGCGGTCAGCCGGAACGCGCTCGAGCCGCCGACCGGGGCCTCCTCGAACAGAAGCGTGGCGCTGCCGACCGTGATCAGATCCAAGAACGACTGGTGGATCTCGACCGCAAAGTTCGAGCGGTCGAAGTGGGCCTGCACGGTCTGAGTGAGGCGATCGAGTGCCTCCGCGACCGCGCCGCGCTCGACCGGGCCGACGTCGCGCCCCGGGATCAGGCCGAACCATTGCGACCAGGGCGGTGTCAGCTCGGCGAGCAGCGAAGCGCCCAGCTGCTCCACGCCGTCGAGCGCGGTGCCGTCGAACAGACGCTCGACCGGATTGGCTCCGGGACGGAACTCCGAGCCGAGTCCGCCACCGCGCTGCGGCAGCGCGAAGGTGTAGCACTCCCGCCACAGATGTTCCCAGCAGCGCCGGCGCTGCTTGGCCCGCTGGTACCGCGACCAGACGGCATCGAGCGAGAGCTCACCCATGAGCGGTTCTCCGCATGCGGTGGGAAGGCGACGCCCGCGGGACGTGCCCGGCGGCGAAAGGGAGAAGCAAAGTGATAGGACGATATACCTAGCACGCCTCCATGTCAAGCGCTGAATTTCGCGCGCACGTCGCCGGGGTCGCTGCTGTCCGGTTCAGCGCCGCGCGCCCGTCGCACCAGGGACGGAAGTCCCAGGCCGGCCCGGAGAGATGGGTGTACAGCTGCCAGGGAGACCACACCCACGGAGCGTGAATGCCGAGCAGGCGCTTGACCACGGTGACGCAGGTCAGGGGAGCCAGAGCGAGACGCCGTCTCGGACCGGGCGGAGGGCGCCGGCCCAGCAGCACCCGATGGCCCTGCCCGGCGTAGAACCCGGCGAGGTCGAACGCTGGTGGCAGATCAAGCGCGTGCAGCTCGATCCGGTCCTTGAGGGGCTCGCAGGCCAGCCACAGCGATCGCGCGCGAACTACGACGAAACAGTGCCGGTAGCCGCGGCGCAGCAGGCGCAGCCAGGGACAATCGGCGTGATCGACGAACACGACCAGGACCGGCGCGCCGGCCGCCGGCCGCCGGTGGTCCTGGTGGCGGGAGGGCGGGTCCGGAGCATGGCTCGAGGCGCCCTGTCGGACGTCGCCGCGGGGCGGGGCGTTGCCGCACCACCGGGCGCGAGTCCGAGTGGCGTGCGCACTGGACGCGGTCGGCATCGAGAGAACCGTTAACCAGAATGTAAGAATATTCTCCTATATCACAATCAGAAACACCCGGGTATGTCAAGTCGGGTGAGCATGTTCCTGCTGACAGCCGGCAAGGCAAACCTTAGGCTGGCTGCGAGTCTGCCAGCGCGCGGAGCCCATTCCTATGTTCACGCACGACCAGGTTTGGCACGGCATCGATCGCCTGGCTCGAGAGCGAGGCCTCTCCGCGTCGGGTCTCGCCCGTCGCGCCGGTCTCGACCCGACCACGTTCAATCCCAGCAAGCGGGTGACCAAGCAAAGCAAGCCGCGCTGGCCGAGCACCGAAAGCCTCGCCAAGATCTTGACCGCGACCGAGACCTCGCTGGACGACTTCGTCGCCCTGATGGCGGATCGGCCGGTCGATGCGGCCCCTATGCCCTCGCATCGCCTGCGCTGCATCGCCATGGATCAGGCGGACCGGGCCGAGGTGTTCGACGATGCGGGCTTCCCGGTGGGTCAAACGTGGGACGAGATCGAGTTCCCGAACCTCGACGATCCCCATGCCTATGCGCTCGAGGTCCACGGCGACGACCTCCTGCCGACCTACCGCGATGGCGATCTCCTGATCGTATCGCCCGTCGCCAGCATCCGACGGCGAGATCGCGTGGTCCTGAAGACGCGCCCGGGGCCGATCCTTGCCGGGACCCTGCTGCGCCGCACCGCGCAGCGCATCGAGATTGCCCCCTTCGCCAACGATCTCGCGCCCCAGGTGCTCCCCCGTCAGGAAGTGGCGTGGCTCGTGCGGATCCTCTGGGTCAGCCAATGAATCGGCGCGTGCCGCCTTGCAGCAAAAGAAAGGGCCGCCGGCGAACCGGCGGCCGAAGCAACAGGGAGGCATCACAACGTCAGGGAGGACATCGGCTTGAGCGCCGCGAGGCTGACCGAAAGACGATCGTCGCGCCCGCGTCCACGTTCAAGCCGCTGAACGTGTAACACGGGGAACATTAACGAATTCCTAACGGCTTGCGCGTATTCGGCGGCCGCCAGGTCGCTCGTCACCTCGCGCCGACGCCTCTCGGCGCCAGCTTAACCTGAAGTTGATGAAACCCCTCGGGGCGCGGTGTAACAATCTGCCACACAATGTGATTCGTGTTGCCGAGTCGCGCCCAGTAGTCTCCGTCGGCTTGAGTGCGGCCCGCCGCGCCGGCGGTGCGGTGTGGCACGGACCTGTGGTTGCGGTTGAAGAGAGAGTGATGACGCCCACCCCGACCACCAATGCGACACTGCCTTTTCGCCTCAGCGGCTTCAAAACCCTCACGCAAGGGTTGGATTACGCCGCGCTGGGCGAGACGGGATGCAACTTCTTCTCCGCACGCGGCGAGCTGGAGCAGGTCGTGCCCTATCGCGATTTGCGCGCGCGCGCCACGGATCTGGCCCTGCGCCTGGCGGGTCTCGGATTCGCCCGCGGCTCGCGGGTTGCGCTGGTCGCCGAGACCACGCCTGCGTTTCTCGAGTTCTTCTTTGCCTGCCAGTACGCCGGCCTGATCCCTGTGCCGCTTCCGCTCAGCGTGAATTTCGGCGGGCGAGAGGCGTACGAAGAGCGGCTGCGGAGCATGCTGCGGACGGCGCAGGCACGCGTGGTGATCGCCTCGGACGAGTTGCTCGGCACGGTGCGCAATGCCGCATCGGGCGTCGGCGTTGACCTGATCGCGACGCCGGAGGCGTTCGGCGGGCTGGCGGCGGTCGGCGCGGATCTGCGGCCGCTCGGCGCCGACGAGCCATGCTACATCCAGTACTCTTCGGGCAGCACCAGCGTTCCTCGGGGCGTCCTCGTGACCCAGCAGGCGGTAGCCGACAACGCAGCGGCGATCGCCCGCCACGGCTTGGCGGTGACCGAGCGCGACCGCTGCGTGTCGTGGCTGCCGCTGTATCACGACATGGGGCTGGTCGGCTGCTGCCTGGCACCGATCATGGCGCAGCTCTCGATCGACTACATCCCGACCACCGGCTTTGCGCGGCGACCCTTGACGTGGCTCAAGGTCATGAGCGAGCAGCGCGGCACCATTTCGTTCGCGCCGACCTTCGGCTACGAGCTGTGCGTGCGCCGCGCTGCCAAGGGCGGCCTCGAGCCGCTCGATCTCAGTGCCTGGCGGATTGCGGGCGTGGGCGGCGAGATGATCCGCACCCGCGTGCTGCAGGACTTCGCCGAGCGGTTCGCGGCATTCGGCTTCCGCGGCGAGGCGTTTCTGCCCAGCTATGGCCTCGCCGAGGCAACGCTTGCGGTCACCTTCGCCACGCCAGGCAAGGGGGTCGAGGTCGACCGGGTGCGCTGCGGCGCCGCCCTCGAGCTGCATCGACAGGCGATCGCGGTCGAGCCGGACGGTCAGGGTCCGAGTGGTCGCGCCCGCCCGTTCGCGGTGTGCGGCCGCCCCATGCCGGGTTACCGCGTCGAGATCCGCGATGACCGCAACGATCGCCTGCCGGATCGGGTGATCGGACGGGTCTGCATTCAGGGTCCGAGCCTGATGCGCGGCTACTTCCGCGACCTGCAGGCGACACGCTCGGTGGTCACCGCGGACGGCTGGCTGGACACCGGTGACATGGGGTACCTGATCGACGGTCGGCTGGTCATCACCGGTCGCAGCAAGGACCTGATCATCTTCAACGGGCGCAATATCTGGCCGCAGGATCTCGAATGGGCGATCGAGCATCTGGACGGCGTGCGCTCCGGGGACGTCGCCGCGTTTGCGGTGACCGACGAGGACGATCGGGAACGGGTCGTGGTGGTGATCGAGTGCCGGACGAGCGATCCGGCGCAGCGGCATCAGCTCCGTCAGGCGGTCAGGGCGACGGTGCAAAAGGTGGCAAGCGTCGAGTGCGAGGTGGTGCTGGCACCATCGGGCTCGCTCACGTTCACCACCTCGGGCAAGCTCAGTCGCGCCGCCGCCAAGGCGAACTACCTGAGTGCGGCGATCAAGGACGTGGCGTCGCCGCAGGGGGTACAGGACCGCGGCGATCTGGGGGTCCTTGCGGTCGCGAGCTGATCCGTCACAGCCGAGAGGCCACGCGTCGTGGCCGTCCTTGAGCCGTGAAACGCCTGATTGCGGTAACCGGAGGCACCGGGTTCATCGGCCGGCGGGTCGTGGCGCGGCTGCTCGACCGGGGTTGGCGCGTGCGCGCGCTCGCCCGGCGCTCGGATCCAGCGTTGGCGGAAGCCGGCGCCGAGGTCGTCCGCGGGACCCTCGAAGATCCTGCGAGTCTCGAGGCCCTGGTCGACTCGGCGCGGGCGGTGGTCCATTGTGCCGGTGCGATCAGCGCGCGCAGCAGGAACGCGTTCGTTCAGGTCAATCGGGATGGCACCGCCGCGCTCGCGGCGGCCCTCATCGCCCAGCCGAGACCGCCCCGCCTGATTTTGATGTCGTCTCTGGCAGCGCGCGAGCCCGGACTGTCGCCCTACGCCGCGAGCAAGCGCATGGCAGAGGATGCGGTTCGCGAGATGCTTGCCGGCAAGGCGGACTTCTGCATCGTGCGGCCGCCCGCCGTCTACGGTCCCGGCGATCGGGCTACCCTCCCGTTCTTCCGACAGATCCAAAAAGGCCTTCTGTTCGTGCCGGCGGCCGATGCGCGCTTCTCGCTGCTGTACGTCGACGATTTGGCCGAGATCGTGGCGCGCCTGCTCGAAGGTCCGCGCTGGGAGGGCGCCGTGATGGAGCCCGATGACGGCAGCGGCGGGTACCGCTGGGCGGACCTGGCGCGGATCGCAGGCGGCCATCTGGATCGACGGATCCGGACGGTGCCGGTGCCGTGGATCGCGTTGTGGCTGCCCGCGGCATGTGCCCAGATCCTGGGCGTCGCCTTGCGCCGCGCGCCCATGCTCACGCTCGGCAAGCTGCGCGAGCTGTATCATTCGGATTGGCTGTGCCGGGCCGAGGGCGGGGTGCCGTTGCCGGCGGGTCCGTCCCGGGTCACGTTCGATAACGGCTTCGCAGCCACGCTCGCCTGGTATATGCAGCGCAAATGGCTCTGATCCGGGCGTACCGGTCGCTCCTCGCGCGAGGTCCGCGGTTGCCGCCGGGATCACCCGCCCACATCTCCTCATAATCGGGCACGATGATCATGGCCGAGCATGACGACTCGCTGTTTCTGGAGGTGCGACCCATACTGGAACGCTACCGCCCCGCCGAGGTCGTCCTGACGCCGGCCACCGAGCTGAGTGGCGATCTCAATATCGATTCGGTCGCCGCCATGGATCTGATCATGGAAATCGAGGACAAGTTCGGCATCGACATCCCGATGAACCTCGTCGCGGACTTGAGAAACGTGCAGGATCTGCTAGACGTGATCCGCCAACAGACCAAAGGCCGCTGAATTCATGGATGTCTTCGACAAGTACGCGCTGGTCGCGGGACGTCATGGCAAAGTCCTTCAAGCCGGCGCCGATCCCTTTGGCGTGTGCGTCGACGAGGTGCTGTCGGCGACGCGGGGCCGCGTCAACGGTCGCGACACGATCCTGGTGGGGACCAACAACTATCTCGGCCTCACCCTCGATCCCGAGTGCATGGAAGCGGCCGTCGCCGCGATCCGGGAGCACGGCACCGGCACCACCGGCTCGCGGATCGCAAATGGCACCTACGCCATCCATCGCGCGCTCGAGCACGAGATCGCGGCCTTCATGAGGCGGCGCAGCGCGCTGGTCTTCCCGACCGGCTACCAAGCCAATCTGGGCATGCTCGCCGGGCTCGCAGGTCCGCGCGACGTCATCCTTCTGGATGCCGACTCCCACTCGAGCATCTACGACGGCTGTCGCCTGAGCAGCGCGACCGTGGTGCGATTTCGCCACAACGATGCCGACGATCTCGACCGCCGCCTGACGCGGCTCGCCGACCAGGGCGAGTGCAAGCTGATCGTGGTCGAGGGCATCTACAGTATGCTCGGGGATCAGGCTCCGCTCGCCGAGTTCGCCGAGGTCAAGGCGCGGCACGGCGCCTATCTGCTGGTCGACGAGGCGCATTCGGTCGGCGTACTCGGAAAGGGCGGCCGGGGGGCTGCGGAAGCGCAGGGCGTCGAGGCGGCGGTCGACTTCGTGGCCGGCACCTTCAGCAAGAGCCTGGGTGCGGTGGGCGGATTCATCGCGTCCGATCACCCGAAGTTCGAGGTCCTGCGCTTTTGCTGCCGGCAGTACATGTTCACGGCGTCGTCGTGCCCGTCCAGCATCGCCTCGGTGCGGGCGGCGTTCCGGCGGATCCGCGAGGAGCCCGAGCTGCGGCAGCGGCTGTGGGCCAATGCCGGCGCGTTGTACGATGGCCTCACGGCGCTCGGCTTCGAGGTCTGCTCGGCCAAGAGCCCGATCATCGCGGTGCGACTATCTGACGAGCAGACGGCGTTCTGGGCGTGGAACCGCCTGCTGGAGCACGGCGTCTACGTCAATCTCGCCCTGCCGCCGGGGACGCCGAACGGCGTGTGCCTGCTGCGGTGCAGCGTGTCGGCGGCGCATACCTCGGACGAGATCGCCGAAGTCTGTCGCCGGTTCGGGCGGGTCGCCGCCGAGCTCGATGAGCGCGGGCCGGAGCCGGCGCAGCTTGCCGCTCATGGGTGAGGCCCAGGTCAACGAAAGCCTCCCGCCCGATAGATCTTCCAGAACAGGGTGCCCGAGGCCAGGATCGGGTGGCGTCTTTGCCAGGGCGTCAGCTCGACGCTCACGCCGGAATGGCGTCTGATCTTCCACACCAGATAGGCGGCGCCGTTCTCGAAGGTGAAGGCTGACTTGACGAGGCGCAGCACCGAGAGCGTCTTACCGACGACGCGGCGTCGGCGCCACCTTCGCTCCGCTTCGCGCCGGTCGCCTGGCGATACACTTTGAAGCGCCTCGTCGGAGCGCAAGAGGATCCGCGTAATCGAGTCGTAGCGGTCGGCGAACGCCTGATAGAGCGCGTCGCCGCGCTCCGGCGCTTCGGCGCGCAGCTCGGTCCGATACGCCTCGCGAAACGCCCGCGCCCAAAGAGCGCTCGAGGTCGCATTCGCATCGAGCAGCGGGCGGCTTGCCCATGCCGTCGTCACGACGGCGTGCGCAAGGGCCCGGACCACCCGGTCCCGGATCGCCGGCGCGCGCGCCCAAAGAACGATCGTCGGCTGGGCAAAGCGCGCCCAGAAATAGGATTGCAGCGTCCGCTGCCCGACCAGGCGCTCGAACTGGGCCAGCGTGAGGATGGCGTACTTGGCGCGCACCGTCCGGCCTTCGAACGGCGTTTCGATGTAGTACACGTTCGGCGGCAGCAGGCGGTTGAGGGCGCGCATCAAAGCCCCGCGGTGGATCTCGCCGTAGCTGTCCGCCAGCAGATACAGATCGGCGATCTTGCCGACGTCGTCGGCATCGCGAAGACAGCTGCCGTAGAACAACACCGCCGCGATCCCGGGCCCATGCCGGCGCCGCGCCGCCTCCGCGACCGCGCCGATCGAGGGCGGAACCGGCACCGCGGCCTCCGCGGCGAGCAGTCGAACCAGCGCCGTAGACAGCTGTTCCAAGGGGCTCAGAGCCTCACGAACCGCACCCAATCGGGTGCCGTGATCAGCACCGGTCGATCGGGCGACGGCTCGAACATCTCGCCATCCACCGTGAATGGCTCCTCCAGGCGCACCCCGATGCGTCCTGCGCCCTGGCTGTCGTACACCTTTGGGCTGAGCGCCCGGCGCCGCCACCCATAGAGCACCTTCGGGGCCGACCGCAGCAGATGATCTGGCGGATAGGCGATGCTGGTGTAGCGGATCGGTTCGCCCTCGTAGTTCCAAAACGGCCGGGATCCGAGGATCAGGCGATGGAGCGTGGTGGCCAGGACCAGCAACCGGCTGGTCCGATTCTCCGCGCCGCCATCGAGGGAGACGGCGATGTCGTGCCCCCTCAGAATGCCGTGGTTGCGCGCCTCGAAGATGGTGCCGAAGAGCAGGGCCGCCAGGGTCAGCCCGATCCCGAGATTGCCCCTCAGACCGCGGGCGTAGACCTTCCGGCAGCAGAGCTCGATGGCACCCTGAACCGCCCCGGCGCCGAACATCATCCCGCGCTGTGGTCCTTTGCCTCGGATGTTCTCGAGGCGCAGGATCGGGCGCTCCACGATCTGGCCCTCGATCGTGCCGTCTCGGACCGCCGCGAGCAGGCGCGCGAGCCCGGCGGCCGCCCTGCCGCGCAGGCCGACGTCGGCCGCCGTGGTGTTCGCCGTGCCGCGGGCCAGGACGGCGACATACGGCACCGTTTCGAATGGTCGGTCTTCCAGAAGGCGGGTCAGGATCGTTTGCACCGTCCCGTCGCCACCGTTGATCACGAGGAGCCCGACCTCCTGACGCGCGAACTCGATCAAGGCGGCGTCCAGGTCCTGGCCCGCATCGGTCGCGACGTGGATCACGTCGGGGGCGCCGGCGACAGCCCGATGGATTCCATCCAGGCCGCGCCGATTGCGCTGGCTGCTCGGGTTGCTGATCAGGCCGATCTTCGGCATCGCCCGCCGCCGGACTCGGGAACCAGCGCCAAGGTGTCGTCCTGCCGCGCAACGATCTGCCGCGTCCCCGGCACGAAGCCATGCGACGCGGCGGCGAAGCGCCGGCTCTCAGCGACGATCCGCCATTGGCCACGGCTTCCCTCGATCTCGTAGACGTAATACTGCGCCACCTCAGCCGCGCTGACGGAATGCTTCGACGCCGACGGCACGCCGAACACCGGAACGGGACCACTCGCCCCTGCGATCTGATCGAATCGGAACCGGTGCTCGTGGCCGTGGAGCACGAGATCCGCCCCGCGCTCGGCGAGGCAGCGTCGTAGCTCGGGGGCGTCGAGCAGCCGCCGGCGTCGCCGGCTGACGCCCTCGACCGGGGAATGGTGCATCAGGAGGACCCGGCACTGGCCGGCGCCGCTCAGGCGCTCGAGCAGGCGGTCGAGGCGCGCCAGCTGAATGGCGCCGAGCCGCCCCGTGGCGTGGCCTGGCAGCGAGGGAAAGGCGGTGGACAGGCCGACGATGGCGAGCGGCCCACGGCGGCGCAGATACGGGAAGCCGTCGGCCGCGTCCGGCGTATCGGGGTCGGAGCAGGCGTAGGCCCGCCAGTGATCCCAGCCGTCGCCCGGCAGCACATGCACCAGAGCGTCGTGGTTGCCGGGCACCACCGAGACCGCTTCGGGCGAACCCAGGCGGCGGAGCCAGGCTCCGGCCTCTGCGAACTCCGCTGGCAGCGCCAGGTTGACCAGATCGCCGGTGATCGCGATGTGATTCGGATCGACGGCGTGCAGGTCGCGCACGAGGGCGTCCAGGACCGTGGCCAGGTGCTGACGGTGGCGACGCAGGCGCCATGAGAGGTACCCGAGCAGGCGCTTGTTCGCGAGCTGCGCCAAGGTGAGGGGCGGCAGCCGCGAAAGGTGGAGGTCGGAGATGTGGGCGATCCTGAACACGGACGGCAGGTGGTCATTCCAGGCCGGTTTGCCAAAGCAGGCGCTTTATCCTAGCCCGTGACGACGCCGGCAAGCCCAATCCGCGCGGAGCGGGGGGCCCGGCGTCGTGTGGTCGGTCCCGGGACGCCGTCGGGAGCCGTCGCCCTACAGCTCATCCGGCGCCACGCTCACGTGCCGGATCCGCCGACGGTTCCAGGTATACGTGACGTGCACGCTGCCGTCCTCGGCTTGAATGACCGCCGGGTAGGAGTATTCGCCCGGCGCGTCTTCCAGCACCAGCGAGTCCCTCCAGGTGTGACCGTCGACGGACACGGCGAGGCTGAGCGGCGTGCGCGCCTCGCGCGACGGGTTGTGGACCAGCACCGCACGACCGTCCCGGAGCGCCACCGCATCGATGCCGCTGTCCGGATTGGCAAGCGATGTCGCTGCCATCGGGCCCCAGCTGTGGCCGCCGTCGGTGGACCAGCAGGCAGCGACGACCCGCTGGCGCGTGCGGCAAAGAAGCTGCATCCGGCCGTCGGGCCAGGTCAGGATGCTCGGTTGGATCGCGCCGAACTCGCGCCAGGTGTTGAGGGGCCCGATCTTTTGCCAGGTCTGCCCCAGGTCGGGCGTACGCTCGAGATGGACGCGCCAGCCCAGATGCTCGGTGCTCGACGGACAGAGGATGGCGCCGCCCGGCAGCGCGACCGGCTTGTTCTTGATCGGTCCCAGAATGCCACGAGGGAGCCTTCGGGGTACCGACCAGGTGCCGCCGCCGTCGGCGGAGCTGCGGATCATGCCCCACCAACGGCGCGGACTCGGGCCGACCTTGTAAAACAGCAGCAGCGGCCCCGCGGCGGTCTGATGGAGCACCGGATTCCAGCACGGCTGCGCGCGCCTGGAGCGGTCAAGGCCGTGTGCCACCCGGACGGGCAGAGACCACCGCCCGTCGACGTGACGTGCCAGCCAGATCGCGACCTGCGGGTGTCCCTCGTAAGGGCCGCCGAACCAGGCGGCGACCAGGCCGGCCGCGGTCTCCGCGATGGTCGAGGCGTGCGCCGACGCGAACGGCGCCTCCTCGAAAATGAACTGCGACCTCAAGCCGACGGCCTCGCGTCGTCGACGCAGCGCCCCGGTCGTTGAACAAGGCGCTCGATTTTGCTGAGATCAACACGTCCACGGAGGAGGAAAGCAATGCGCACAATGAAGAGCGTTGCGATCGCGGGCGTGCTGGCCTGCATGATCGGAGCGGCGAAGGCGGACGAGCTGGTGGGCACGATCGACGACATCAACACGACCAGGAACACCATCAGCGTTGGGGACAAGATCTTCGCCGTGTCACCGCAGAACACGGTTGGTCCCCGCATCGGCGATCTGAGAAAAGGAGACCGCGTGAAGATTTTCTACGCGTCGGGCAGGGTCAAATCGAAGACCAGGTTCAATGCGATCAGGATCGAACAGCAAGGCGGCTGAGACCGACCCTGCGAAGTGCTGCTCTTGGCGGTCGGTATCGGGCGCGGGGTTGGCTGGTCGGCCGCGCGCCCAAAGAGAAGGATGATGCCGGGCGAACGAGGGGTTCGAACTCCGTGAGCACGGTATGAAACTGGGAGCGCCCTCGTTCGAGGACCGACGCGGTTCTGCGGGCCTGGCCCCGGCAGCAATGATCGTCGCCACTTTGCGGCGCCGCCGATCTCGTCCTGTCGCTTGGAGCCGTGGTAGACCGCCACGCCCCTCAAACAGCGGAAACCCCGTCGCGTCTGATCCGGTCGACGGGGTTTCCTGGGTCCGGGCATGACCGCCCGCCCTGCTCGACACTGGTGCCGAGCCCAATCGTGCCATATTGGCCGTCTTGTCGGAGCCTCATGAACGGTCCGGCGGAGTCATGCTGTTTAGGCACCCTCCTGGCTCGTCGTCGTCTCTAAGGTACAGAGACTCGTACCGGTCCTGCACTCTCTGGACCATTACAAAACATGAGCCTGCGGGCGCGCGGCGTCAAGGCCGTTTGCCATTGATGCGATCCGTTCGACGATCTTCGCCGGTGCGGCGTCTTCGGCCGCATCGACCACGCCGACCGCGCGCCTGAGCGTCTCGGCGGCGGCCGCCGCATCACTGGCGGTTGCGGCGTGAACGACAGCGAACGGCGCATCCGGGCCGACGGTTTCGCCGATCCCGCGCACCTCGCTCAGACCCACCGCCGGATCGATCGCATCGGCCGCGCGCCTGCGGCCGCCGCCGAGCGCGACCACGGCAAGCCCGAGCGCCCGGGCATCGACGGTGGCCACGACTCCGGCCTGCTCGAGGAAGATCGCCTCCCGCACCGGCGCCTGGGGCAGATGACGATCGGGCTTCTCCAGCAGGTCGCCGGGACCGCCCAGGGCGGCGACCATGCGAGCGAAGCGCTCGGCGGCGGCGCCCGATGCGAGAGCGCGCGCGACCGCGACCGCGGCGGCCGTCTTCTCCGCGATCGCGCCGGCGAGCACCAGGAGCTCCGCGGCGAGGCCTAGCGTGACCTCGCGCAGGCCCGCCTCGACGGCCCGCCCGCTCAGAACCTCGATCGCCTCGCGGACCTCGAGGGCATTGCCGGCAGTGCGCCCCAGGCACTGGTTCATGTCGGTCAGCAACGCCGAACACGGCAGCCCCGCGCCCTCCGCCACCTCGACCAGATCTTGGGCCAGCGCGCGCGCCGCCTCGAGCGAGGGCAGGAACGCGCCCGAGCCGATTTTGACGTCCATCACCAGCGCATCGAGGCCGGCCGCCAGCTTCTTGGACAGGATCGAGGCGACGATCAGAGGCGTCGACTCCACCGTGGCGGTGACATCGCGGATCGCGTAGAGGCGGCGATCCGCAGGGGCCAGCTCCTCGGTCTGGCCGATGATCGCGCAGCCGGCGGCGCGCACCGCCCTGCGCAGCCGATCGAGGTCGGGCGCGGTGTCGTAGCCCGGAATACTGTCGAGCTTGTCGAGCGTGCCGCCGGTATGGCCGAGGCCGCGGCCCGAGATCATCGGCACGTAGGCGCCGCACGCGGCCACGACCGGGGCCAGGATCAGGCTCACCTTGTCGCCGACCCCGCCGGTGGAATGCTTGTCGACCACCGGGCCGTCCAGTCCGCTCCAGACGAGGCGGTTGCCGGATTCGGTCATCGCCCGGGTGAGCGCGATCGTCTCCTCGCGGCTCATGCCATTGAAGAACACCGCCATGGCGAACGCTGCGGCCTGCCCCTCGGAGATCCGCTCGCCGGTCAGCCCGTCGATGAACGCGGCGATCTCTCCTGCGCAGAGCGTGCCGCCGTCACGTTTCTTGCGGATGATCTCCTGCGGCAGAATCATGAGCCGGAGAATAGGCCGGAATGGACGCTCGGGGAACGGCCGTCCGCGGCCGATCCCAACCTGGCGAGCCGGGGATCGGGTCAGAGCCGCATGCGGGCCTGACAGGCGGTCATCCCCATCACGAGTTGGTCGGCATCCCGATCGCGCTGTATGAGATGATGGCACTGTGCCGTGGCCTCGATCTCAATCGGCTGAGGACGCGGCTGCTGTGCGTCCTCCTCGCCGGGCAGCGCGAACTTGCCGCTTTCGGTGATTCGCGTCGTCGCCTTCGCGGCATTCGGGCCGATCGGGTCGACCTTGATCACTTCGATGTCCAGCGCGTAATCCTGCACCGCCTGGGCCGGCATGTCCGACATCACCCCGACCGCGACGCGGCCGAGTCGCAGCATGTCCTGCTTGTCGAGCGACATGACGGCAAAACCCTTGCGCTCGTCGCCGACGTAGAATTCCTGGCTCAGGAGGAAGGTCGCGGCGTCGGCGAGGTGGCCTTTGGTCCAGTCGAGCAGGCGCGCATATTCGCCCGCCTGCACCGCCTGCGTCACGTCCTGCTCGGCGCTCTCGAGGAAGCGCTCCACCTCCTGCGCAGACAGATCCTGCTGGGCATGGGCATGGCCGGTGGCGACGAGGAAGCCCGTCGTGGCCGCGCCCAGGAACGCTCTTCTGGGGCCAGTCATCACGTCGTGTCCATCACTTGTTTCGGTGCCAGGTCCGCCGACGCGCACCCGCGCGGCGCGCGCCTGGTAACTCGCGGTGGAAACATCTCGGACGGACGATGGTTCCGAGAACAGGCGCGGCGCCGCAACGCTCATGCCCAGCAAGGCCGCCGCCCTGCTCGCAGCAGTCCCTGGCAGCCTCCAGCATGCCGACGGCGCTCGCGCGACCTCGCCACTCCGGCAAGGCGCAGATTTCGACTTTTGACCTGCGTGAGCTTCGGGACGGGCTAGGCACGGCTTTCCCTTTCACGCTATGGGTTGGCGGGAGCAGGTCCGGAGCGGGTGAGCGGCCGCGGGCGCCGCCCGCCGACGGGGACGTTGGGAAAGTGTCGATCTCACCGATCGATTCGACGGCATACGGCGGATTGTTCACGACGCCCTCGATGCGCGCCGTGTTCTCCGACGAGGCGCGCCTGCAGCGCATGTTGGACGTCGAGGCGGCGCTCGCGCGCGCCGAGGCGAAGCTCGGGCTGATCCCGGCCGAGGCGGCCGCGGAGATCACCGCGAAGGCAGACGTCGCCCGCTTCGATCTGCAGGCGATCGGCCAGGGCACGGAGCTGGTCGGCTATCCGATCGTGCCCCTGGTCAAGGCGCTCGGCCAAGCCTGCGCAGGCGATGCCGGCCGCTACGTGCACTGGGGCGCCACCACCCAGGACATCATCGACACCGCGCTGGTTCTGCAGCTGCGCGACGGCTTGGCCTTGATTGGCCAGGAACTGCACGGGATAGAGACGGCCCTGGCTGGCCTTGCCCGGCGCTATCGCGACACCCCGATGGCGGGCCGCACCCACCTCCAGCACGCGCTGCCGATCACCTTCGGCTTCAAGTGCGCGCTCTGGCTCGCGCCCCTGCAGCGTCATCGCGCCCGCCTTGCGCGCCTGCGCGAAGAAATCGCGGTGGTGCAGTTCGGCGGGGCGGTTGGCACGCTC
>JBOHKK010000049.1:0-24291 GCA_050729115.1 Geminicoccaceae bacterium | reverse complement strand
CTGCTGCGCCGCACCGGCGCGCTCGCCCGCGGCCCGCTCGAGATCGCCGCGCCGGATCGGCCGATCCGGATCGAGCGCCAAGGCGAGGGCGTGGCGCTCGCGCTGGCGAGCGGTCGCATCGTGGCTGCCGCTCTGCTCGCCGCCGCCGACGGCCGGAGCTCGCCGCTTCGCGACATCGCCGGCATCGGCGTCCTGCGCTGGGACTACGAGCAGACCGGCATCGTCGCGACCGTCGCCCACGCCAGGCCGCACCACGGTCGCGCCTTCGAGCGCTTCTTCGCCACCGGGCCGCTCGCCATGCTGCCGATGACCGGGCGGCGCTCGTCGATCGTCTGGGCCGCGGACAACCGCCTCGCGCGCGAGCTGATCGCGCTCGACGACCGCGAGTTCGCCCTGGAGCTCGCGGACCGCTTCGGCGACCGCTACGGCGCGCTCGAGCTGGCGGGGCCGCGCTGGCATTATCCGCTGTCGATGATGCAGGCCAGACGCTACACCGATCGCCGCCTCGCCCTGGTCGGCGACGCCGCGCGCGCGATCCATCCGATCGCCGGGCAGGGCTGGAACCTGGCGCTGCGCGACGTCGCGGCGCTCGCCGAGCTGACCGTCGACACGAGGCGCCTCGGGCTGGACCCGGGCGGCCCCTCCGCGCTCGCGCGCTACGAGCGCTGGCGGCGGTTCGATTCGCTGGCCCTGATCGGCATCACCGACGGCCTCAACCGGCTGTTCGCCAACGACCTGCTGCCGCTGCGCCTCGCCCGCGAGCTCGGTCTCGGCGCGGTCGAGCGCATCCCGCCGCTCAAGCGGTTCTTCATGCGCCACGCCATGGGCCTCTTGGGCGACCTGCCGCGCCTGATGCGCGGCGAAGCGCTTTAGGGGCGCGCCTCGTGGCGCCGCTCAGCGCGCCCGCACCCAGGCGATGCGCAGGAGGTTGGTCGAGCCCGGGGTGCCGAAGGGGACGCCGGCGGTGATCACGATCGGGGTGTCGGGCCCGGCGACCCCGCTCTCGCGCGCGACGGCGCAGGCCCGCTCGGTCATGTCGTCGACGTCGTGGACGTCCTCGCAGACCACGCAATGCAGCCCCCAGACCAGCGCCAGGCGCCGCGCCGTGGTGGCCTGGGTGATCAGGCCGAGGATCGGGCGGTCGGGCCGCTCCCGGGCGGCGCGCAGCGCGGTCGAGCCGGTGGTGGTGTAGGTCACGATCGCGGCCGCGCGCATGGTGCTCGCGACCTCGCGGGCGGCGAGCGTGATGGCATCGGGCGCGGTATGCTCGGCCGCGGCGTGATAGGCATCCAGATAGCTGCGGTACAGGGGGTCGCGCTCGACCTTGACGATGATCCGGTCCATCAGGGTCACCGCCTCCACCGGATAATCGCCGGCCGCGGTCTCGGCGGACAGCATCAGCGCATCGGCGCCGTCGTAGACCGCGGTCGCGACGTCCGAGGCCTCGGCCCGGGTCGGGGCCGGCGCGACGATCATGGATTCCAGCATCTGGGTCGCGACCACCACCGGCTTGCCGGCCCGCCTCGCGGCGCGAATCATGCGCTTTTGCAGGCCCGGCACCTCCTCGGGCGGCAGCTCGACGCCGAGATCGCCGCGCGCGATCATGATGCCGTCGGCGAGGTCGATGATCTCGTCCAGATGGTCGACCGCCGAGGGCTTCTCCACCTTGACCATGATCGCGGCGCGGCCGGCGATCAGACGCCGCGCCTCGGCGATGTCCTCGGGCCGCTGCACGAAGCTGAGCGCGATCCAGTCGACGCCGAGGTCAAGGGCGAACTGCAGGTCCTTGCGATCCTTGTCGGTCAGCGGCGAGATCGGCAGGATGGCTCGGGGCACGTTGACGCCCTTGCTGTCGGACAGCGGACCGCCGACCAGGACCCGGGTTTCGGCATGGTCCTGGCCCACGCGCTCGATCGCGAGACGCACCTTGCCGTCGTCGAGCAGCAGCTCGAGGCCGGGCTCCAGCACGGCGTACACCTCGGGATGCGGCAGCCCGACCCGGCTCTGGTCGCCGGGGGCCGGATCGAGGTCGAGGCGGAAGTCCTGGCCGACCACCAGGTGGCTCCGACCCTCCTGGAAGCGGCCGATCCTGAGCTTCGGGCCTTGCAGGTCGGCGACGATGCCGATCGGCCGTGCGGTCGCTTCCTCGACCGCGCGGATCGCCTCGCAACGCTCCGCGTGCTGCTCGTGGGTGCCGTGCGAGAAGTTCAGGCGGAAGGCATCGGCGCCCGCCTCGTGGAGCACCCGGACCCGCTCCGGCGCCGAGCTTGCCGGGCCGAGGGTCGCCAGGATCTTGGCGGAACGGTGGCGGTGCATGACGAGGGGATCCATCCAGTATCGACACGCCGGCACGAGGCCGCTGGCTGGATAGCCGATGCTGCCGGGCCTGTCACCGGTCGACTGGTCCGTGCGCGAGCAAGCCGCGTGCCGCGACCGACCCGCGACTGGCTCGCTCCGGTCGAGACCTTAGCCAGGTCCGCGAAGGGGATTGTGCCAGCGCAGCCCCGAAAAGCGCCCAAAGTCCGCGTCGGTCGAGCACAGCATCAGGCCGTGCTCGATCGCGAGCGCCGCGAGATGCGCATCGGGCACCAGGTTGGCGTGCACGCCATGGTCAACCAGCAGCGTGCCGAGCACTTCGCGATGTCGTTCAGTAGGCTGGGGAATCCATGCCACGGGGGTATTCAGCCAAGCCTCAGCCTGCTGCCAGGCCTGCTCGACGGGTTCGGGACGCTCGAAGATCCGCGGATTGGTGACCAGGCGTAAGAAGGCGAGCAAAGTGGACCAAGGGAACCCCACGGGCAGAGCGCCCTTCAGACGCTCGTCCAGCCACGGCCGGACTCTCTCATGCTGCCGGAACTGGGTCACGTGGGCATAGACGAGGATGTTGGCGTCGAGCAGAATCACCGAAAATATTCACCCTCGGCCACGGCCAAGCTCTCGGCGACATTGTCGAGATCCCCGATCAGGCACCTGCCCAAGGAAACCGTCTGCGTGCGGAAAGGCTCGACCGGCTTGGCCGGCTCGGCCATCTGCTTCAGGCCGCGGCGCAATCCCTCGTTTACGACTTTCTTTAAGCTCGCGTCCCGGGCGTGCCGGACCCGTTCCAGCATTGCCGCCACATCCGGGTCGAGAGTCAATGTGGTCCTCATGCATCGAAACATAAGGCAGTTGATGTCTTGATGTCAAGCCGTGGTCGATCGGCGCCGCGCACCTGCGTGTTTGGGGGTGACAACGCGCGGGCCGCGCCTGTAGAGTAGGTGCTCGATGCGGCCTTGGCGAGCCGCGGGCCGCGCACTGGAGGGAAGACGGCGTGAATCTGGTCGCCGGCAGCGTTTCGCTCGTGGTCGCGCTCGGGTTCCTCGGCGTCCTGATCTACAATGTGCAATCGGTGCCGCTCTGGATCGTCATCCTGCTGGGCGCGGCGATGATGGTGGCAAGCTTCTTCGAAACGGCTCGCGGCGAGGAGAGCAGCTGACGGACGCGCGTCGTGCCGCCGGCGGCGCTCAGCCCGCCGACCCGGATGTCTGCACGGTCTCGATCAGCCAGCGCGCGGTACGCAGGAGCCGCGCGTCGTCGCCTTTCATGCCGACCAGCTGCACCCCGATCGGCATGCCGGATGCTCCCCTCAGCAAGGGCAACGTCACGGCCGGCACCCCGCACAGCGTCCAGGTCGTGCAGAACACGGGGCTACCGGTCGAGCCCAAACCGCTGGGCGCTTCCCCAGGGGCCGCCGGCGTCAGGATCGCGTCGTGGCGCGTGAACAGCTCGTCGAGCGCGGCATTCAGCACCGCAGCGCGCTCGACCGCCCGGTTGTAGTCGACCGCGCGAATCTCCTGCCCGCGCTCGATCATCTCGCGCAAGCGGGAACTCAGCCGGTCGCGACCTCTCTCGTATTCGCGCGCGAAGCTCTTGGCCAGGTCGGCCTGCATGATCGTGCCGTGCAGCGCGATCGCCTCCCCGAACATCGCGGGCAGCTCGACCGCCTCGGCCCGCTCGCCGAGCGCCTCGGCCAGCTCGGTGAAGCCGGCCTTGGTGTCTTCCGCCGCCTGATCCCAGACCGGCGAGCGCACGAAGGCGAGCTTGGGTGGCGCCGGCGGTGGCTCGCGCAGCACGGCGAGCAGATCCGGCCGGGCGCGCGGGCGCGTGTCCGGGTCCTTGGCGTCGAACGCCAGCAGCGGCTCGGCCAGGAGCGCCAGGCCCTCGAGATCGGCGGCCATCACGCCGACCGTATCGAGCGGCGGCGACTGGGTGAGCACGCCGGTGCGCGGGATCAGGCCGTGGCTCGGCTTGAAGCCGTAGACCCCACAGAACGATGCCGGCCGGATCACCGAGCCGTTGGTCTGGGTGCCGATGGCAACGGGCACCATGCCGTCCGCCACGGCGGCCGCCGAGCCCGAGGACGAGCCGCCGGGCGTGCGCTCGAGATCGTGCGGGTTGCGCGTCTTGTTCGGGGCATAGACGGCAAGCTCGGTGGTGACCGTCTTGCCGAGGATGAGCGCGCCGGCGGCGCGCAGCAGGCTTACCAGCGTGGCGTCCTGGCGCGGACGGCGGCCCGCGTGCAGCACGGTGCCGTTCTCGGTCGGCATGTCGGCGGTGTCGACGATGTCCTTGACGCCGACCGGCAGGCCGTGCAGCGGGCCGAGCGGCCGGCCGCGCTTGCGCCACTCGTCGGCCGCGCGCGCCTGCTTGAGCGCATGCTCCGGGTCGAGAAAGGCCCAGGCCTGGACCTCGGGCTCGCGCGCCTCGATCCGCTTCAGGCAGGCCTCGATGAGCTCCTGCGAGGTGAGCCGGCCGTCCCGAACCGCCGCCGCGGTTTCGGGCGCGCTCAGTTGTAGATCTGAGCCGGCAGCCACAGCGCGATCCCCGGGAACATGTAGAGTATGAACATGGCGATGAATACCATGCTCAAGAACGGCAGCGCGCCCTTGAAGATCTCCGTGATCTGGACATGCGGCGGCGCGATGCCCTTGAGGTAGTAGCACGACATGGCCATCGGCGGCGTGAGGAACGCGGTCTGGAGGTTGAGCGCGACCAGCATGCCGAAGAAGATCGGGTCGACGTCGAAGTGCGGCAGCAGCGGCAGGAAGATCGGCACGAAGATGACGATGATCTCGGTCCACTCGAGCGGCCAGCCGAGCAGGAAGATGATGAACTGCGTGAGCAGCAGGAAGGTGAGCGGCGTCAGCTCCATCGCCAGCACCCAGCGCTCGATCAGGTCCTCGCCGCCGAGATAGGCGAAGATCGAGGCAAAGGTCCAGGAGCCGATGAACAGGTAGCAGACCATGGCGGAGGTGCGCGCGGTCAGGAACACGCCCTCCTTGAGCCGCTGCCAGGTCAAGGCTCGATACGCCACCGCCAGCACCAGCGCCCCGAGCGCCCCGACCGCTGCCGCCTCGGTCGGCGTCGCCAGCCCGAACAGAATCGCGCCCAGCACCGACATGATCAGGACCGCGAGAGGGAAGAACGAGGTGAGCAGCATGTAGACCACTTGGAAGAACGGGACGTCCGTCTCTTCCTTGGGCAGCTTTGGCGCGAGCTTCGGGTTGATGACCGCACGGCCAACCACGTAGATGACATAGAGGCCGGCGAGCAGGAACCCGGGGAACAGCGCGGCCGCGTAGAGCCGGACGACCGACGTGCCGGAGGTCGCGCCGTACAGGATCAGCATGACCGAGGGCGGGATCAGAATGCCCAGGCAGCCGCCGGCACAGATCACGCCGGACGACAGCTTGGTGTCGTAACCGGCCTTGAGCATCGCGGGAAACGCCAGGAGCCCCATCAGGGTCACGACTGCGCCCACGATCCCGGTGGCGGTCGCGAACATGGCGCAGGTGATCAGCGTCGCCACCGCCATCGACGCCGGGACGTGCTTGGCCGCAACCTGGATGCTGAAGAAGAGGCGGTCGAGAATGTTGGCGCGCTCGACGATGTAGCCCATGAACAGGAACAGCGGCACCGCCGTGAGCACGTCGTTGGTCATGATGTCATAGGTATTCTGCACCAGCAGCTCGAAGATGTGGCCCCCCATGGCGTAGTAGCCGAAGAAGATGGCCATGGCCGCGAGCGTGAACGCGATCGGGAAGCCGATCATGATGAAGACGAGCAACAGCAGCAGCATCATCAGGGCGACTTGGGGGTCGGTCATCGGTGCGTCCCCTGCTGGGGCGTCGGGCCATGGGCCTCGGGATGCAGCTTGGCCTCGTCCTCGTGGAGATGGAGGATCGCGGTTTCCGTCTCCTCGACGTCATGGGGCCGTGGCGGCCACCAACCGGTCCGGATGCAGCGGTAGCAGCGGACGACCTCGGAGAGGCCCTGGAGCAGCAGGACGACCCCGGCGATCGGGATCAGCGCCTTGATCTGCCAGACCGGCACGCTCGCCGGGCTGTACACGCTGGTCTCCTTGAACGACCACGACTGGACGAAGAACGGCCAGCCAAACCAGATCAACGCGATCACCGCGGGGAAGTAGAACAGCAGAAAGAGCACCAGGTCGATCGCGCCCTGCCACCGGGCTGGCCACAGACGATAGAGGAAATCGCCGCGCACGTGGCCGTCTCGGGCGAGCGTGTAAGCGCCGGCCATCATGAACAGCGCACCGTACATCGTGTAGCTGAGATCGAACGCCCAAGCCGTCGGCGCGATCAGCACGTAGCGTACGAAGACCTCGTAACTGACGCCGAACGTCAAGATGATGATGCACCAGGCAAAGCTCTGGCCCATCCACGTGCTCAATCGGTCGACGAAGTGCAGGAACTGCTCCACCAGCCGCTCCCCTTGCTCCCCGGCTTCGCGCGCCAGATGTTCGCGAAGCGGGGCGGCGCCGCGGGCGCCGCCCCGCTCAACCCCGAGGGTTGCAGATCCGCCCTAGAAGCCCAGCGGACCGAAGTGATGCTCGTAAGCGAGCTTGTAGTCGGCGCTGTTGTAGATGTCGTAGAACACGACCCGCTGGCTCCATTCCTTCTGCGAGTCGACCACGCGCTTGAAGAAAGGATCGCTCGAGAGCTGCTCGGTGACGCCGTCCCAGGCCTCGAGCTGCGCCTGCGAGACGTCCTGCGGCGTCTTGAAGACGGTGACGCCGTCCTCCTCCTGCAACGCGATCAGGTCCTTCGAATAGCGGTCGAACGCCTTCCACAGGGTGGCCGAGGAGGCCGCCTCGCTGGCGTACTTCAGGACCGCCTGCTGCTCAGCGGCCAGACCGTCGTAGATGTCCTTGTTGAAGATGATCTCGAAGGACTCGTTCGCCTGATGATAGCTGCCGAGCATGTAGTTCTTGGCGACGTCGGGGGCGCCGAGCAGACGGTCCGAGCTCGGGTTGTTGAACTCGAAGCCGTCGATCACGCCCGCCTGCATGGCCGGGACGATCTCGCCGCCGGGCAGCTGCGTCACCGCCACGCCCATGGTCTGGAACACCTCGGTGGCGAGCCCGACGGTGCGGAACTTCATGCCCTCGAGGTCGGCGACTCCCGTGACCTCGTTCTTGTACCAGCCGAGCGGCTGGGTCGGCATCGGCGTCGAGAAGAAGCTCACGACGTTGAAGCCGAGGATGTCCTGCATCAGCTCCTGATACAGCTCGTTGCCGCCGCCGAAGTACATCCAGGCCAGAAAGTGGTGAGCGTTCCCGCCGAAGCATGGCCCGGTGCCGAACAAGGACGCCGCCTTGTTCTTGCCGTAGACGTAGGCCGGCACGGTGTGCCCAGCTTGCAGGACACCCTGATGCACGGCGTCGTGAATGCTGAACGGCTTCACCACGGAACCCGAGATCAGGTAGTCGATCTTGAGCCGGTCGCCGCCCATCTCGTTGACCCGGGTGACGTAGTCCTCGGCGAACTCGTTCAGGATGTCCTGCGGCGCCCAGGCGCCCTGCATCTTGATCACGGCCGTTTGCGCGCGCGAGATGTTCGGTGCGGCGATCGCCGCCGTGGCGCCCGCCGCCGTCGCCGCCGCCCCGGTCAGGAACTTGCGGCGCGTCGACTTGTCTGCCGCCGCCGGCTCGGCGTTCGGCGTGTTCTTGGTGCTCTGTTCCGTGCTCACTTCATGACCTCCCATCAGCTGACGCTCAGTGAGACTCTGGCCAGCCCACCGTTATTCCGCCAGCTAGGCTTCGGATGGCGGCTAAGGTGAGGCAGAACGCGGCGCCTGTCAAATCGCAGCCTCGCCCCGACGAGGGAGGACCACGGGGCGTGCCGTGCCGGTCACCAGAGGCCATTTGCGGCGATGTGCTTCCCGCCTCGCGGCCGGTGCCGCTACTTGATCGCGCCCATGGTGAAGCCGGCGACGAAGCGGTCGACGAAGAGGTTGTAGAGGATCGCGATCGGCAGGCTGGCGATCAGGCAGGCGCCCATCAGCGAGCCCCAGAAGTAAACGTCGCCGCGCACCAGGAAGGTGGGTACGCCCACGCTCACCGTATACTCGGCGGACGAGGTGATGAAGGTGAGGGCATAGACGAACTCCTGCATCACCAGGGTGAAGCTGAAGATGACCACGGTCAGGATGCCGGTCAGCGATACCGGCACGACCACCTTCAGGAAAGCGCCGAACCGGCTCAGCCCGTCGACCATCGCGGCCTCCTCCAGGTCGCGCGGCACGGTCTTGAAGAACCCCATGATCAGCCAGGTGCAAAACGGCACCGTGAACGACGGGTAGACGACGACCAGCGACCACAGCGAGTCCTGCAGCCCGAGCTGGCCGATGACCCGCGAGAACGGGATGAACAGGATGATCGGCGGCACCAGGTAGGTGAGGAAGATCCCGATCGCCAGGTGCTGGCCGAAGCGGCCCGGGAATCGCGCCAGGCTGTAGCCCGCGGGCACCGCGAGCAGGAGCGTGATGACCACCACGAGGGCGCCGACCGAGGCGGTGTTGAGCAGCCACGTGCCATAGAGCGTGTCCTCGAACAGCACCCGCACGTGCTCGGTGGTCGGCGGCAGGTTGAACAGATAGGGGTTGTTCTCGGTGTCGAGCAGATCACGCGTCTGCTTGAACATCGTGATCAGCATCCAATAGAAGGGAAACGCGGTGAACGCGACGAAGGCGGCGAGCACGCCGAAATAGGCGCCGCCGGCGCCGAACCCCTTCAGCCGTGCCGCCGTGTCGCGCACCTCAGGCCACCTCCGCCCGCCGCGCGATCTGCAGGAACAGGATCGCGACCACCACCAGCAACGGGAACAGGAACAGGGCGATCGCCGCACCCTGGGCGAGGTCGCCGCCTTCGATCCCCGTGAAGTAGGCAAGGCTCGCCAGCACCTGGGTGCTGTCGAAGGGGCCGCCCCGGGTCAGCACATACACCACGATCATGTCGACCACGGTGAAGACCAGCCCGAACAGCAGCGCCACGAGCAGGATCGGCATCACCAGCGGCAAGGTGATCTGGAACAGCTTGCGCCAGAACCCCGCGCCGTCGATCTCGGCGGCGTCGATGATGTCCTGTGGGATCGAGCTCAGCCCGGCCAGGATGATGATCGTGGCGAGCGGCAGCGTGCGCCAGACGTGCACCACGATGATCGAGCCCATCGCGAGCTCCGGGTCGCCCAGATAGATCGGCCAGGTGTCGGGCCCGAAGATGCCGAGCGCCCGGGCCGTCCAGTTGACCACGCTGTAGATCGAATCGAGGATCCACAGCCAGCCGATGCTGCCCAGCGAGATCGGCGCCACCCAGGGCAAAAGGATCAGCAGCCGCACCAGCCAGCGGCCGCGAAAGTCCTTGAGCAGCAGCATCGCCAGCATCTTCGCCAGCACCACGACCAGCGCCTGGGAGACGAGCGCGAAGATCAGGGTGTTCTCGAGCGCCACCCAGAAGGTCGGGCTCTCCATCACGGCGCGGTAGTTCGCGAGCCCGACGAAGTCGGCGGCGGTGCTGCCGACCGTGATGTCGGACAGGCTGTAGAAGATCGCCAGGAAGAACGGCAAGCCGACCAGCGCCCCGATGTAGAGGATCGCGGGCGCGATCAGCGCCGCGCCCAGCCAGCGCTCGCTGTCCGCAAGGCGGCGGAACGCGCCTCGCCACCCGGCATCGACCGCCAGCGCGCGCGCCGCCGCGGTCGCCATCAGCCGCCCCCGGCGCCGTCGATCCGCCGCCCGGTTGCCGCGGCGAAGCGTTTCAGGTCGACCTCGCGCACGACGAAGTCGTGGCGCTCGCCCTGCCCGGGCGTGAACCGCGCCATCCACGGCAGCCGGGAGATGACGTGGGTCTCCGGGAACGGCGCCTCCAGCACGCCGTAAATCAGCTGGTCAGCGCCCAGGTACTCGACCCGGGTCACCCGGACCGGGAATGCGACCGCGGCGTCGCGGGTGCGCTCGGCGGTGCCGCCGCCGGCGCCGAGGTCGCCGAGCTGCTCGGGCAGGAAGTGCTCGGGCCGAAAGCCGATGATCGCGCCGCCCTGCTCCACGAGGTTCATCGGCGGCGCGCCGATGAAGGTCGCGACGAAGGTGTCCTCCGGCTCGTGGTAGATCGCGCTCGGCGTGCCGACCTGACGCACCCGGCCCTGGTCGAGCACGGCGATCCGGTCGCCCAGCCCCATCGCCTCGATCTGGTCGTGGGTCACGTAGATCGTCGTGGTGCCGAGCCGGCGCTGGAATTCCTTGAGCTCGTCCCGAGCGGAGATCCGGAGCTTGGCGTCGAGATTCGACAACGGCTCGTCGAGCAGGAACACGACCGGCTCGCGCACCACCGCCCGGGCGAGCGCCACGCGCTGGCGCTCGCCGCCCGAGAGCTGGCGGGGCTTGCGCTCGAGCAGCCGGGTGATGTCGAACATCGCCGCCGCCCATTCGACCTTCTGGCGGATCGCCGCCCGGTCCATGCCCCGGGCGCGCAACGGGAACGAGATGTTCCTCGCCACGGTGAGGTGGGGATAAAGCGCGTAGCTCTGGAACACCATGGCGACGTTGCGCGCTCTGGGCGGCAGGGCGGTGACCACCTCGTCGCCGATCAACACGTCGCCTCCGCTCGGGCGCTCGAGCCCGGCGATCATGCGCATCAGCGTGGTCTTGCCGCAGCCCGACGGGCCGAGCAGGACCAGGAACTCGCCTTCGCGCGCGGTCAGCGAGATGGCGTCGACCGCGCGCACCCGCCGGTCGAACACCTTGGTGATCTCACGCGTCGCGACCGTGCTCACGGCATGCGGCTACCGGCGGTCGCGGCACCCACCCGGCGGCCGCCGGGACGGTGGCCGGCAAGGGCCGAGGCCTCGAAGGCCGATGCCCCGCCGACCGCCTTCTCGACTGAAGGCCGGCTGCGGACGGATCTCAGATCGCGCCCTTCTCCTGCCATTTCTCCCAGATCCGTGTGCAGGCCGCCTGCGCCTCGCTCAGCGCGTCCTCGGGCGACAACGTTCCCGTCGCCGCCTTGGCGAACATCGTGTTGACCACCCAGGTGCTGAACACCTCGTCGATCGCGGCGTTCGCGTAGCCCGGATAGCCCACGTTGGTCGCCCAGTCGAGCACGTCGCCGAGCACGGCGTACTTGTCGGGCGGAGTCGCCTTCGGATCGTGGGCGATCAGTTGCTGCAGGTCCGGAACCGTCTCGGGGAAGCACGGGAAGTTGTAGAACTCGCTCGCCAGGAAGCCGTCGCGGAAGTTGCCGATGTAGTCGACCAGGAACTTCTTGGCGCCGTCGATGTTCTGGGCGAAGTTCCAGATCGCGTAGACGTCCATGACGTGCTCGAGGCCGATCCGGCGCACCGGACCGGCGGCCGCCTTGGCCAGCCAGATGTTGTCCGTAACCGGCAGATTCTCGTTCTCGCCCGTGCGGGTGACCGAGATCGCATTGAGCACGAGCGAGCCCTGCCCCGCGATCATGAAACGGTTGTTCGAGGAGGCGTCCCAGGCGAGCACCTCGGGGGTCATCGTCTCCTCGTACAGCGCCTTGACGAACCTGATCGCGTCCAGCGTCTCCTTCGAGTTCAGCACGAGCGCACCTTCGGCGTTCTGCACCGAGGAGCCGAACGAGTACATGATCGCCCGCATCGCCATGGCGGTGTCGAGCTCGGCGGAGAGGCCGATGCCCACCGGGATGTTGTGCTTCTGCTTGATCATGCGGCCGCCGACCCGGATGTCCTCCCAGGTGTCCGGGACCATGCCGACGTCGTCCCACAGGTCCTTGCGGTAGTTGACCGGGTCGGGCACGTAGCTGTCGGAGAACCCGTAGTACTTGCCCGACTTGGGGTTGTACGTGCTCTTGATCGCGAGGTCGATCGGCTTGCCGTACTTGCTCTCGCACTCCTGGTACACGTCGGCCATGTCCACCACCTGCTCCTCGAAGACCGGCGGCGGCCACAGGAACATGAACAGGTCGTGGCCCTGCTGCGCCGACACCTCGGCCGCGGCGCGCGAGTTGATGGTCGCGAGGCCGACGTTGTCGACGATCACTTCGGTGTCGTTCGCAGCACCCCACTCCTTGACGTAAGTGCTGTTGAACCACGTGTCGTAGGCGGGCACGAAGTGGTTCCATTGCAGGATCCGAAGGGTGTTGGCCGCCCGCGCCGGTCGGGTCACGACGAACGGTCCGATGCTGGCGGCGAGCCCGGTCGCCGCGGCGCCCTCCAGGAAACGACGGCGGGATGCCTTCGAGGCCCCGGCCGGCTCGGCCGCGGCAGTGCGCTCGCTCGTCTTGATGCTCATTTGCAGCCCTCCCCGTTGGCTGCGGGCACGGGCGCTCTGGTGACGGGAGCTTTGCCCCGTGTCGCCGCGCCATACTCGATGCCGGTAACCTGTGCCAGAAGCCGGCTCGAGTCAAACTCGCGCTCGTCGAATCGTGGCGAGCGGTCAGCCGACAGCAGCGCGCCCACAGTATCGCGCCAACAGTATCGCGGTGGTGCCGCAATGTCGTGAAGCGCCCCGTGAAGGATGTTTCATCGTTCGCCGCTGGCGTTCCTCGAGGCAAATGCCTATGTAGGCGCGCAACTGGTCCGAGAAGGAGACGACGATGCTGCCTCGGCTTCTCGTCGCGCTGTTCGCCGGATGGAGCGCGCTGTTCGCCGGATGGATCGCATCGTCGCCGGCCCAGAGCCGGGCCGCCGAGGCCGAGCTGGTGATCGGCATCACTCAGTTTCCTTCGACCTTCCATCCCAACATCGATTCCATGGTCGCCAAGAGCTACGTCCTGGGCATGGCGCAGCGGCCGTTCACCGCCTATGACCCCGAGTGGCAGCTGATCTGCATGCTGTGCACCGAGCTGCCGACGATCGAGAACGGCCTCGCCGTGATCGAGAAGCAGGACGACGGCAGCGACGGCATCGCGCTCACCTATACGATTCGGCCAGATGCCACCTGGGGCGACGGCACGCCGGTGACCACCGACGACGTGCTGTTCACCTACGCGGTCGGCGCCCATCCGCAGAGCGGCGTGACCAACGCCGAGCTGTACCGGCGCATCACCGCGATCGACGTGGTCGACGACAAGACTTTCGTGCTGCACGTCGACCGGGTCACCTTCGAATACGCCGCCATCGGCGATTTCCGCGTGCTGCCGGCGCACGTCGAGCGGGCGATCTTCGAGGCGGACCCGGCCGCGTATCACAACCGCACCGCGTTCGACACCGACACCACCAATCCGGGCCTGTACTTCGGGCCGTACCGGATCACCGAGGTGTCGAGCGGCGCCTTCGTGGTGCTCGAGCCCAATCCCACCTGGTGGGGCGGTGCGCCCTATTTCCAGCGGATCGTGGTCAAGGTGATCGAGAACACCGCAGCGCTCGAAGCCAATCTCCTGTCCGGTGGCATCGACATGATCGCCGGCGAGCTGGGGCTGACCATCGATCAGGCGCTCGCGTTCGAGAAGCGGCACGGGGCGCAGTTCCAGATCGAGTACGAGCAGGGTTTGGCGTACGAGCACATCGACCTCAATCTCGACAACCCGATCCTCGCCGATGCGCGCGTGCGCAAGGCCCTGATCATGGGCCTCGATCGGGAGGCGATGAGCCGGCAGCTGTTCGAGGGCCGCCAGCCGGTGGCGCACACCAGCGTCAATCCGCTGGACTGGGTCTATAGCGACGCCGTCCCGCAGTACCAGGAGGACCTGGCCGCGGCCGCGGCGCTCCTGGACGCGGCGGGGTGGGACCAGATCCGAGGCGGCGTGCGCCACAATGCCGCCGGCGAGCCGCTCACCCTCGAGCTGATGAGCACCGCCGGCAATCGCACCCGCGAGCTGGTCGAGCAGGTGCTGCAAAGCCAGTGGCAGCGCCTCGGGATCGACGTCCGGATCCGCAACCAGCCGGCGCGGGTGTTCTTCGGCGAGACCACGGGCAAGCGCAGGTTCGATGCCATGGCCATGTACGCCTGGATCAGCTCGCCGGAGAACGTGCCGCGCAGCACCCTGCATTCGGAGGAGATCCCGACCGCGGCGAACGGCTGGGCCGGCCAGAACTACACCGGCTACCGCAATCCCGAGATGGACCAGCTGATCGATGCCATCGAGGTCGAGCTCGATCGCGCCAAGCGCCTGGCCATGTGGCACCGGCTGCAGGAGATCTATGCCGAGGACCTCCCGGTGCTGCCGCTGTACTTCCGGGCGAACCCCCACGTCTGGCCGCTCTGGCTCGAAGGCGTGACCCCGACCGGGCACCTCAACCCGTCGAGCCTGTGGGTCGAGAACTGGCGGGCGGCCGAGCCCAGCTGATTGGGAGCGGGAGACCCGCTCCGCATGCTCCGCTACCTGATCCAGCGTCTGTGCGAATCGGCCGTGGTGCTGGTGCTGATGTCGTTCGTCATCTACGGCCTGCTCGGCCTGATGCCGGGCGACCCGATCGATCTGATGGCGAGCGGCGACCCCAACATGACCTCCGAGGACGTCGCCCGGCTCAAGGCCCTCTATGGCCTCGATCAGCCGCTGCATGAGCGTTATTGGCACTGGCTCACCAGCGCCGTCCAAGGAGAGTTCGGTTATTCGCGGATGCACGCCAGGCCGGTGCTCGAGGTCCTGCTGCCGCGGCTCGGCAACACCTGCCTGCTGATGGGCGTGAGCTTCCTTCTGGCCCTGATCCTCGCGCTGCCGGCGGGCGTGCTCGCCGCGATGCGGCCGCGCTCGCCGCTCGACTACGGCCTCAACCTGTTCGCGTTTGCCGGCATCTCGATGCCGTCGTTCTGGCTGGCCCTGCTCCTGATCCTGCTGTTCTCGGTCCAGCTCGGCTGGCTTCCCGCCGGCGGCGTGACCAGCGTCGGCGCCGACACCCTGGCGGCGCGGCTGATCCATCTGATCCTGCCGGTGCTGACGCTGACCGTGCTGACCGTGGGCAGCGTGCTCCGGTTCACCCGCAGCGCCATGATCGAGACCCTGCGCCAGGACTACGTCCGCACCGCCTACGCCAAAGGGCTGGGGCCGGCCGGCGTGGTGCTGCGCCACGCGCTCCGCAACGCCATGATCCCGGTGGTGACCGTGGTCGCGCTGCACTTCGGCGCGCTGTTCTCCGGCGCCCTCGTGGTCGAGACCATGTTCGCCTACCTCGGCATGGGCAAGCTGATCTACGATTCGATCATCGGCAACGATTTCAACGTCGCTCTGGTGGGGCTGCTGTTCGCGACGCTGCTGACCTTGCTCAGCAACCTCGGCGCGGACGTGCTCTACGCCTGGCTCGATCCGCGGATCTCCTATGACCGGTGAGGCGCTCGGCCGGCTCGCCGCCGCCGCCCGCGGCCCCGGCCGCCCGGGCGTGTCGCCGGGGCGCCTGATCCTGCGCCGGTTTTGGCGCCACCATCTCGCCGTCGCGAGCGGGATCGTGCTCGTGCTGCTGACGCTCGCGAGTCTCGCGGCGCCGCTGGTCGCTCTCCTGCTCGGCCACGACCCGAACGCGGTCGACCTGCTCGGCCGCTTCGCGCCGCCCGATCGCGCCCATCCGCTCGGCACCGACGAGCTGGGCCGTGACCTGCTGCTGCGCCTGCTCTATGGCGGGCAGGTGTCGCTGTTCGTCGGGCTGGTCGGCGCCGTCGCGGCGGCGCTTTTGGGCACGGTCGTCGGTCTGCTCGCGGGCTACCTCGGGGGCCGCACCGATGCCCTCCTGATGCGCCTCACCGATGCGGTGATCGCGCTGCCGCTGCTGCCGCTTCTGATCGTGCTCGCCGCGATCGACCTGACCAAGCTGGGCCTGCCGGCGGCGGTCGTCCATTCGGAGAGCGCCAGCCTCTACCGCATCCTCGTGATCGTCGCGCTGGTCGGCTGGACCACGGTCGCCCGCCTCGTGCGCGGCGCGACCCTGTCGGTGCGCGAGCGCGACTACGTGCGCGCCGCGGTCGCGCTCGGCGCCGGCCCGCTGCGGATCATGACGCGGCACATCCTGCCCAACGTCGTCTCGCCGATCATCGTCGCCACCACGCTGTCGGTCGGCTACGTCGTCCTGACCGAATCGATCCTCAGCTTCCTCGGGCTCGGCATCCAGCCGCCCCTGCCCAGCTGGGGCAACATGCTGACCCACGCCCAGGAGCTGATCTGGCAGGCGCCGGCGCTGGCGATCTATCCCGGCCTGCTGATCTTCGTCACGGTGATCGCCTTCAACTTCCTGGGCGACGGCCTCCAGGACGCCATGGATCCTCGAGCGGAGGGGCCGTGAGGTCGCCGCACGGCGGTGCGCCGGAGCGAGGAATCGAACGGTGCGACCAATTCCGCTTGCACCTTGGCCTCAACGGGAGAGCGATCTGGATTGTGGAAAAAAACAACCGATAGTTGGAATCGTGATGCGGTTTGCCTTGCCTGAATACAGCCCCTTGGATTAATGATCCCGCGCCGGAATGACCACAGCGTAACAGCGTAGATGTGATGGAGCTGGCTCTCTGGGGTGGCGCAGGACGGACGCCGGAGGAAACGGTTGACGGACCGTTTCGACGCGCGGCGACCGCACGCGCTCGAGCTGCGCGTTCCGCTTTCGACCTTCATCCCGGTGGCTCGGGGCGCTGCGGCATGCGCGCGGCGCTCCGACGTCCGCGCCGGAGGGGCGGGTCGGCCCGAGCATCCTGCTCCCGGCCCGGGGATGCCCCCGACGCCACGATCTCGCTGAAGGTTCGAACGCGATGGCGCATCAGACCTTCCGGCTGATCGGTAGCGGCGCCCGATCGGGCGTGGGCCCGCGCCCCGCGGAGCTCAACCTGCGTGAGGTGTGGCGCGCCCTGATGCGGCGCAAGGTGGTCCTGTTCGCGCCCATGCTGCTGATCCCCCTCGCGGCGCTGCTGTGGGTCAAGCAGCAGCCTCCGATGTACACCGCCGAGGCCCTCCTGCACGTGCAAAATCGCGAGGCCCAGGTCGTCGAGATCGATGGCGTGGTCGAGGAGCTGGTCGCGGATGCGGCGACCATCGAGAGCGAGGTCGAGTTCATGAACTCGCCGGCGTTCGTCCGCCGCGCGGTGCAGCAGCTCGACCTGGTCGACGACCCGGAGTTTGCCCCCTGGCTGGCGCCGAGCGAGCCCGGCCCGATCGGGTCGTTGCTCGAGCTGATCAACCCGCTGCGCTACGTCCCCGAGGACTGGTGGCGCGCGCTCCAGGGCGGGGCGGTCGAGGAGGAGGCCGTGGCGGGGCCGCAGCTCGATCCAAAGACGCGCCAGTTGAACGAGGTCACCCGGGCCGTCGCGGCGCGGCTGACCGTCGACCAGGTCCGCCGCTCCTACGTGATCTCGTTGCGCTTCGTCTCCGAGGACCCGATCAAGGCGGCCCGCATCGCCAACGCCATGGCCGACGCGTATCTGGTGTCGCAGGTGGAGGCGAAGTACGCCGCGGCCGAGCGCGCCACAGAGTGGCTGAGCGAGCGGATCGACGAGTTGCGCGGCGACGTCCTGGCGGCGGAGGCCAGGATCGTCGAGTATCGCGCCAGGAACAATCTGGTGAACAGCCAGAGCGACAACCCGCTCACGCTGCAGTTCCTCCAGCTCAACACGCAGCTCGCGCTCGCTCAGGCGGAGCGCGCCGAGGCCGAGGCGCGGCTCAGTCGGGCGCGTGCCATGCTCGACGCCGACGCGGTCGAGGCGGCGGCGCTGGTCCTGGGCTCGCCGCTCATGGACAGCCTTCGACAGCAGGAGGCCGAGCTGAGCCGGCGGCTGTCGGAAATCGGGACCGTCTATGGCGAGAATCACCCGCAGATGGTGAACACCCGCGCCGAGATCCAAAGCGTGCGGGACAAGATGCTCGACGAGGTGCGCCGGATCGCCCAGGACCTGGAGAACGAGGTCTCGATCGCGGTCGCGCGCGAGCGGGAGCTGCAGAGCAGCATGGCGCGCCTGCAGGACGAGGCGGCCCGGGTCGACCTCGCCGGGGTCGAGCTCGGCGCTCTGCAGAACGAGGTCGACACCAACCGGCAGCTGTTCCAGACCTTTCTCGTGCGGTTCCGGGAGATCGTCGAGCAGCAGGGGCTCCAGGAGTCCGACGCCAGGATCCTGTCGGCGGCCGATCCCCCAGGCGAGCCCTCGCATCCCCGGGTCATGCTGATCACCCTGGTCGCGTTTGCCGCCGCGGCCGTGCTGGGGGGCCTCCTGGTCTTCCTCGTCGAGCGCTGGGAGTCCGACTTCGGGTTCCGCAGCGCCGACGAGACGCAGGCCGCGCTCGGCGTCCGGGCGCTCGCTCTGGTGCCCGATCTGAGCCGTCGGGAAACGCGCGGGATCGCGGCCGAGGACTACATCCTGGAGAAGCCCAACTCGGCCTATGCCGAGGCCTTGCAGCGGATTCGCACGAGCCTGTTCCTGGGCGATGGCGAGCATCCGCCCAAGACGGTCCTGATCACCTCGTCGGTGCCGCTCGAAGGCAAGTCGACCATCGCCGCCTCGCTCGCCCGCCAGTCGGCCCGGTCGGGACTGAAGGTGATTCTGATCGACGCGGACCTGCGGCGGCCGCGCCTTCACGAGCTGATCGGCTTGGCCAACCAGAACGGCCTCTCCGAGGTGCTGACCGGCCGCGCCAATCCGGAAGTGGCGATCAGGCGCGACGAGAAATCCGGGCTGGATTTCCTGCCGGCTGGGGTCGGCGTGATCAGCCCGCCGGATCTGTTCCGCTCGTCGATGATGAGGATTCTGATCGAGGAGACCGCGGCCTACTACGATCTGGTGATCATCGACTCGCCGCCGGTCGCGGCGGTGTCCGACAGCTTCACCCTGTCGGGGCTGGTCGACAAGTCGATCTACGTGATCCGTTGGGAACAGACCCCGCGCAACCTGGCGCTTGCCGGCATCCGGCAGATGCTGGAGGCCGGCGCCGACATCGCCGGCGTGGTCCTCTCCCGGGTCGACGTCAAGAAGCACGCCCGCTACGGCTACGCCGACTCGGGCTACTACCAGAGCAGGTACCGCAAATACTACGTCAACTGAGGCACTGACGCGTTCGTAGGATCGAGGTCATTGCCGGGCCTGACCCGGTAATCCATGCTGCGACCTGGTCAGAAACGGGGAAACGGGCTCAGGGGAAACGGGGTCAGGGGAAACGGGGGGAAACGGAAACGGGAAACGGGGCCAGACCCCTTTTCTTCCTCGCAGACCCCTTTTCTTCCTCGGTCCGGGAAACGGGGGAAACGGGGACGGAAACGGGGTCAGACCCCTTTTCTCCTCCCCTCTTCTCCTTTCTCGCCTTTTCTCGCTGCGTCGATGCACTGGCCCGGCGCCGGCGGACACGGTCACGCCGTCCGCACGCGCTCGCCGCACGATACCCAAGGACCGGCCCCCGGCTTCGGGTTGCTCTGGTCGGGGAACGGAGCATCGAAGGATGGGCGCCTTCCATGAGGCATGGCGGCTCGCGTGGCCGCTGATCCTGTCCAATCTCACGGTGCCGTTGCTCGGCATCGTCGACACTGCCGTGGTCGGACACCTGCCGCAGCCGCACTACCTCGGCGCGGTCGCGATCGGCGCGCTGGTGTTCAACGTGCTCTATTTCGTGTTCGGCTTCCTGCGCATGGGCACGACCGGTCTGACCGCCCAGGCGTTCGGACGCGCCGATGGCGACGAGCTGCGCGCCGGCCTGTTGCGGCCGCTTCTGATCGCGGTGCTGATCGCGGCTCTGCTGCTTACCAGCAGCCCCCTCGTCGTCCGCGCCTCCATGGTGGTGTTCGAGCCCTCGGCGCGGATCGGCGCCGAGCTCGAGAGCTACCTGCGCATCCGCCTCCTGGGGGCGCCTGCGGGCCTCGCCAACATGGTGCTGCTCGGCTGGCTGCTCGGCCTGCAGAACGCGCGCGGGCCGATGGCGCTCCTGATCGTCACCAACGCCCTCAACATGGCGCTGGATCTGCTCTTCGTCCTGGGCTTCGGCTGGGCGGTGCAGGGCGTCGCCGCCGCCACCGTGTGCGCCGAGTACGGCGGCACCGCGCTCGGCCTCTGGCTGGCGCGTCGCCAGCTCCGAGGGCTGTCCGGGATCTGGCGCTGGCCGGCCATCCTCCAGGGCGGCGCCTTGCGCCGCCTGCTCGCGGTCAACCGCGACATCATGCTGCGCAGCCTGAGCCTGGAAGCGGCGTTCCTCGGATTCACCGCGCTCAGCTCGCGCCAGGGCGAGATCGTGCTGGCGGCGAACGCCGTGCTCTTGAACTTCCTGATCTTCGCCGCCTTCGGTCTCGACGGCTTCGCCCATGCCGCCGAGGCCATCGTTGGACGCCACGTCGGCCGCGGCGACGTTTCGGGTTTTCGCGCCGCCACCAGGGCCAATCTCGGCCTGGCGGTGGCACTCGCGGTCCTGCTGGTTCTGGCCTTCGCCGCCGGCGGCGGCTTCGGGGTCGAGCTGATGACCGGGCTCGCCGAGGTCCGCGCCACCGCCATGAACTACCTGCCGTACGTGGTCGTCCTGCCGCTCGTCGCCGTGTTCGCCTTCCTGTTCGATGGCATCTTCATCGGCGCGACCCGGACCGCCGAGATGCGCAACGGCATGGCGCTCGCGCTCGGCGTCTTCCTGGGATCGGTCGCGCTGCTGATGCCGCCGCTCGGCAACCACGGCCTGTGGCTCGCGATGCTCCTGTTCATGGCGGCGCGCGGCCTGTGGCTCGGCGCCTGCTACCTGCACATCGACCGCGGCGCCGGCTTCATCGCCCCGATCACCGACAAGCCGACGTAGGCCTGGACCATTTTCCCCTTGGGTGGACCCGCGGCCCCGGCCCGCTCCCCTCCCAACCACCCCAAGGGTACCATCGGTGGGTGGTTGGGAGGGGGAGCGGGCTGGTGCGAGCTGAGCGAAGAATGCGTTAACCAAAAACTGGACACCGTCATTGCGAGGAGCGGAGCGACGAAGCAATCCAGGCGCCGCTGCTGGATCGCCACGGGCGCTGGCGCGCCCGCGCGATGAAGGACCGGCGGTTCGACGCCTCGGTTTCATGCGCGGGGGTCGGCCCTGTCGGTGGCAAGTGATACCGATCCTCCAAACGTCCCGACCCTTCGGGATCGGTAACGCGCGGGGAGGTCGGTCGGCCGCGCGCCCATGAAGAAAGGAAGATGCCGGGCGAACAGAGCCTCATGCGCCCGGCATCAAAGACGAGACGCGGTCCGGGCCGCGGCTCGCCTGTATCAGTCGAAGACCACGATCACTTCCTCACCGCGGATCTGGGTTCCGTCCTCGAGCTTGCCGGTCAACGGGACGAACACGACCGCGCCGTCGGAGACCGGCCCAAGCGCTTTGACCAGGTTTTTGTTGCTGAAGCGCATGAGCAGATCCTCCAGGCCGTCGGCCCCGTTGCGGGTGCAATCGCCCGAATCCTTCTTGTCGACGAAGGGCTCGTGCGGGCTCGCGAAATCCCGAAAGCGGGTGCGGTGATGCTTCGGCGCCACGCCCGCGAGGCGGACCGACTCGGGGTCGAGGTCGCGGACATCGAAGCCCGCGGTGCCGGCGATCACCACCGGGATGTTGCCTTTCCTGCCGGCGCGCACCCGGTTCGGGCACTGCTGCGGCCGGAGGTCGACGGCGACCAGGAAGTCACCGCCGGCATTCGCCGGGTCGGCGCCCGCCACGTCGCCTGGATCGGTCTCGTCCTCGCCTGGATCGGTCCCGTCCTCGGCTGAATCGGTCTCGTCCTCAGCCGCATCGGTCTCGTCCTCAGCCGCATCGGTCTGGTCCTCAGCTGCAGCGGTCTCGTCCTCGGCTGGATCGGACTCGTCCGCCACGTCGGGAGGCGGCGACGACGCCGGCGCCTTACCGCTCCAGATCTGCGCCCGCCAGCGCGCGACGTGCGCCGCCCAGGCGGCGCGATCGTTGCTGGCATGGCTCCACACCGCCGGGTCGAGCTTGAACCGCGCCGGCACGCAGGCGCCGTGCAGCTTGGTCATCTCCAGCCCGCGGAAATTGCAGCCACCCAGCCAGAAGAAGGTGTTGCCGGTGCTGCCGGGCAGGAGATTGATGCACTGGAAGAACGGCAGGTTGGAGCCGCCGATGTTCACGCCGGTCTCGATCATGACCACGTTGTTGCGGAACAGGAGGTCGACGTCGGCGCCGCAGCCCCGGACCTTGAAGGCTTGGCCCGAGCCCTGCGGTCTCGCCCACGCGAACTTGAGCCGCTTGGCACGATTCTCGCACGCTTTGCCGCCATCCAGCCCGCAGCCGAGCGACATCAGGTTGTCGTGGAACTCGACCCGCGGGCGGCCCCCGATTGCGCGACCCTTGCCCGGCGTCACGCTGATGAACGTGTGAACGCCGTCGAAGAAGGTGCGCCTGACCTGGCCGTTGTGGGCGCCGCCGTGGTCGGCTTCGATGGCATCGTCGCGGATGTGCTTGAGCCAGCTGTCCTCGACCCTCCAGTTGCCCGCGCCGTCCGCCGGTTTCAAGCCGTCCCAGCAGAACTCCCCATAGTGGCGCCGAATCGTGAGTTGCGGGCTGTTCTCGAAGCGTACGCAGGCGCCGTTGCCCTTGGCGTGGACCGAGACCCACGGCTGGGTTCGGTTGCTGCCCCGGCCGAGGGTTCTGCCACCGAGGAACATCGCGCCCTTGGGCGAGCTCGAGAGGTTGTAGCCGGTGTTGTTCCGCCCCTGCTCGACGAGCACGGTCGCCGTGGTGGCGTCGTACAGCTTGGCGCCGTTCACCGACTGACGGTGAAGACCTTTCTCCCCCGCGATGACTTTGTTCTGCGCCAGCGCCGCGCCCGCAGATGCGAGCAGCGCAATGGCGCCAACGACAAGCAGCTGGATCATGCTGTCAACTCCCGGTTGAACTGGTGCGCGCTCTATATGATTAATGGTTTCATTGCAACCCGTAGTCCTCATCCGGCGGTGGCGGGCTCGGTCGCCGCCGCCGCTGGGCTTACCTGCGACGTCAGGGGGTCAGCAGGAGCGCAGCGGCAGCCCGTGCGGCGCTGGATGCTCGCGGGCGTGCGATGCACCAGCGCCGGGGCTGTCGCCGAGGTCGAGGCGCTTGGGGGAGGGCTTGGATGGCTCCGAGAACTCGAGGCCGGGCGCGAGTCGCGCGCCGAGAGCGGGCTCAGCCTTGCGGATCTCGGGCAGGACGGTCGCGCCGTTGCCGACCGAGCATCCGGTCTGGGAGCCTCGATTGTAGCGTTTGTTGCCGCGTGCCGCGATGAAGCTATCGGCGATTTCAGCTTCGAAGCGGTAGCCTAGGCGGCGCAGGTAGCGATTGATGCCATTACCTGCGAGATCTGTGGGCGCGGCGGGGCCATAAAACAGGACGCCTATGGGCAAAGTCAAACTCTGGCCCTGAGGCAGGCTATCCCGAATTCTAGAATTGACATCAGCGGTCACGGTTGCGAGCAGACGCACGCAATAGCTCATACCTCTCTCCTTGGAGGGCTGGCGCGCTCTGCTTCTTTGTAGATGCACTCCTTTTATCGGCCATCTGGCCCGTGTCAAGCCATGATTCCTTGTTCTTATTGTATTAATTTGTAGCAGGCATCCGACAAGACTTTGTCTTTAAATTTAGACAAAATCCAAATTCTTTCCCCTCTCATGGCGAAATCTTGAGGCGGAGACGTGACGGCAGGGCAGCGCCCCCTGCGTGGCGCGGCCCGATCACCCCGCGGCAGACCGGACGAGGCGGTCAGGATTCAGGGCGGGTGGCGGTGATCACACAAGCCTGCGGCTCGGCAGGAATCGCTTCGGCACTTCTCGGCCGATTCGCGCGGCATCGACGGGACTGGTGCACTGACGCAAACCGAGCATACACTTGTTTGTCATGCCCGGGCTCGACCCGGGCATCCACCCTCCAGTCGGGGCGGCCTCGGGGATGGATTGCCGGGTCAAGCCCGGCAATGACAAAGGAATCAAGCGAATGCGTCGGTGCACTAGTCGACGCAGTCGTCCGAGACCGAGGTCTCGAAGGTGTTGTCCTGCCAGAGGTTGTCGTCGCAGCCCGGGGTGTTGTCCTGCAGGTCGGTCCCGTTCAGCAGCGCCTGGTTGCGCCGGATCGCGTTGTCGAGG
>JBOHKK010000048.1:0-24375 GCA_050729115.1 Geminicoccaceae bacterium | reverse complement strand
CCCAACCACCCCAAGGGTACCATCGGTGGGTGGTTGGGAGGGGGAGCGGGCCGGGGCCGCGGGTCCACCCAAGGGGAAAATGGTCTAGGTGAGGGGCGATCAGGAGGCCGGCATGGCGATCGATCCGCGCGCGCTGAGGGAGTCCGCGAGCTTCCCGGAGAGCGTCATCGCCGAGATCCAGCGGGCCGCGCGCGAGGGCCTGTACGAGATCCGCGGCTTCGGCGCCAAACGGCGACTCCCGACCTTCGACGACCTGGTGTTTCTCGGCGCCTCGGTCTCCCGCTATCCGCTCGAAGGCTACCGGGAGAAGTGCGCGACCAACGTCATCATCGGCACGCGCTTTGCGGAGCAGCCGATCGAGCTCGCGATCCCGATCACCATCGCCGGGATGAGCTTTGGCGCGCTCGGCGCGCATGCCAAGGAGGCGCTCGGCCGCGCCGCCACCGCCATGGGCACCAGCACCACCACCGGCGATGGCGGCATGACCGGCGAGGAGCGCGCGGCGTCGAAGACCCTGGTCTACCAGGTGCTGCCGTCGCGCTACGGCCTGAACCCCGACGACCTGCGCCGGGCCGACGCCATCGAGATCGTGGTCGGTCAGGGCGCCAAGCCCGGCGGCGGCGGCATGCTGCTCGGCCTCAAGATCACCGAGCGGGTCGCCGCCATGCGCACCCTGCCCCAGGGGATCGACCAGCGCAGCGCCTGCCGTCATCCGGACTGGACCGGCCCGGACGACCTCACGATCAAGATCGCCGAGCTGCGCGAGATCACCGACTGGCAAAAGCCGATCTACGTCAAGATCGGCGCGACCCGCACCAGCTTCGACGTCCCGCTCGCGATCAAGGCCGGCGCCGATGCCATCGTGCTGGATGGCATGCAGGGCGGCACCGGCGCCACCCAGGACGTGTTCATCGAGCACGTCGGCATCCCGACGCTCCCGGCGGTGCGTCAGGCGGTCGAGGCGCTGCAGGAGCTGGACATGCACCGCAAGGTGCAGCTGATCGTCTCGGGCGGGATCAGGAGCGGGGCGGACGTCGCCAAGGCGATGGCGCTCGGCGCCGATGCGGTCTCGATCGGCACCGCGGCGCTGATCGCGCTGAACTGCAACGCGCCGCTCTACGCGGAGGACTACGCCGCGCTCGGCACCAGGCCCGGGTTCTGTCATCACTGCCATACCGGGCGCTGCCCAGTCGGCATCACCACCCAGGACCCGGAGCTGGAGCAGCGGCTCGAGGTCGAGCCGGCGGCGCGGCGCGTGCGCAACTACCTCACGACCATGGTCCTCGAGGCGCAGACCCTCGCGCGCGCCTGCGGCAAGTCGCATCTCTTGAACCTGGAGCCCGAGGATCTGGCGGCGCTCACCGTCGAGGCGGCGGCGATGGCCGGCGTGCCGCTCGCTGGCACCGACTGGATTCCGGGCAAGAAAACCTACTGATCCGAGCAAGGGGGACGAACGGATGGCGACGGATCTCGCGGCGGTCGCGAAGAAGGAGGGTATCAAGTATTTCCTGATCAGCTTCGTCGACCTGTTCGGCGTCCTGCGCGCCAAGCTGGTCCCGGCGCCGGCGATCCAGGGCATGGCCAGGATCGGCGCCGGCTTCGCCGGCTTCGCCACCTGGCTCGACATGACCCCCGCAGATCCCGACATGTTCGCGATCCCCGACCCGAACAGCCTGATCCGGCTGCCGTGGCAGCCCGAGGTCGGCTGGATGGCGGCCGACCTGTGGATGAACGGCAAGGAGGTCGCGAGCTGCCCCCGGGTCGTGCTCAAGCGCCAGATCGAGGCCGCCGCGCAACAGGGCTACCGGATGAAGACCGGGATCGAGTGCGAGTACTTCATCATCCTGCCCGACGGCTCGGCGATCTCGGACGCCCGCGACACCCAGGACAAGCCCTGCTACGACCAGTCGGCGCTGATGCGCCGCTTTGAGGTGATCACCGCGATCTGCGATGCCATGCTCGAGCTCGGCTGGGGGCCGTACCAGAACGACCACGAGGACGCCAACGGCCAGTTCGAGATGAACTGGCTGTACGACGACACCCTGGTCACCGCCGACCGGCACGCGTTCTTCAAGTTCATGGTCAAGACGATCGCCGAGCAGCAGGGGCTGCGCGCGACCTTCATGCCCAAGCCGTTCGCGAACCTGACCGGCAACGGCTGCCACGTGCACGCCTCGATCTGGGACAAGGCCGGGCGCAAGAACCTGTTCGACGACGGCGACGGCGAGCTCGGGCTCTCGCCGCTCGCCTACCATTTCCTCGGCGGCGTGCTGCACTCGGCCGAGGCGCTGTGCGCGATCTTCAATCCCACGGTCAACAGCTACAAGCGCCTGAACGCCCAGACCACGCTCTCGGGCGCGACCTGGGCGCCGAACGCGATCAGCTACGCCGGCAACAACCGCACGCACATGGTGCGCATCCCCGATCCCGGCCGGTTCGAGTTCCGCCTGATGGACGGCGCCGCCAACCCCTATCTGATGCAGGCGGGGCTGCTGGCCGCGGGTCTCGACGGCATCGCGGCCAAGCGCGATCCCGGCAGGCGGCTCGACATCAACATGTACACCGACGGCCAGCGCGCCCGCGGCATCAAGAAGCTGCCGCTGAACCTCCTGGATGCGATCCGGGCGACCCAGAAGAGCCGGATCCTGCGCGCCGCGCTCGGCGACGAGGTGATCGACAGCTACGCCAAGCTGAAGCTCCGCCAGTGGGACGGCTACAGCGCCGCGATCAGCCCCTGGGAGCGCGAGCAGACGCTGGATTGCTAGTGCATTTTCCCCTTGGGTGGACCCGCGGCCCCGGCCTGCTTCCCCTCCCAACCACCCATGGATGGTACCCTTGGGGTGGTTGGGAGGGGGAGCGGGCTGGTGCGAGCTGATCGAAAAACGCGCTAGCGCACCGACGCAAACGGAACGTGCCTTTGTTTGTCATGCCCGGTCCTCGGGTTACCGTTCGGGGTACCGTGCCCAGTCTGGAACCCGAGGATGATCCGGGCATCCCCCGCAAGGCAGGCGCTGGCTCCCGAGTGGATTGCCGGGTCGAGCCCGGCAATGACGAGGGAATGAAGCGAATGCGTCAGTGCACTAGACCAGGCTGAGGATCAGAAGAGCCAAGAAATCCCGGGCCAGGCCGAACAGGCCCAGCCCGACGAGCGTTGTGGCCGCGAGCACGATCATCGGCCGCCGCCGCTCGCCGAGCCGATCGGCGAGCGCCGGGATCAGCAGGCTGGTGACGATGCGTGGCCAGAATCCCGCCGCGAGCACGTAGCCGATCTCGATCGACGTCAGTCCGCGCGACTCCAGCCACACCGGCCAGAACGGCAGATGGATGCCTATGCCCGCAAAGTACGCGCCGTAGAACAGGGCGAGGCGCGCCCCAAGGAGGTCCGCGCGAGCGATCATCTCAAGCGGCATCGCGAAGCTGGGCCGCCGGGCGGCAGCGACGCACTGGCTCGACGTGATGCTCGTCCAGCGCCGCTACGGCGCGGAGCCTCCCGTGGCGGCTCGGGTGGATCTTTGCCGCTCAACCATACGGGCGACCTGCTCGCTCGTTCGAACAAGCAGCGGCGCCGCTTCGTAAGCGGCGTTGAGGTTGGCCGCCTGCCGAGCCGGATCCTCGGGGTAGAGGTGGGCCAGGCGCTTGCGCACGGCCACGAAGTCGCGGAACTGCCGGGCCGACGGCACCGCACCAAGCCGCTCCATGAGCTCAGCCACGTCGCGCCGCGACATCTCACGCGGATCCTCCCCTTCCCGAATGGCAAGTCCAATGAACACTTGGTCTTGGAGCGTGAGCACCAGCTGCTCGAAGCGCTTCAGGAAGGCATCGATGTCATCTTGCTTCTCATGCGCCAGCTTCTGCAACCGATTCGCCTCGATCGGGAAGAAGGTGTCGAGGCGGGCGAGCGATCGATTGAGCCGCACGGCGCACCGCTGCATCGCAACGAGGCCCCGGCGCAGCAGCGCGGGTTCCGGCGCGCTCACAGCAGCATGCCGTCCCGGAGCGCGATCTCGTCGATCGGCGTGGGTGCGGCGCCGCGCTCGTGGAGCACCACGTCGACCTTGAGCTCATCGAGCGGGCGCTCGATCCGCTCGCGAAACGCCATCTCGTTGACCAAGGTCCCCTGGCCGGGCTCGACCTCGAGATGGAGATCGAGATCGCCGCCCTTGAGATGATCGTGGACGCGCGAGCCGAACACGCGGACGGTCGCGCGCTCGCCAAAGACCTGGCGCGCCGCCTGCCGGATGGCTTGGATTTCCCGGGGCTCGAGACGCATGCTCGCATCCTGAACAGGTCGCCGGATTCGGGCAAGGTCCGTCTCGAGGACGAGCCGCCGCGGGCGGGTCGCTCCACGACCGGCTGGATTCGGTTGGCAGCGCCCCGATTCGGCGCTAACCCTTGAGCAGAACCAAGTCAACTCAGGGAGTATCATGTGGTGAAAGCGCATCTGGTTAGTGCCGCGGTCCTCGCGGCCGGGCTCGGCTTGGCCGGCACGGCTTTGGCTCAGGACATGCGGATCGTCGTGGTCAGCCACGGCCAGGCCTCCGACCCGTTCTGGTCGGTGGTCAAGAACGGCGTCGACCAGGCGGCCCAAGATCTCGGGGTGAACGTCGAGTATCGCGCGCCCGGCACCTTCGACATGGTGCAGATGGCGCAGCTGATCGACGCCGCCGTGGCCTCGCAGCCGGACGGCCTGGTGGTCTCGATTCCGGACGCCGCGGCGCTCGGCGATTCGATCCGCAACGCCGTCGCCTCGGGCATTCCCGTGGTGTCGATGAACTCCGGCTCCGACGTGCGCGAGGAGCTCGGCGTGGCGGTGCACGTCGGGCAGACCGAGTACGAGGCCGGCCTCGGTGGCGGCAAGCGCATGCAGGAGGCGGGCGTCACCGACGCGATCTGCGTCAATCAGGAGGTCGGCAACGTCGCGCTGGATCTGCGTTGCGAGGGTTTCACCGACGGCCTCGAGGGCAATGTCGAGGTGGTCGCGGTGAGCATGGACCCGACCGAGATCGGCAATGCCGTGAAGGCCTACCTGAGCGCGAATCCGGACACCAACGGCGTGCTCACCCTCGGGCCGTCGGCCGCCGAGCCCACGCTCACGGCGCTCGAGGAGATCGAGATGCTGGACCAGGTCAAGTTCGGCACCTTCGATCTGTCGCCCGGCGTGCTCGAGGCGATCGACCAGGGCAAGATGCTGTTCGCGATCGACCAGCAGCAGTTCCTGCAGGGCTACCTGCCGATCCAGCTGCTGCGCCTGCACGAGCTCTACGGCCTGATGCCCGCCGGCACGGTGATGACCGGGCCCGGCTTCGTCACTCAGGAAAACGCGGCGCAGGTGATCGACCTCGCGGCCAAGGGCATCCGCTAGTGCACTGACGCAAACGGAACGTATCGTTGCTTGTCATGCCCGGACCTGATCAAACACCTGATCCGGGCATCCACCCGCAAGGCCGACGCGGGCTCCAGAGTGGATTGCCGGGTCAAGCCCGGCAATGACAAGGAATCAAGCGAATGCGTCAGTGCGCTAGTCAGGCGCAACCGGGGGCCGCTCCGAGGCGGCCGCACGACTCCTTCTGAGAGCACGGGGACGGGCGCATGGCCACCATCAGAACCGCGGTCGACGAGCGGGTCGCCGAGACGACCTTCCTCAAGAAGCTCATGGCCCGCCCGGAGCTTGGCGCCGTGGCCGGGACCATTCTCGTATTCATCTTCTTCGCGGTCGTCGCCGGCGGCAGCGGGCTGTTCTCGGTGCTGGGCATCATCAACTTTCTCGAGGTGTCGGCCCAGCTCGGGATCATCGCGGTGGCCGCCGCGATGCTGATGATCGGCGGCGAGTTCGATCTCTCGATCGGCTCGATGATCGGCGCCGCCGGAGTGATCATCGCGATCCCGGCGGTGCAGTGGGGCTGGCCGCTGTGGCTGTGCCTCGTCCTGGCCTTCGCGATCGCCTGTCTGGTCGGCTACATCAATGGCATGATCGTGGTGAAGAGCGGCCTGCCGTCGTTCATCGTGACGCTGGCCGGCCTGTTCATCCTGCGCGGCCTGACCATCGGCTTCACGCGCTGGATCACCGGCCGTACGCAGGTCTCGGGTCTCAAGGACATGGCGGAGCAGGGCTGGCTGCCGCCGGTGTTCGCCGGCGAGGTGGGCCACACCGTCATGGTCTGGCTGGCGAACATCGGCGTGATCGGCACCCGCGCCGACGGCGCGCCCGCGGTCTCCGGCATTCCGATGTCGATCGTGTGGTGGTTGATCCTGACCGCGGTCGCGACCTACATCCTGCTGCGCACCCGGGTCGGCAACTGGATCTTTGCCGCGGGCGGCGATCCGAACGCGGCGCGGAACGTCGGCGTGCCGGTGGCCGCGGTCAAGATCGGCCTGTTCATGTTCACCGCCTGCGCCGCCACCCTGTTCGCGGCGGTCCAGGTGTTGGATGCCGGCTCGGCCGACACCAACCGCGGTCTGCTCAAGGAGTTCGAGGCGATCATCGCCGCGGTGATCGGCGGCTGCCTGCTGACCGGCGGCTACGGCTCGGCGATCGGCGCCAGCTTCGGGGCCCTGATCTTCGGCACCGTGCAGATGGGCATCTTCTACACCGGGGTGAACACCGACTGGTTCAAAGTGTTTCTCGGGGTGATGATGCTGATCGCCGTGCTGTTCAACAACTACGTCCGCCGCAAGGTCACCGAGGCCCGCTGAGGGGGCGCGGATCGGGAGGTGTGATCATGGCAACAGAGCCCCATCGCCCGGCGCAGGCCGACGGCGGCGCGCCGCCGCTGGTCGAGCTGCGCGACATCGTCAAGCGGTTCGGCTCGGTGATCGCCTTGAGCGGCGTGACCATGAAGGTGCACGCGGGTGAGGTCATGTGCCTGCTCGGCGACAACGGCGCCGGCAAGTCGACCCTGATCAAGACGCTCTCGGGGGTCCATCAGCCGACCGCAGGCGAGATCCTGATCGACGGCGCGCCGGTGGTCATGCGCAGCCCGCGCGACGCCCTCGATCGCGGCATCGCCACGGTCTACCAGGACCTGGCGATGATCGCGCTGATGAGCATCACGCGCAATTTCTTCATGGGCCGCGAGCCCGGCCGCGGCCGGGGGCCGCTCGGCGGCTTCGACGTCGGCGCGGCGAACCGGATCGCCAAGGGCGAGATGGCCAAGATCGGCATCGACGTGCGCGACCCGAGCCAGGCGGTCGGCACGCTCTCGGGCGGCGAGCGCCAGTGCGTGGCGATCGCGCGGGCGGTCTACTTCGGCGCCCGGGTGCTGATCCTCGACGAGCCGACCTCGGCGCTCGGCGTCAAGCAGGCCTCGGTGGTGCTGCGCTACGTCGCCCAGGCGCGCGCCCGCGGTCTCGGCGTGATCTTCATCACCCACAACGTGCATCACGCCTACCCGGTCGGCGACGCCTTCACCATCCTCAATCGCGGCCGCACCTACGGCACCTTCCGCAAGGACGCGGTCTCGCGCGAGGAGGTGCTCAACATGATGGCCGGCGGCAAGGAGCTCGACGAGCTCTCGGCCGAGCTCGAGGAGTTCTCGCGCGCCGACGCGGACGCCGCGTCGAGCGGGGCCGCCGCCGAGCACGCGATCGCCGAGGGTCTGCACAGGGAATCGAAATCCCTGCACCGACACTGAGTAGAGGCGATGCGGCCTGACCGACCGGCCGTAGGCGTCACCCGGGACATGGCATCCGACTCGCGCCCCGCGCCCCGCGCCCTTGCGCGGCGTCGGCTCCGGAGCAGAGCCGACCGTCAGTCGGTCGCGTCTTCGGCCGCGTCGCCCGCCTCTTCGGCCGCGTCGTCGACCGCTTCGCCGGCATCCTCGGCCGGACCGTCGTCGCACCCCGCCAGCATTCCGGCGAGCGGCATCAGGACCGCTGCCCCCATGAGCCAACTCCGCAACCAGGTCATTCCTTCCTCCTTCATCTTATGATCGCTCTCTAGAGCAGCATCCGAATGGACGAGATCGCCAACGGCGATCGTCGTCCGGATAAAGCTCTCATCATTTGAAATAGAGCAATTTTTCCCCGATGACCGGAAGCTGTCGCGAGCCGCGGCGGGGCCACCTCATCGGGAATTGCTCTAAGCTTCGAGAGCCGCACCTGCATGAATGCCTGGCCAAGGGAATGGTTCCTCGCCTGCCTTGCTCGTAAGGGAGCCGTGGCGAAGAGGCGCGGCCGTGACGCTGGGAGCGCCAGCGGCCTCATGCCTCCCCGTTTCGGTTCGTCACCACCCGGACGTTGTGGTGATACAGGGTGCCCGGCACGAAGCCGCCCTGGGTGTCGTAGATCTGCCCGAGGCCGGCGCTCGCGACGCGCCAGTCGTAGAGCTCGAAATCGCGCATCACCCCGGGCCCGCGGGTCGCCAGCAGCCGTGCGAGCGGCGCTTGGGTGGCGACGTTGACATTGGCGGCGCGGAAATCGCGGATGATGCCGCCTGCGCGCGCGATCGCGTCGACCATGTTGGTGCCGGGTATGGCCGGGTACGCATGGATTTGGCAGCCGTTGATCAGCACGTCCTCGATCACCCCGCCATCACCGGCGAGCAGCATCGCGACCTGGCGCCACTGCACGCCCTGCTCGTCGAACAGCAGGTTGTGCGCGAGCGAGATCCCGCGCACGGTCGCCGGACCCGGGGAAAACCACGCCGCCTTGCCCATGAACGCTCGTCTGACGTTCTCCCCCATGTTGCCGGCCACGTGCATGCCCTCGCAGTCGACCGCGGCCGCGAGGTTCTCGAACCCCTTGGCGAAATTGTCAGTGACCCGGATCCGTCCCGACTGGCGAAACACGCTGGAGAAGTTGACGAAGTCGTCTTCGGCCAGAACCTCGGCCCGGTTGCCGCAGATCGTGACGTCCCACGCGCCGCCGCCGACGCAGAACGCCTGGCCGCTGCGATAGCCACCCCCTTGCTCCGGGCCGAGCCGCTCGCGCACCTCACTGACGTGGCGGCAGTGCTGGACGCGCACCGCGGCGCCGTTGCGGATGTCGTAGGGGAACACGGACGCGCCCGCGTCGGGCCCGATGCGCGTGCGCAGGCCTTCGAACACCACGTCCTCGCGCGGATCGCCGACGTCGCCGACCCGGAACATCGTCGCATCCGTCGCCGCCGGGTCGTCGCGTTCCCAGAACCCGCCGACGATCCGACAGCCGTTGCCGGCGTGCCAGAGGCCGTTGCGCACGTGGCCGCCGACCAGCACCACACCGTCCGGCAACTGGATGCGATGCTTGTGCTGGCTATGGGCGATCTCGATGGCGCCATGGCGCCCGATGCCGATCGCGCGATGTCCCTGGGCATACAGATCGAGGATCGCCGCCCGGACGCTCGCCGCCTCCTGGATCCCGGTCAGCGCCACGTCGGCGGAGGGGAGCGCGCCCAGCACCTCCAGGCCGCCCGGCGCATGGCTCGGCAACGCGACGGGGATCGGATGTCGCAAGGTGGGGCTTCCTGTGCGGACCGGTGCGACCGCGGCGAACGTCGCAGACCCTTCAAGGGCTACGCGCGCTCGCAGGCTCACGCCATGGATCCGTTGCGGTTGGACACTGTGATTAATATCCTATCTCGAGCCATTCTGTCAAGAAATAGGATTGCACCGGCGTGTGTGTGCGCCCTCCCACGGGTCCGACGCCCATCCCTCACGGACCGCGGCCGGGCGCTCGATCGGCATTCCTGCCGATTCGCCCGGCGCCGATTGGGTGATCCGGACCGTGTCGCCCTGGCTTGGCCGACGCGAGGGTTTGCCGGCCCGCCGGGAGCCGGCATGCGACCGGCGCTCCCGAAGCTTCATCAGTCGGTTGGCAGAAAAACTTCAAGCAGGCTGAGACTTCGGCATGATCGACCAGCAAACCAAAAACAGTTGACTTCCCAGTGCCTTGCTTCAAGGAGAGTGAGCGCGCTCGCAGCTTTGTGATCGACGGAGTCGCGGCGCTGGCCCTACAGTTATGGGCCATGAAGCATCCAGTTACTCCACTCGTCGCGGCGGCGGCTGTTCTCGCCGCCGTTTTTTTTGGCCGGTCGACGGCGCGGCGGCGGCGCCGGCGCCGATCGTGGTCGAGCTGGTCACCTCGCAGGGCTGCAACTCGTGCCCTCCCGCCGACCGGCTGCTGGGGGAGCTTGCTGGTCGCGACGACGTCCTCCCGCTCAGCTTTCACGTGACCTATTGGGACCGCCTCGGCTGGCCGGATACCTTCGGTCTCGAGGACAGCACCCGGCGACAGGAGCTCTATGCCGACTGGCTCGGGGAGCGTCGGGTGTATACGCCGCAGATGGTGATCGGCGGCCGGATCGATGTGGTCGGCAGCGCGCGCGGCCGCGTCCTCGACGCGATCGAGCTGCTCAGGGGTCATGCGCCTTCGGGACCGCCACTGACCATCGCCCAGGGCCGGTTGGCGGTGGGGGACTGGGAACCCGGTCGCCGCCGCGATCTGGCTGGTCGCGTTCGACGGTCATCACGACGTCACGATCGAGCGCGGCGAGAACCGTGGGCGGACGCTGCGCTATCACCAGGTGGTCCGCGAGCTGACCCGCCTGGGCGACTGGCATGGCCGCGCCATCGAGCTCGACCTGCCGCTCGCAGCGCTCAGCGCGGCCGCCCGGGACGGCGCCGCGGTTCTGGTGCAGCGGCTCCGCGACGGCGCGATCCTCGCCGCCGCCCGGTTGTCTTTGACGCCGGGCTGAAAGAGGGGCTTGGCTGAAAAGGGGCCAGACCCCGTTTCCGCAGACCCCGTTTCCGAGAAGGTCCGAAAAGGGGCCAGACCCCGTTGCCCCAGACAGCTGAAAAGGGGCCAGACCCCGTTTCCCCAGACCCCGTTTCCCACAGACCCCGTTTCCCAGACCCCGTTTGCAGACCCCGTTTCCGCGGCGAAAGCAACCCCACGCGACTGACCGACCTTGCCGACCGGCGGATCAAGGCGTCGCCGCAGGCGCGGCGCGATGCGGGGCCGGGTGACCCAGGGCCGGGTGACCCAGGGGCCGGGTGACCCGGGGCCGGGTGACCCAGGGCCGGGTGACCCAGGGCCGGGTGACCCAGGGCCGGGTGACCCAGGGCCGGGTGACCAGGCATCATCGCTTCCTGCTCGCCCTGCACCTGAAGCAGATCGACGCGCTGGACGTCGCCCTCGCCGCGATCGGCTCCGAGGTGAAGGCCGAGCTCGCACCCACCCGCCGCCTGATCGTGCGGCTCGGACGCCTCGGCGATGCCGTCGACATCAAGCCGCTGGCCGGATGACCGAGGCTTCGTTTCTTGTCAGTCGTAGCGAGCTGCGACCGTGAGCAGCTCCTCGCCGAAGAAGCACTGATAGTCGACCACGCAATAGGCGTACTCGACCAGGATCTCGAGCGGCGGCTCGCCGTCCGCCCGAAACGGCAGGCGCACCGTGGCGGGCGGCGTGAAGTACGAAATCCCGGGGTCGACGTGGCGATAGGGCAGCGGCACCAGCCACTCGACCCCGGGCTGCTCGGTCGGGGTGATCGTGATCCCGGGATCGGCGACCAGCTTGAACTCGCCCTGCGGCTCGAGGACGACCACGACCTCGGTGCGCTCCGGCCCCGCCTCGATCCAGGCATCCAGCTGCACGCTGCCGTCGTGCTCTGGGGCGCCGGCGTCGAACCGCTCGATCAGCTGACCGAGGTCGGGGTGGGGCGCGGCTTCATGCCCGGCGTCGGCATTGCCCGCCCCGAGCGCCGCGATCGAGGCGGCGATCAGGCTGGTGCGAAGCATGCGCATCGTCAGTTCCGCCACGTTCGAATCGATCCCGCCGCGAGCCGGCTTCCCGAACTCGAAAGGACCGGAGACGGGTTCCTCAGACCTGGTCGGGCTCATGACGGATGATCTCGACCTCGCCCTTGCCTTTGATCGACACCGGCCCGAGCGCCCGGCCGCGGGCCCGATCCGCCACCCGAGCCCAGGCCCTGGCGCTCAGGTAGGTCGCTGGCTCGGCACCATACGTTGACAGCCTTTGCGCGACGTTGACCGTGTCGCCCCAGAGATCGAAGCTGAACTTGGTCGATCCGACCACCCCGGCGACCACCGGCCCGAGATGGATCCCGACCCGCATCTCCCAGTTCGCGGGTGACTGCCGAGCCGCTTCGGTCAACGCCGCTGCCGCATCGAGACAGGCCATGACCGAATCCTCATGGGGCTCGAGCAGATTCGCCGTCGCCATGAAAGCGTCGCCGACCGTCTTGATCTTCTCGAGGCCATGGCTGCACGTGATCTCCTCGAATGCCGCGGCCAGCCAATCGAGGTTGGCGACCGCCTCCTCGGGCGGGTGCTCGTCACAATACAGGGTAAACCCGAGGACGTCACCGAACAGCACCGCGACGTCCTCGTACCGTCTGGGCGCGATCCGGTCGTCCGCCTTGAGCTCGGCGACCGCCGGGCCTGGGAGGATGGCGTGCAGCAGCCGATCCGCGCGCTGCCGCTGGCGGTCGATCTCGGCGAGGTGCGCCGCCTCGCGGTCATGCAGGCGTTTGCGCTCCAAAGACGCGCTGACCCGCGCCCTCAGGAGCACCGAGTTGAACGGCTTGGGCAGGTAGTCCTCCGCGCCCAGCTCGATACACCGGACCACGCTGTCGAATTCCGACAGGGCCGAGATCATGATCACCGGTATGTGGCGCCACGTCGCGTGGGCCTTCAGCCGCTCCAGCACCTGGTAGCCGTCCAGCTCCGGCATCATGATGTCGAGGAGCACGAGGTCGAACGGCCGTGCCTCGAGGCGCGCGAGCGCTTCTCTGCCGTTGCTCGCTTCCTCGAGGTCGGTGTACCCCTGCCGCTGCAGCCGACGGCAGAGCGTGTAGCGATTGTCGCCAATGTCGTCGACGATCAGAATGGCGGCATCGGGAGGGCTCACCGCTCGGACCCCGCGGGCAGCAGCGCCCGGATCTTGGCGAGAAGGCTGGGCATGTTGATGGGCTTCGAGTCGTAGTCGTCGCACCCGGCATCGAGCGCCTTCTCGCGATCGCCCGGCATGGCGTGCGCCGACAGCGCGACGATCGGGATCGCCCGCGTCGCCTCCGAGGCCTTGAGACGTCGCGTCGCCTCCCAACCGTCCAGGACCGGAAGGCTGAGGTCCATCAGGATCAGATCGGGACGCTCGGCGCGCGCGATCGCGACCCCCTGCGCGCCGTCGGAGGCCACGACCACCGCGAAACCGGCGCGCTCGAGGCGCCGCGTGAGCATATAGACGTTGTCCTCGTTGTCCTCGACGTAGAGAATCTTAGTCATCGTCGGCGCTCGCGAGCTGGACCCGGTTCGGAAGGCACTTCGCCACCAGCTCGCGCAGCTCCCCGAGCAGCTGATCCCGGGTCTGGGCCGACTTCTGCAGGACGTGAAGGACGCCGCCGTTGAGCCGGCGGCGATCGTCCTCGCTGAGGTCGGCAGCGGTCACCACGATCACGGGAATGCGGGACAGGGCCTCGTTCTTGCCGCGCTCGGCGAGGAACTCGAAGCCGTCCATCTCCGGCATCATGAGATCGAGCAGGACCACGTCCACGGGCGTACCGGTCAGATACGCCAGCGCCTCCCTGCCGTCGGCCGCCTCGCCGACCTGCCAACCCTCGCGCTCCAGCGCATGGTGCAGCCAGCGGCGGGTGTCCTGATCGTCCTCGACGATCAATGCGCGCTTCTCTGCCCCCGGCTCGCAGAAGCGGCCGAGCAGCGCGCGCAGGCGCCCACGATCGATCGGCTTGGTCACGTAGTCCGAGGCGCCGAGCGCATAGCCCTTATTCTTCTCGTCGACGATCGTCAGCATGACCACCGGGGTGTCGGCGAGCTCCGGATCGGCCTTGAGGGCCTGCAGCACGCTCCAGCCGTCGAGTCCCGGCATCAGCACGTCCAGGGTGATCAGCGCGGGACGCAGCCGGCGGGCGAGCGCGAGGCCTTCCTCGCCGTCCTTGGCGGTGACCACGTCGAAGCCTTCGCGCGCCAGAAACCGGCGCATCAGGTCGCGCACGGTCTGCTCGTCGTCGATCACCAGGATCTGGCCGGAGGCGCGCGGGACGGCCGGGGCGGGGAAGGTCGGCTCGACCGGCGCGCAAGGCGCCGCGGCGGCCGATTGCGGCGCCGCGGCCGGCAGGCGCACGGTGAAGGTGGACCCGGCCCCCGGCGTGCTGTCCACGCTGATGTCGCCGCCCAACAGGTGACAGAGGCGCCGGCTGATCGCGAGGCCGAGGCCGGTGCCGCCATACCGCCGCGTGGTCGAGCTGTCGGCCTGGCTGAACTCCTCGAAGACCTTGGCCATCTGCTCGCCGGTCATGCCGATCCCGGTATCGGCGACGACGAAGGTGAGCCAGTCGCCGCCTGCCGCCCGATCGCGCCCCACCGTGAGGCTCACCTCGCCGTTCTCGGTGAACTTGCAGGCGTTGCTCAGCAGGTTGAGGATGATCTGCCGGATCCGCATGGGCTCGGTCTGCATGGTGCCGAGGTCGTCCGGACAGCGCACCTCGAGGCGATTGCGGTTCCTGGCGGCAAGCGCTTCGACGGTGGTCGCGGCGTCTTGCACCAGCGCCGCGACGTCGACCTCCTCGAGGTGCAGCTCGAGGCGGCCCGCCTCGATCTTGGACAAGTCCAGGATCTCGTTGATCAGGTGCAGCAGGTGGTTGCCCGCCCGGTGAATGCGATCCAGCGGGTCGAGAAAATCGGTCTGGCCGAGGTCCTCGGCGTCCTCCTTCAGCATCTCGGTGATGCCGATCACCGCATTCAGCGGCGTCCGCAACTCGTGGCTCATGTTGGCGAGGAACTTGCTCTTGGTGCGATTCGCCTCCTCCGCCTGCGCCATGGCGAGCTGCAGGGCGATCTCGGCGCGCTTGCGCGCGGTGATGTCGCCGAGCGACCCGACCATGCGGTAGACTCGGCCGGACGGGTCGCGCACCGCGATGCCGCGGGCGAGCACCCAACGCTCCGCGCCGTCGGCGCCGCGGACGCGATACTCGGACGACAGAAATGCGGTCGCGCCGCGAAGGTGTGCCCGGACATCCTCACGGTAGCGCTCGACGTCCTCCGGGTGAAGGTTGGCCAGCCATTGCTCGGGTTCGATCGTCGTGGCGTCCGTCTCGAGACCCGACAGCTCCTTGAAGCGCGGCGAGATGTGCAGCTTGTCGGTCCGCGCATCCCAGTCCCAAAGGCCTTCGTTGGCCCCGCGGATGGCCAGATCGTAACGCTCGACGCTTTCGTGCAGCGCCTGCTCCGCGCGCTTGAGGTCGGTGATGTCGGAGTACACCGCCACGATGCCGCCATCGTGGGTTCGCCGGTCGCTGATCTGGATCCAGCGGCCATCCGTGCGCCGCTGCACGAGCGGGGTCCCCGGGTTTCGATGCTGGGCCATGCGTTCGGCGACCCAGGCGTCGACCCGGCCTGCGGCGCCCTCGATCCGGCCGCTCTCGGCCGCGCGCCGGATGATCTCCTCGAAGGTCACGCCCGGCGCCAGCGTCTCGCGGAGGTCGGGATACAGCATCTCGCGATAGCGGCTGTTGCACACGACCAGCCGATCCTCGGGGTCGAACAGCGCGAATCCCTGGGAGATGCTCTCGATCGCGTCGGTGAGGCGCGCCTGCACCTGACGCACCGCCGCCTCCGCGCGCTCCCGCTCCGCGGTCAGCCGTTCACGCTCCGCCAGGCTGTCTCGGAACAGGCCGAGCGTGCGCGCCATCGCCCCGATCTCGTCACGGCTCTCGGCCGGGACGGCGACCTCGAGGTTGCCGCCGGTGATCGCCTGCATGGCGCTCACCAGCCGGCCGAGCGGACGGGTGATCGAGCGCATGATGAGCACGGTCAGCGCCAGGCCGGCCAGGCTCGCCAGGACGACCACGACGATCGACGTGGACTCCACGGATTCGGCATCGCGGAGTGCCTGCCGACGCCGGGCCTCCGCTTCCCCGCCCACCCTGGCGACGAGCTCGCTCAGCCGGTCGTCGACCGCCGCGATGTGCTGTCGGGCCCCTGCCATCAAGGCGTTGCCGGTCACGCGATTGCCGTCGGTGTAGGCATCGACCGCCTGCAGCGACTGCGTCACCAGGGCGTCGACCTCGGCCCTGATCTCGGCGACCGCGGCCGGGTCGTAGGCCGCCAGGACGTCGAGCTCGCGCTCGAGGGCCGCCCGCGCCTCCTCGGCCTTCCGCTCGGCTCTGACCAGGAGGCTCACGGCCAGATCCGCGAGCCAGTATTTCAGATCCCCGAACGCTTTGTTGGTGCGGTCGGCGGTCTTGACCAGCGCCAGAGCCTCGCCTTGCTCCACCAGCGTGGCGGAGTTCTCATGCAACTCGCGCGTGAGATACAGGTTGGACCCGACCAACACGATCAGCAGGATCACCGCGAGCAGCACCAGACGCGCAAAGATCGACAACCTGGTCATTCGAACCGCGCCTGGGTACTAGGCCAGCTCTCTGCGGCGCTCAACGGAGCTCGGCTCACCGGAAGAGGGTGATGCTGATCACGCCGCCGAGATCGCCCAGCTTGCCGCCTTCCTTGGGATAGCCGGTCACGTCGATCTCGCCCTGCGGCTCGCCGTGGCACGTCAGGCATCCGGCAGTGTAGTATTCCGGCACCAGCATACGAAAGGCGTCACGGCCGCCGCTTGGCGCCGCCGTCGAGAACACCTGTCCCTCGGGCCAATCGGGGGACAGCAGCTGCTTCTCGATGTGCTGGGATTCCCAGTCGTCGGGACGTGCCATGCGGTTCCGCACGAGCGCTGCGGGCGCAGTGACCTTGATCTGCGCCCGATCGCCGACCTTCTCTTCGAAGCGTTCGTTGACCATGCGGGCGAAAATCGCCGGGACGAAGCCCTTGAAGCCGACGCTCGGCTGGTTGATGCTTGCCTGCGCTTCGTCCATCACTTCTTGGATCGCGGCCATCTGCGCCTGAAAGAGCTCGCCCATACGGGAGTCGGGATCGACCGCGGTCGGATCGATGCCCGTGCTCTCGGTGAAGCGAGCGATCGTTTCGGCGAGGACCGCATCGCCGGTCAGCCCCTTGTCCCCGACCGTCGGGTCGTTGATCAGCTCCTGCTTGGCCGAGATCACGGCGCGCGCCGCTCGAAGGAGATCGGCGAGATTGAGCGCGATCTCTTCCTCTTCGCTGGTCGCCATCGCCGGCCCGCTGCCGGCAAGGAGCTGCAGGGCAATCGCCGCCGTGAGCAAAGCAGGCGCGATGGCACGTCCCATCCGGGCAGCCCGTCGCACTATCGTCTGTCCCATGACCCTACCCCTGTGCACCCGCGCAATGTTAGCCGACGCAATCGAACAAGGCATATCTCGCAGAAGTGGCACCTGCAACTCCCATGCTTGGTCTGTGATCAAGGCGGACGCACGCCGGCCGGAGCCCGAGCCCAGGGATTGGGCCGGCGCTGCCCACCCGCGGTTTCCGTTCACGCGCGGGCCGACCCGAAACGTCCGCCGGCGTTCCCGCCATGGTCCGCTCAGTCGAGGATCCGCTGGCCCGTCGCCTCCCAGTCCTTGAGAAAGGCCGCGAGCCCCTTGTCCGTGAGCGGATGCTGGACGAGCTGGTGGAGGACCTTGGGCGGCATGGTCGCGACCTCGGCGCCGAGGCGCGCCGCCTCGACCACGTGGCCCGGGTGCCGGATCGAGGCCACCAGCACCTCGGTGGCGAGCCGGTCCCGATAGTTGCCGAAGATCTCGACGATGTCGCCGATCAGCGCCATGCCGTCGTGCGCGATGTCGTCGAGGCGGCCGACGAACGGCGACACGAAGGTCGCGCCGGCCTTGGCCGCGAGCAGGGCCTGGGCCGCCGAGAAGCACAAGGTGACGTTGACCTGGATGCCTTCGTCGGTGAGCGTCTTGCATGCCTTGAGGCCGTCCCAGATCAGCGGCAGCTTGACGCACACGTTCGGCGCGACCTCGGCGAGGCGCCGGCCCTCCGCCAGCATGCGATCGTAGGTCGTGGCGGTGACCTCGGCGCTCACCGGACCGTCGACCACGGCGCAGATCTCCTCGAGCAGCTCGAAGAAGTCGCGCCCGGCCTTGGCGACCAGCGAGGGATTGGTGGTCACGCCGTCGAGCAGGCCGGTGGCGGCCAGCTCGGAGATCTCGGCGACATCGGCGGTATCGACGAAGAATTTCATGGTCGTCCCCATCCCGGCAGGCGGCCGCTGCAGCGGCAGCAGTCTATCATTTCGTGCGTGGTGACGATATTGTCGAGAGCCTCGCCGGTCCGGCGCCGATTCCGGTCTCGCAACGCGGACCAGCCCCGGGGAGGCGCCGCGCCAACCGACAACGAGAACGACGCCATGGGGCAGCCTGACCACGCCGTGCTGATCGGCAAGGGAGATACGCCACAGCTTCTCGATCTCGCCCTGGCCAACCGCCACGGCCTGATCGCCGGAGCGACCGGCACCGGCAAGACGGTCTCGCTCCAGGTGCTGGCCGAGGGCTTCTCGGAGCACGGCGTGCCGGTGTTCATGGCCGACGTCAAAGGCGATCTCTCCGGCATCAGCCAGCCCGGCACGCGGCATCCCAAGATCGACGAGCGGGTGCAAAGGGTCGGCCTGACCGACTACCGGCCGCGCGGTTATCCCACCGTGTTCTGGGATCTGTTCGGCGAGCAGGGCCATCCGGTCCGGACCACGGTCTCGGAGATGGGACCGCTGCTGCTGGCGCGTCTGCTCGGCCTGAACGACACCCAGGAAGGCGTGCTCGCGGTCGCCTTCGAGGTCGCCGACGACCAGGGGCTGCTGCTTTTGGACCTCAAGGATCTGCGGGCGCTGATGAACTTCGTCGGCGAGCGCGCGGACCAGGTGTCGATCGAGTACGGCCGGGTGAGCACGGCATCGATCGGCGCCATCCAGCGCCGGCTTCTGACGCTGGAGCAGCAGGGCGGGGAGCTGCTCTTCGGCGAGCCGGCGCTCGACATCCAGGCGCTGATGCGCACCGACCCGTCGGGCCAGGGCATCGTCAACGTGCTGGCCGCCGACCGGCTGATGAGCGCGCCCAAGCTGTACGCCACCTTCCTGCTCTGGCTGCTCTCCGAGCTGTTCGAGGAGCTGCCCGAGGTCGGGGATCCGCCGAAGCCCAGGCTCGTGTTCTTCTTCGACGAGGCGCACCTGTTGTTCGAGGAGGCGCCCAAGGCGCTCCTGGACAAGGTCGAGCAGGTGGTGCGGCTGATCCGCTCCAAGGGGGTGGGCGTGTACTTCATCTCGCAGAACCCGCTCGACATCCCGGACGACGTGCTCGGCCAGCTGGGCAACCGGATCCAGCATGCGCTCCGCGCCTTCACGCCGCGCGACCAGCGGGCGGTGCGGGCGGCCGCCGAGACCTTCCGCGCCAACCCCAAGCTCGACGTCAGCGAGGTGATCACCCAGCTCGGGGTCGGCGAGGCGCTGGTCTCGACCCTGCGGGACAAGGGGGTGCCAAGCATCGTCGAGCGCACGCTGATCCGGCCGCCCTGCTCGCGGATCGGGCCGGCGACGCCGGACGAGCGCCAGGCGGTGATCGGCGCAAGCCCGATCGCCGGACGCTACGACCAGGCGATCGATCGCGAATCCGCCTACGAGGTGCTGCAGCGCCGCGCCGCGCGCCAGGTCGCGCAGCCGGACGAGCCCGCCGCCGGCCAGGCCGATCAGCCGAGCTACGAGCACGCACGCCGGGTCGGCTCGACCACGGCGACCCGCAGTCGGAGCGCGCCTCGCCAGCGCCAGGGCGCCGTGGAAGCCCTGATCACGAGCGCCGCGCGCAGCCTCGGGACGCAGATCGGCCGCCAGCTGCTCCGCGGCGTCCTCGGCTCGCTTTCCCGCCGCTAGTGGTGAAAAACTTGGCGCTTGATACCCGATGGCAAATGCCGCTCTGGGTGGGAAGCGGACAGCGAAAGATGGCATACTAGCGGCAAAGAGGAAGCGCTGCATGAAGCGCGTGTTAATCACCGGCATGTCCGGAACCGGCAAATCTGCTGTTGTTCGGGAACTCGCTGCAAGGGGCCATAGGGCCGTGGACTTGGATACGCCGGAATGGTCCGAGTGGGTGGACGTCGATCCCTCAGACACGCTCACACCTAGAGAAGGAAAGGACTGGGTATGGCGGGAGGATCGCGTCCGAGCGCTTCTCTCGGGGCACAATGAAGGGACATTGTTCATCAGCGGTTGTGCTGAGAATATGAAGCAGCTGTCCCCTTTGATCGATACAGTCATTCTCCTTTCCGCTCCAGTCGCAACGCTCATGAAGCGGCTCGAAGCACGTTCAACGGATGGTTACGGCAACACTGACGAGGAGCGGCAGAGGGTTCGCGAGCTCATCGCAACGATTGAGCCGATGCTGAGGGAATCTGCCAGTCACGAGATCGACACGCGACGACCCGTCCATGCCACGGTCGATCACATCCTCAGTATCTCCTAGCCAGCACCTGGAACGTCCGCAATGGATTGTTTTCCGTCGTTGAAACGCGGGTAGCAAGCGTCAGGCTTTCACAACTAGGGGGGTATCAAGCCCTTGCCGGGCGCATCGCCGATCCGACGCCCCGCTCTCGGGGGCCGTCACGGCTCGATCAGGCGGCCGTATCTGCGCAGGATCTCGCGCAGGCGGTCGTGGGGGATGGCGTGCGCGGTGTGGCCGTCGCGGCCGGTCATGGTCTCGGCCGCGACCAGGGCGTTGATCACCGCCTCCTCGGTCGCCTCGATCGTCGCCCGAAGCAGCGGATTCATCAGGTCGTTCGGCAACATCTCGAGGCGCGCGATCGCGCTTCGGCTCCAGGCGCCGGGGTTGGCGGTCGAGAACGCGATGAAGATGTCGCCGCTGGAGTTGGCGCCGATGCCGCCGGTGCGGCCGATGCCGAGCGGCACCCGCCGGGCGAGGCGCTCGAGCTGATGCGGCAGGAGCGGCGCGTCGGTCGCCACGATCACGATGCACGAGCCACCCGCCTTGCCGGCTTCCTCCCCGGGCATCAGGTCCGCAAAGGCGCGCCCGACCGGCACGCCGGCGACGGTCAGCTCTTGGCGCGTGCCGTAGTTCGCCTGGACCAGGATGCCGACCGTGTAGTTGCCGTCGTGCGCGGCCAGCCGGCGCGACGCGGTGCCGGTGCCGCCCTTGAACATGTGCAGCATCATGCCGGTGCCGCCGCCGACGTTGCCCTCGGCGACCGGTCCGGCCCGCGCGCCGTCGAGCGCCGCGAACGCGTGCTCCTTGCTCACGTGATGGCCGTTGATGTCGTTCAGGAACCCATCGCAGGTTTCGCCGACCACCGGGAGCAGCCAGCACAGATCCCGAAGCGTCGGCGTGCCCAGGCCGTGCCGGTTCATCCATTCGACCACCGCGTCGCGCACGATGCCGACGCTGTGCGTGTTGGTGATCATGACCGGGCCCTCGACGAACCCGGACTCCTCGATCCAGGTCGTGCCGGTCATCTCGCCGTTGCCGTTGAGCGAGAACCAGCCACCGAACACCGGATCGCTGCTCCTGCCGCGCGGCAGGATGGCGCTCACGCCCGTGCGCACCGGGCCCTTGCCGACCTCGAGCCTGCCCGCGCCCGAGATCAGGGTCGCGTATCCGACCTCGATTCCGGCGACGTCGGTGATCGCATTGAGCGGCCCGGGCTCGCCATCGAACGGGATGCCCAGATCCCGCGTCCGCGCCTTTTGAGTTCCGGGATGACCAGACGCCGCACAGCCCATCGAGAATTCTCCAGGAGGTTTGCCGGGGGAGTCGGAATTGAGCGTTGGTGCGCCATCTTAAGAGCCGATGGCAGCGACGGCCAGGATCCGACCCGTGCGTGTCCGGCCGCGCCTGGTCAACAGCTCGAAGGAGATCGTCATGGCCCACTATCTGGTCCGCGCCCGCGCCAGGCCGGACAAGCTCGGCGAGCTTGCCGAGCGCCTGTCGGTGGGCGCCTTCGTTGACCTCGAGCCGTTCGGTCGGGCCCTCACCAAAGGCCTGCGCGGCGCCCGCGTCGAGGGCGACGGCGTGATCTGGGAAGAGGAGGACTATTGCGCGCCGCCGCTTGCCGAGGAGCGCGCCGCGGTGCTGGACGCGTACTTCGACGGGATCGCGGTCGAGCCGGTGGCGGAAGGCGAGGGCTGGCATCGCATCGAGGCGCTGCCGCATCTGTTCTCGGACCTGCAGCGGCCGTGAGCAAGGCGCTCGCCCTCGTAGCCCGCCGCGGCCGCAGGTGCCGGACGGGACGCGATCGCGCTGCCGCTCGCCGACGGCGCCCGGGTCGGTGCCCGCGACCAGTTGGCCGCACGCCGCTCGACCTGGCGCGAGTCACTCGACCTGGCGCGAGTCAAAGGACACGAAGAGCTGATCGAGCTGCTGGGCGCGCGCAGCGGCGAGGCGAAGGCTTGAACGTGCGCGTTAGCATTCCTTCAACGCTTTCGACCCCACATAGAGGGTAGCGTCCATCAGCCGTTCCGCAGTGGGCTGGCGAAGGCGGGCTGGCGCAGGCGGGCTGGCGCAGGCGGGCTGGCGCAGGCGGGCTGGCGATGGCGGAGGCTGACGATGACCGCAGCGCCGTTTCCTTTCGTGACCCACGAAGTGGCGAACCAACCGCCGCCGCTCGAGGAGATCGACTGGTTCGAGCGGGACCGCGCCCTGATCGACGCGGTGGCGCGCGAGGGCGGGGCCTGGGGAACGGACAAGCTCAGCCGGTTCGGCTCCTGGCTCGGGCAGGCGGCGACCATCCGTCTGGGCGAGCAGGCCAACCGGCACCCGCCGACGTTGCGCACCCACGACCGCTTCGGGCACCGGCTCGACGAGGTCGAGTTCCATCCGGCGTGGCACGAGCTGCTCGGCCGCGCGATCGCCGAGCAGGTGCACGCGCTGCCGTGGACCGATCCCCGGCCCGGCGCCCACGTCGTACGCGCGGCGGCGGCCTTCCTGTTGAACCAGGTGGAAAGCGGCGTGTGCTGCCCGGTCGCCATGACCTTCGCCGCGCCGGCGGCGCTGCGCGACGCCCCGGCGCTGGCCGAGGCCTGGCTGCCGAAGCTCCTGTCGGCCAGCTACGATCCCAGCTCCAGGCCCGCGGCCCTCAAGTCGGGCGTGCTGGTCGGCATGGCCATGACCGAGAAGCAGGGCGGCTCCGATCTGCGCGCCAACACCACCCGGGCGCGGCCCGCCGGGGACGGCACCTACGAGCTGGTCGGCCACAAATGGTTCTGCTCGGCGCCGAGCTCGGATGCCTTCCTGACCCTGGCGCAGGCGGGCGCGGGGCTGTCGTGCTTTCTGGTGCCGCGCTGGCGTCCCGACGGCACCCGCAACGCCATCCTGATCCAGCGCCTCAAGGACAAGCTGGGCAACCGGTCCAATGCTTCGGCCGAGATCGAGTACGCGGGCGCGCTCGCCTGGCCGGTCGGCGAGGAGGGCCACGGCGTGCGCACCATCATCAAGATGGTCCACGCCACCCGCCTCGATGCCGCGATCAGCTCCGCCGCCCTGATGCGCCAGGCGCTGGCGCAGGCGCTCCACCACGTCGCGCACCGCACCGCCTTCGGGCGCCGTCTGATCGACCAGCCGCTGATGCGCAACGTGCTCGCCGATCTCGCCCTCGAGGTCGAGGGCGCAACGGCGCTGGTGATGCGCCTCGCGCGCGCCTTCGACGGGAGCGCACAGGACCAGGCGGAGCATGACTTTGCCCGCCTTGCCACCGCGATCGCCAAGTACTGGGTGTGCCGACGCGCGCCCGGGGCGATCGCCGAGGCGCTCGAATGCCTGGGCGGCAACGGCTACGTCGAGGAATCGATCCTGCCGCGGCTGTACCGCGAGGCGCCGGTGAACTCGATCTGGGAGGGCGCCGGCAACGTCGTCTGCCTGGACGTGCTGCGCGCGCTCACCCGCGAGCCGGACAGTCTGGAGGCGGTGCTGGCGGAGCTGCAGAGCGCCCGCGGCGCCGACCTGCGGCTCGATGCCCGCCTCGTGCGCCTGAGCAATGCGCTCGCCGACCAGAGCAACTTCGAGCACCGGGCGCGGCAGCTGGTCGAGCAGCTGGCGCTGGCCCTGCAGGCGTCGATCCTGGTCCGGCATGCGCCAACCGCGGTCGCCGACGCGTTCTGCGCCTCGCGGCTGTCCGACAGTCCGGGCCGCCAGTTCGGCGTCCTGCCGAGCGGGCTCGATCTCGCCGCGATCTGCGCCCGCGCCCAACCGACCATCGAATAGGCGAAAGCCGGGCATTCCTGCCATCGACCGCTGGCGCCGGTGCGACGATGCTCCCCGGGCCGGGTCCGATCAGGGCCGGTGTGCCTGATTGAAATCGTTTGCCGGTAACCAGGAGCCGCGCTAGGTTTTTGTCAGGGGTCGATGAGGAAGAGGGGTTTTCCTCCCTGGAGGGTCGTGTCGCGAAGTTGGTGGAAATTGGACAGCGTAGGAACCGAAGGGCATGGTTGTTGCGTTCAGGCGGCGAGGTCAAGGTCGCTGGGTGAGCGCTCGAGGGTGGGCCAGCCATCGACCCGGCG
>JBOHKK010000047.1:0-24446 GCA_050729115.1 Geminicoccaceae bacterium | reverse complement strand
GCTCAGACGGGCGGCCGGCGACGATGCCAGCCCGTCGCCTGCTCGTAGGCGTGCGCGATTCGGAGGATGCCGGCCTCGTCGAACGCCTTGCCGACGATCTGCAGGCCGATCGGCAGACCACCCGCGGTGAAGCCACAGGGTACCGAAAGCGCCGGCAACCCCAGCACGTTGAACGGCATGGTGTTGCGCGGCCGCAGCATGGCATGCTCGGGCGGCGTGCCTGCGATCGGGGTTGCCGGCACCGGCGACGTCGGCATGACCACGGCGTCCAGGTTGGCGAGCGCGCGGTCGGTCTCGAGCATCAGATGGCGGCGCAGCCGCTGCGCCTGCACGTAGTCGATGCCGGAGTAGAAGCTGCCGAGCTCGAACGAGGCGCGCAGCTCATGGCTGAACAGCTCCGGCCGCGCGCGCAGGTCGGCGGCGTGATAGGCGGCGCCCTCGACCACGATGGTGATCGTGCCGACGGTGAACGCCGCCGCCATGTCCGGCAGCGTCACCTCCTCGAGGATCGCGCCCAGGTCTTCGAGCGCCGCGAGCGCGGTCTCGACCGCCGCGGCCACCTCCGGATCGCACTGCTCGAAGAAGAACGCGCGCGCCACGCCGATCCGGCTGCCCCGGACGCCGCGCTCGATGTCCGCGCTGAAATCGGGGACGGCGCGCGGCACCGAGGTCGGATCGCGCACATCGTGGCCGGCGAGCACCTGGAGCACGAGCGCGGCGTCGCGCACGGTGCGGGTGAGCGGTCCGGCGTGATCCTGCGACCAGGCAAGGGGCAGGGCGCCGAACTTGCTGACCAGGCCGAAGGTCGGCTTGATGCCCACGAGGTTGCAGCAGGCCGCCGGCTGGCGGATCGAGGCGCCGGTGTCGCTGCCCATCGCGGCCTGGGCCAGGCCCGCGGCAACCGCCGCCGCCGAGCCGCCGCTCGAGCCGCCGGGATGATGATCCAGCCGCCAGGGATTGCGCACCGGTCCGTGGTGGGCGTTCGCGCTGGTCGAGCCGTAGGCGAGCTCGTGCAGGTTGGTCTTGCCGACCAGGACCGCGCCGGCGCGCTTCAGGCGCTCGACCGCCGCGGCATCGAAGTCGGGCACCCAGTCCGCGAACAGCGGCGAGCCATAGGTCGTGGCGACGCCCCTGGTCGCATACAGGTCCTTGATCGCGACCGGGATGCCGTGCAGGGGCCCGAGATGGTCGCCGGCCATGATCGCCGCCTCGGCGGCGCGTGCGGCGGCGCGGGCGCTCTCTGCCGTCACCGTGATGAAGGCATTCAGCTTCGGCTCCAGCTGCTCGATGCGGGCCAGCGTCGCCTCGGTCACCTCGACCGGCGACAGCTCCCGGGCGGCAAGGCGCGGAGCGAGCTCCGCGATGCCGGCGAAGACCAGATCCTGATCACTCATCGGCGGCTCCCATGCCGACCCGTTGTACCAGCGCCGGTTCGGCATGCCGCAGGCGCGGCTCCCATTCCCGCAGCCGCTGCACGTTTCGCACCATGGTCGGCAGCCGGCCGCGATACGCCTCGGCCTGGGCGTCGCTCAGCTCGCGGCCGAACGTCTCGCGCGCCATCCGCTTCAGCTCGTCGATGGTCGTGGTCATCATCGCCTCCCTCGATGCAGCGCCGCGCCGGCGTGGCCGCGGCGGCACTTCACCGCGCTTCCATGTTGTCCGCGGGCATGTTGTCCGCGGGCATGTCGTCCGCGGGCATGTTGTCCGCGGGCGCGCCGCAGGTCAAACCCAGGCGACGGACCGGGGCGATCGTGCGATGGCGCCTGAGAGCTGTGCCCGCAGGGCGAGACCGGCGACCGACGCCCTGGCCGGCGCGCTGCAACAGGGGCGCCGTTGACAGCAGCCCGATCGCGACTAATATCCCGGGCTTCTTGCCAGCAAATCTGCGCGGGGGCGTTGTCTTGCGTCCGGCGCTTGGATCGTGTCGAGACATGTACGCAGTGATCCGCACCGGCGGAAAGCAATATCGGGTGGCGTCGGGCCAGGTGGTCAAGGTCGAGCGCCTCGCGGGCGAAGTGGGCGAGACCATCGCCTTCGATCAGGTGCTCATGGTCGGTGACGACCAGAATGGCGGTGAGCCGAGGATCGGCGCCCCGTTGGTCGACGGCGCCCAGGTGACCGCCGAGGTGCTGGAGCAGGGCAAGGCGCCCAAGGTGATCGTGTTCAAGAAGAAGCGGCGCAAGAACTACCGCCGCAAGCGCGGTCACCGCCAGCTGCAGACGGTGCTGCGCATCCGCGACATCGCGATGGCCTGAGCCGAAGGATCGAGGAGAGACGAGATGGCGCACAAGAAGGCCGGCGGCAGCTCGCGCAACGGCCGCGACTCGCCGGGCCAGCGGCTCGGAGTGAAGAAGTTCGGCGGCGAGCGCGTGATTCCGGGCAACATCATCATCCGGCAGCGGGGCACGCGTTGGCATCCCGGCCACAACGTCGGCATGGGCCGCGATCACACCCTGTTCGCGCTCATCGAAGGTCAGGTCCGGTTCGGGTCCGGCCCGGGCGGGCGCGCGTACGTGTCGGTGGTGCCGCGCGCGGTTGCCGCCGAATAGGGCGCCCAAGCTCTCGCGAGAGGGGAATGGCGCGCCATTCCCCTTTTTCGTTTGAGCGATCAGGGGTGATCCGCGCGTCATGCGCTTCCTCGATCAGGCAAAGATCTACGTGCAGGGCGGCGACGGCGGCGACGGCTGCATCAGCTTCCGACGGGAGAAGTACATCCCGCGCGGCGGCCCGAACGGCGGCGACGGCGGCCGCGGCGGTCACGTCGTCGCGCGCGTCGATCCCGAGCTCAACACCCTGATCGACTATCGCTACCGGCAGCATTTCCGGGCCGGACGCGGCGCCCATGGTATGGGCAAGGACCGCACCGGGGCGAACGGCGCCGACGTCGAGCTCGCCCTGCCGCGCGGCACCCAGATCCTCGCCGAGGACGGCGCGACGCTGATCGTCGACCTGGCGGTGCCGGGGCAGACGCTGATCGTGGCGCGCGGCGGCGACGGCGGCCTCGGCAACAGCCGCTTCAAGTCGGCGACCAACCGCGCCCCGCGCGAGGCCACGCCCGGCGAGCCGGGCGAGGAGCGCTGGCTGTGGCTGCGCCTGAAGCTGCTCGCGGACGCCGGTCTGGTCGGCCTGCCGAACGCCGGCAAGTCGACCTTTCTCGCCGCGGTCTCGCGGGCGCGCCCGAAGATCGCCGATTATCCGTTCACCACGCTGGAGCCCAAGCTCGGTACCGTGCTGATCGACCACGACAGCTTCGTGATCGCCGACATCCCGGGCCTGATCGAGGGCGCCCACGAGGGCGCCGGGCTCGGCGACCGCTTTCTCGGCCACATCGAGCGCTGCCGCGTCCTGATCCATCTGGTCGACGCCACACAGGCGGACATCGCCGGCGCGTACGCCACCGTGCGCCGCGAGCTCGCCGAGTACGAGCCCCGGCTCGTCCAGCGGACCGAACTGGTGTGCCTGAACAAGGTGGATGCGCTGGACGACCGTGAGATCGAAGCCAAGACCGCGGCCCTGCGCGCAGCCGCGCAACGGCCCGTGTTCCGGACCTCGGGTGTGGCGCGCCGCGGGCTCGACGAGGTGCTGCGCGCCGCCTACGGCGAGATCCGCGCCGCTCGCGCGGAGGCGCCGGCGTGAGCGCGCGGCGCCTGGTGGTCAAGATCGGCTCGGCGCTGCTGGTCGACGGCGCGGGGCGGCTGCGCCGCGACTGGCTGGATTCGCTCGCCGCCGATCTCGCCGCCTGCCGGCAGACCGGGCAGGAGGTGATCGTGGTGACCTCGGGCGCGATCGCGCTCGGCCGCGCCGCGCTCGAGCTCAAGGCGCGGACCCTCAAGCTCGAGGACAAGCAGGCAGCCGCGGCGGTCGGCCAGATCAACCTTGCGCATGCCTACCAGGCGAGCCTGGCGCAGCACGCTCTGCCGACCGCGCAGCTGCTGCTCACGCTGGGCGATACCGAGAGCCGGCGGCGCTATCTGAACGCGCGCTCGACCATCGAGGCGCTGCTCAAGCTCGGCGTCGTGCCGGTGGTCAACGAGAACGACACGGTGGCGACCAACGAGATCCGCTTCGGCGACAACGACCGCCTGTCGGCGCGGGTCGCGGTGATGGCGAGCGCCGACGAGCTGATCCTGCTCTCGGACGTGGCTGGCCTGCACACCGCGGATCCGAAGCGCCATCCCGAAGCGGTGCGCCTCGAGCTGGTCAGCGAGGTCACGCCGGAGATCGAGGCGATGGCGGGCGGCGCGGGCAGTCTCGCCGGCACCGGCGGCATGGCGAGCAAGCTCGTCGCCGCGAAGATCGCGACCCGCGCCGGCTGTTCGGTGATCATCGCGCCGGGCGCCGGGCCCCGGCCGCTTGCCCGGCTCGAAGGCGGCGGCCCGTGTACGCGCTTTCCGGCGCGCGCCAGTCCGCTTCGGGCGCGCAAGGAGTGGATCGCCGGCGCGCTCGCCGCCATGGGGGTGCTGCGGATCGACGGCGGCGCCGCGCGCGCGCTGCGGCGCGGCAGCAGCCTGCTGCCGGCCGGAGTGATCGCGATCGACGGCGCGTTCGAGCGCGGCGATGCGGTGATCGTGCGCGATCCCGACGGCAACGACGTGGCCAAGGGGCTGTGCGCCTACGATGCCGCCGAGGCGCGCCGGATCTCTGGCCACCGGACTGAGCAGATCGCGGCGCTGCTCGGCTATCGCGGCCGCGACGAGCTGATCCATCGCGACGACCTCGTCCTGCTTTGAGGCCTGCCGCACGGCGCGCGGGGCCGGCGACTGCGCTGCTCCGCTGCTGGCTGGCAAGGTCGAGCCGATCCGCGCCGCATGGACAGACACTTGGCCCACGAGGTCGGCTCGGCGTAGAGTGCGCTTGTGGAACAGGCGAAAGAGAGGCCTCGTCATGGCGACGGCATTGTGCCACGACCTCGAAGCCGAGATGAGGCAGCTCGGAGAGCAGGCCCGGGCCGCGGCGCAGATCCTGGCGACCACGCCGCGGGCGATGAAGGATCGGGCGCTGCGCGCCGGCGCCGCCAGCCTGCGTACCCGGCAGAGCGAGATTCTGGCCGCCAACGCCAAGGACATGGCGGCAGCGCAGGAGCACGGCGTGCGGGCATCGCTCCGCGACCGTCTGGCGCTGGATGCGGTCCGGATCGAGGCGATCGCCACCGGGCTCGAGGCGATCGCCGGGCTCGAGGATCCGGTCGGCGCCGAGCTGGCGCGCTGGCGGCGGCCGAACGGACTCGACATCGCGCGCGTCCGGGTGCCGCTCGGAGTGATCGGCGTGATCTACGAGTCGCGGCCGAACGTCACCGCCGATGCCGGGGCGCTGTGTCTCAAGGCGGGCAACGTCGCGATTCTGCGCGGCGGCTCCGAGAGCTTCTACTCGTCGCGCGCGATCCTCGCGTGTCTTCGGGAAGGTCTGGCCGAGGCCGGGCTGCCCGAGAGCGCCATGCAGGGCGTGTCGACCACGGATCGGGCGGCTGTCGGCATCATGCTGACCATGACCGAGTTCATCGACGTGATCGTGCCGCGCGGCGGCCCCTCGCTGATCGAGCGGGTGCAGCGGGAAAGCCGCATCCCGGTATTCGCCCATCGCGACGGCATCTGCCACGTCTATCTGCACGCCGCCGCCGATCCAAGGATGGCGCGCGCGGTCGTGCTCAATGCCAAGATGCGCCGCACCTCGGTCTGCGGGGCTGCGGAGACGCTGCTGGTCGACCGGAACGCTGCCGCGACGCTGCTGCCGGGGGTGCTCGAGGATCTGATCGAGGCGGGGTGCGCCATACGCGGGGATCCACAGGTCCAGGCGATGGACGTCCGCGTGAGCCCGGCGAGCGAGGCGGACTGGTCGACCGAGTACCTGGATGCGATCCTGTCCGTGAAGCTGGTGGACGGGCTGGAGGAGGCGATTGCGCACGTCAACCGGTACGGCTCGCACCACACCGACAGCATCGTCACGGCGGATGTCGCGGCCGCCGAGCGCTTCCTCGCCGAGGTCGACAGCGCGATCGTCCTGCACAACGCCTCGACCCAGTTCGCCGATGGCGGCGAGTTCGGCATGGGCGCCGAGATCGGCATCTCGACCGGGCGGCTGCACGCGCGCGGCCCGGTGGGCGTCGAGCAGCTGACCACCTTCAAGTACGTGGTGCGGGGCAGCGGCCAGATCCGCCCGGCATGACCCCGCGCCGCCCGGTCGTCCGCATCAATCGGCCGGTCCGGGTCCCGGAGGTCGCGCGGCGGGCGCCGCGCCTGCGCGTCGGTCTGCTCGGCGGCTCGTTCAACCCCGCCCACGAAGGCCACCTGGCAATCAGCCTGGAGGCGCTGAAGCGGCTCGAGCTGGACCGGGTGTGGTGGCTGGTGTCGCCGCAGAATCCTTTGAAGCCGACCGGGGAGACCGCCGACCTGGAGCGGCGGCTCGCCGCCGCGCGCGCCGTCGCCGGGCGCCATCCCCGCGTCGTGGTGACGGATCTGGAACGCAGGCTTGGTACCCGCTACACGGTCGATACGCTCACCTGGTTGACGAGGCAATGCCGGGCGCGCTTCGTCTGGCTGATCGGCGCCGACAACATGGCGCAGCTGCCGCTTTGGCGCGGCTGGCGGCGCCTGGTACGCATGGTGCCCATTGCCGTTTTCGATCGCGAGCCTTATTCTTATGTTGCGTTGGCCGGTCGCGTGGCCTCCGCTTTTGCCGAGGGGCGTCTGGAGGAGATGCGCGCTTCGGTATTGGCCGAGTCCCCGCCGCCGGCCTGGGTGTACCTGCGACTCCGCCGGCACCGCGCGTCGAGTACGGCGATCCGCCGCGACCAAGCACCGTCGCGTCTTCGGGACCGGCGAAAGGAGGACCGATCATAGGCACCGACACCGCCACCCGATCATCCAGCCACGACCTGTTCCGCCTCATCGAAACGTCGCTCGCCGACGACAAGGCGATCGACCCAGTGACCATCGACCTCGCCGGTAAGACCAGCTTCGCGGACCTCATGGTCATCGCGACCGGCAGCTCCCAACGCCACATCGCGACCATGGCCGAGCATCTGCTCGAGCGACTCAAGTTCCGCGGCTTGAAGGGGCTGCGCGCCGAAGGCGCCGGTCAATCCGACTGGGTGCTGATCGATGCGGGCGACGTGATCGTGCATCTGTTCAAGGACGAGGTGCGTCACTTCTACGATCTGGAGAAGCTTTGGGGGGCGGCCTTGCCCGAAGCCGCGAGCGAGGTCCGCCTGCGCGCCTAGGACGGGTGCGCGGCCAGACTGAGCCGGCGCCACCATGCGGGTGACGATCGCTGCGGTCGGACGCGACCGCAGCGGACCGACACGCGAGCTGTTCGATGACTATTGCCGGCGCTGCTCGTGGCCGATCCGACTGATCGAGATCGCTCCACGCAGCGCCCTGCCGCGCGAGCGGCGCCTCGCGGCCGAGGGCGCGCGGTTGTCGGGCGCGATCCCGCGCGATGCCACCCTGATCGTCCTCGACGAGCGTGGGCGCGCCTTGAGCAGCCGGTCGTTCGCGGCGCGGATCGGCGCTTGGCAGCAGCAAAGCCGAAGCGAGCTGGCGTTCCTGATCGGCGGTCCCGACGGGCTTGCCGCCGATGTCATCCAGCGCGCCGAACTGGTGCTCGCGCTCGGGCGGATGACCTGGCCGCATCTTCTGGTTCGGGTGCTCCTCGCCGAGCAGCTCTATCGCGCCAGCACGATCCTCGCCGGGCATCCCTATCATCGGGACTAGAGGATTTTCCGATTGGACTGACGGAATTCACGACGTTCGGCTGTCGTCATCGAGCTGGCTGCTCAATTGAGAAGGCCAGCTACGGATCAGCTCGTGAGCGCGGGTGTGATGTCGGTCATGGCGAAGTCGGCGCCCTGGCCATCAAGCGATCGTCGGCTTCGAGGTAGGATCTGGCGCCGACCCCGGATCAGGGCTCATCGGGCAGGACCTGCTCGGGCGTCGTCGCCCGACCTCCCCGTCGCCTGCGCGCCGATCAGCCATCCCGGCCGCGACCGCCGCGGACCGAGCCATCGCCCTCGTGGCGGCAGCGCCTGCGCTCGAAAGAAAGAGCCGCCGTCGCTGCGACGGCGGCTCTCACAGCACGTAGGGTGGCTTTTCGCGGAATTCTTGGATGATCGTTCGGTTTCCGCGCCGTCAACCGATTCCGCAGGACGTGACCAAAGCCTCGTCAGCCGGAACCCGACGCGCCACCATGACGTGAGACATTGGATCACCTCCTTTCCGTTGTTGCACCTGAACAAGCTCATGGCATCGCCCGGGGGCGTTTGTCAAAACATTCTATTTGGCGCGTGCCCGGCGGCGCCCGGAGCCGATCACTCGCCGTCTGCGACCTTGTGCCCCGAGCCCGTGAGGCGCAGGAACGCCTCTTCCAGATCGGCCTCGGTGGTGGCGAGATCGGCGATCGTGAGGCCGGCGGCCCGGATCGCGTCCAGCAGGTCGCCCGCCCGCGTGCGGCTCGGCCGATAGTGCAGCACGATCCGACCCTGCGGCTCGAGCCGCGCTCCCAGCTCCCGCAGGGGCGCCGGCAGCTCGTCGATCTGCTCGGCGATCATCACCGTGATCTGCTTCTCGTCGATCCGCCCGATCAAACGCTCCTTGTCGTCGCAGGCGACCACCTCGCCCCGGTCGATGATGGCGATGCGATCGCACATCGCCTCGGCTTCCTCGAGATAATGCGTGGTCAGCACCACGGTCACGCCCTCCTGGTTGAGCCGGCGCATGTAGCTCCACAAGCTCCGCCGCAGCTCGACGTCGACGCCGGCGGTCGGCTCGTCGAGCACCACGACCGGTGGCTGGTGGATCAGCGCCTTGGCGACCAGGAGCCGCCGCCGCATGCCGCCCGAGAGCGCGCGGGCGTACGCGTCCGCCTGATCGGCGAGACCGAGCGCGGCGAGGATCTCGTCGGTGCGCCGCGCGTGCTTGGGCACCCCGTACAGGCCGGCCTGGATGTCGAGCACCTCGCGCGGCGTGAAGAAGGCGTCGAGATTGAGCTCCTGCGGCACGACGCCGATCGAGCGCCGCGCGCGGCGCGGGTGCACGTCGATGTCGAAGTCCCAGATCCGGGCCGTGCCGGCGCTCTTGACCACCAGCCCGGCGAGGATGTTGATCAGGGTGGACTTGCCCGCGCCGTTGGGCCCGAGGAGGCCGAAGATGGCGCCGCGCGGTACTTCCAGATCGATGCCGTTCAGCGCCTCCTTCGGCGGCTGCTTCCTCGAGCCGGCGTAGATCTTACGCAGCCCCTTGACCTCGATCGCCAGCGGCGGCGCGCCGTAGCGCCTGGCGATGGCATCCAGCCGGCCGGGCTCGAGGACCGGCGGGTCGTCGGGAGCGGGCGCTGATTGAGCCATGACCGTCCCCTGCCGCCCGCGCGCGGGCCGCGATTGGTGTGACCAGAAGCCTCTGATAGCGAAGCTTGGGCGGGCCGACAAACGTTCGCGCGAAGGCAGCGGCCGCGCGCGTCGGGTATCGTACAGACTGGCACCCCCCGACGTGCTGAATGGGAACTCGCCGCATTAACCGAACCTTAACCCACAGCGCTTAGGCGTGGCACCAAAGCCGGGGATATGGTGATGCGGGCGAGCGTGCACAGCGAGGTGGAGCCGGTCGCGGACGCTGCTGCCGCGCCGATCATGATCCGCCGCAGGCGCCAGGCGCTACTGGGCGGCTTCTTATTGATGATCGCGGGCTTGTGGCTCGCGGTCCCCCTCAAGGGGCTGCTGCTCGATACTTCAGCGGCCGTTCCCGGCCTGGGCGTGCCTGGCGCCGTCGGCGCTCTCATGATCGGCGCGGCGCTCGCCCTGCTCGCATTGAGCTGGATCATTCGCTGCCAGATCTTCGTGATCGACCAGGGTCTGGTCAGCATGACCGATCGCCGGCTGAGCGGGACCCGGACCTGGGAGGAGTCGCTGGCGAGATACCGCGGCGTGCGCCGTCGGCACGAGCAACGCCCGCATCGCTACGGCTCGCGCAGCTGGTACATCATCGAGGCATGGCACCCGGAGCCGGCGAAGACGGTCGAGCTGGCGCGCAGCAAGGACCCTCGCCTGATCGAGCAATGCGCGGAGGTCTGGGCCCGGCGCCTCGCCCTGCCGCTGTGCCAGGAGCCCGACGAAGGTCCCGCAGGGTCCGAGGAGCAGGCGCGCGCCGAGGTCGGCGCGAAGGCGGCGCCCGGCCGGCCGCTACCGGTGGCGTAGCCGGGGCCGCGGCCCGTCGCGAAGCTCGGTGGCGTGAGCAACCGCGGCCGGGCAATCACGCTGCTGCGGGAGATGCAGAAACTCCGCGGTTCGTGAAACATCCAGCGGTCACGTGACCCGCCAATCCGGCGATACCCCGACCTGATGGTACGGATCACTGAAAGATGCTGACGGCACGGACCACTCGGCAGGCTCTCGGGCCGGGCGGCCCGCCGGCCAAACCGGGCGGCACACCTGCCTGACGCGTTCGAACGGCCGGGGCCGATAAGGATCGCCCGCCGGCTGGGCCGACTGCCGACTGGTGGCGCCGTCGGGGGTGTCGGCGCGCGATCCGGCTCCCCGGCAGCTGTCCTCTGCCACCCCGCTAGAGCAGCATCCGAATGGACGAGATCGCCAACGGCGATCTCGTCCGGATAAAGCTGCTCTCATCATCTGAAATAGCGCAATCTTCTCCCGATGAGCGGCAGATGTCCCGATCCGCAGCGGGTCCGCCTCATCGGGAATTGCTCTAATCGCCGCGGGGGGAGCTGCGTGCTCGCTGCGTCGTCAAGGCGTCACAGAACGCCGATGCAGGCAGCATGAGCCCCATGCCGGTGTCCTTGAACACGTCGTAGCCCGCGCTGGCCGAGCGGCGCTCGGCGAGGATCGCGAGCGCAACGCCCGCGACCCGGCCGCGGTCGTCGAACACCGGGCCGCCCGAGGTCCCGAGACCGATGTCGAACCCGAGCGGCACGAGGCCAAGCCCGCCGACGCCGGTCACCGTGGGCAAACGGCCGTCAGCCGCCACCCAGCGCCCCCGCATCGGATGGCCGACCGCGATCAGATGCTGGCCGATCCGAAGGTCGTCACAGGCCAGCTCGGTCGCGCGATACCGCTGCGGCACGTCGACCTCGACCAGCGCCAGGTCGAGGGCTTCGTCGTACCAGTGGACCGTGCCGCCGACCGCCGGCCCTTCGAAGAAGATCACGTCCACCGGCGCGTCGGCAACGACGTGATATGCGGTCAGAATCTGGTTGGCCCCGACGATGGTGCCGGTGCCATGACCCTTGGCGTGCTCGATCAGCACGGTCGCTTGATTGAGCGCATCCCGGCTCGATTGCGACTGAGTCGTGCAGGCTGCGAGCCAAGCGGCCAACGACAGGCCGAGCAGCGGGCGCCACAAAACAGCTGGTGACATGCTCCCTCCGGCTCCCCTGTCGGGGCTCTTAACGTTTCGGAAAGCATATCACCGCGAGGTCGGCGCCGGCCACCCCTTTGGCCCGGGTTGGAGTACCGATGTGTGCCTGATCGCGCCGTCCGGCCGCGCCGTGCGCGGCAATCGTGGGCTCCGGCAAAAAAAATCGACCGGTGTGAGCTACTTCACAATCGCGCCCTGAACGCGGCGCTATGAATGGTCGTGCCTCTCAGTTGAGCGAGCGATGCAATTATCCGCAGCTTGCTCTCCCGGATCTCCCTGGCAATTCGCTTCGGCCCTTTCGGGCCGAAGCACTTTGTCGGCCGACGATCTCTCAAGTCGCACAAGCGCCCTTTGCCCTTTGCAATTGACAAAAAAGCGCTTTCTGGCAATCGGCCGGGTATGGTAAGAAGGCCCGCGAGGGGAGGCACAACCGGCATGCTTCGGTCGCATGGAGGTTCCACGTGCGCCATGATCGCCACTCTTCGTTGCTCCGCCGTCTGGTCGCCGAGCATCACGTGTACGTCCGCAGCGACGCGACCAGCCGCTACGTGGTGTTGAGATGGCCGTGGCAGGTCGGCGTGAGCCTGGCGCTGGTCGCTGTCGCCGTGTGGGCGGGCCTGGCGTCCTTGGGATGGCTTGCCGCGTACCTCGAGGCGCTCGACCAGCGCCGCGAACTCGCGCGCCTGGCGCAGGCCAATCAGCGGCTCGAAGCGTTGGCGGCGGCCTACGTCATGGAGGAGGCGAGCCCCCCACCGACCGGCGTCCACAGCCTCGTTGCGGAACTCCATGAGGTCAAAGTCGGCGGACCGCGCGGCTTCTACCTGTCCGATGCGGCCGCGGCCGCAGCCGAGGAGCCGTGGCGCGCGCCGATCGCCGACGGCTGGCTGGCGGAGCGGTTGCTGCCGGCCGCCATGCACGTCAACGCGAGTGGTTCCGGGCGGGATTGGCTCTATGACCGAATTACGCGACAGCCGGCCGCGGACCCGGCCCGAGCCGCCGAGACCATCCGCCTGCGCACCGAGCTGCGCTCCGCCCGGGCCGAGATCGCCCGTCTCGAGAACGCCCTCGACGAGGCACGGGACAGCGCGGCAGATCGCTGATGCCGTGCCCAAGGGGGCCGGGATCGCGCCGCGCCGACGCTAGCGCATTTTCCGCTGAGCTGAGATCGGCGCCAGCCCGCTCCCCCTCCCAACCGCCCCAAGGGTAGCATCGGTGGGTGGGTGGGAGGGGGAGCGGGCCGGGGCCGCGGGTCCACCCAAGGGGAAAATGCCCTAGAGTTGGAGCGGGCTCCGCCGGCGTTCGTCCCCGAACCGAACCTGGTCTACGCCGCAGCCAGCGCCTTGCGCAGCCGCTCGTCCTGCTCCTTGCTGAGCGAGGTTTTCAGCACGGTGCCGCCGTATTTCTGGATCTCCGGCACGACCTTGTCGGGGGTCACCTTGCGCACCAGCACGAACAGCGCCGATGTCCCCGGCTGGATGTGCGAGCCCAGTGATTTGATGAAGTCGTCGTCGATGCCGTAGTCGGCGAGCTTGCCGGAAAGCGCGCCCGCACCCGCGCCGAGCGCGGCGCCGCCGAGCCAGCCGAGCAGCGGGTTCAGGAACAGCATGCCGATCAGCAGACCGAACACGCCGCCCCAGACGCTGCCGCTCGCCGCGCCCGCCGCGGTCAGATTCACGGCCTGCTTCAGGTGAACCTTGCCCTGGTCGTCCCGGTCCACGACGCAGGCATCCTCCAGATCGATCAGGTGCTCGACTTCGAGGCGGCGCAGCTCGTTCAGCACCTTGTCGGCCGTCTCGCGCTCCTTGTACGCGATGCACACCAAGTCGCTCATGCCTCAGTTTCCCCCTGCAAGCACTTTCTTCTCCGGGACGGAGCATGCCCCGCACCGATCGAGCCGGCAACCCCCGATCGTGCGGTGACCGCCATTGGCGCGCGGTGACCGCGTTCTAGCGAAGGCTCGCCTTTAGGAGCCGCAACCATGACGCAGATCACCGCGGCGAGTGGAGGATGCTCGGCGCGCGCCAGAAGTTTGCTACAGGCTGTGGGCTGCCGCGGCCAGCACCTCGAGCTTGGCCCTGGCGAGGTCGCGGCCGAGCAGGCCGAGGCCGCAGTCGGGTGCGGCGAGCAGGCGATGGGCGTCGATATGCCCGAGCGCCGCGCGCAGCCGGGCCCGCACCTCCTCGACCTCCTCGATCCGGCTCGACCCGATCGCGATCACGCCGAGAATCACCTTCATGCGGGCAAAGCGCTCGAGCAGGGCGAGATCGTTTTGCCGATGCGCGTCCTCGATCGAGACCGCATCAATCGCGACCTCCTCGAGCCCCTCCGCGAACTCGAAATAGGCGGCGTTCGGCGCCTTGGGGTAGTCCTCGGCATCGAGTTCGTTGGGGTAGCCGCAGCAGACGTGCACCACCCGCTCGGTCGAGGGCGGCACCTTGTGGAAGCAGCGCTCCAGGTGCTCGGCGCCGAACGCCAGCGCATCCTCGACCTTGCGGGCGAACACCGGCTCGTCGACCTGGATCACCGGGCAGCCCGCGTCCGCGAGGCGCCGGATCTCGACGTTCAGCGCATCAGCGAGCGCGGCGCCGCGCGCCCGGGCATCGTCCCGGTAGTAGTCATCGGCCACGCTGTCGCCGATCGTGAGCGGCCCCGGCACGGTGATCTTCACGGGCTTTTTCGTAGCGCTCTGGGCGACCTGCCAGTCGCGCACGAGAAACGGCGGGCCCGGGCGGATCGGCCCGACGATGGTCGGCAGGAGCGCCTGGTAGTGCCCGCGCATCTCCCGCTCGCTCAGCGTCCCGAAGTCGATCCCGTGCAGATGCCGGCAATGATAGTGGATGTAGTTCTCGCGCCGGATCTCGCCGTCGGTCGGGATGTCGATGCCGAGCTCCACCTGCTCGCGCACGACCAGGGTCGTCGCGCGATCGAGGATCTCCTGGAGGCGCGCGCCGTACTGGCGCACCGTCTCGGCATAGCCTGCCGTCGGCTCCGACGTATCGGGGCCGCCCTCCATCCGGAACCAGTCCCGGATCGGGACGTCCGCAGGCTTGGGATAGGCGCCGATCGTGGTGGTGAGCATCATGCACTCCTGGAAGGCCGATCCCCGTTCGCCTCGTCAAGATGCAACACTCGGGTGATGTTTTGGAACCCCAGCCAGGTCGAAGGAGGCGCCGCCGAACGGATGCCCGCGAGGGTGGAGAAAACGGCGTGAGATTTACAAGCGATTCACTATGGTTTGTGAGCCCCCTCCCAATGCGGACGCAGCGGAACGCGCTGAGAGAGAGTTCGATGGACGATCGATGCATGTCCTGATCGTCGGCGCCGGAATTGCCGGCCTCGCGCTCGCCGGATTGCTGAAGCGGCGCGGCCTCGCTCCGCAGGTGGTCGAGCGGGCCACCGATTTCTCCCATCTGGGCTACGCGCTCGGGCTGTATCCGCTGGGCAGCCGGGTCCTGCACGGCCTCGGCGTGCACGACGACTTCCTCGCCAGGAGCCGGCCGATGGAGACCTACCGCGTGTGCGACGGCTCCGGCACGCCGATTCGCGACTACGCTCTCGGCGAGCTGTTCGCGCCCTACGGCTCGATCGGCATGATCGAACGCGCGGCGCTGATGGATCTTCTGTCTGCGGCGGCGTGCGGCGTGCCGATCGCCATGACGACGACGGTGACCTCGCTGGACGATCGTGGTGACGAGGTGCGCGTGGGGTTCAGCGACGGCAGCTCCGCCCGCTTCGACCTCGTGGTCGGCGCCGACGGCGTGCACTCGCAGGTGCGCGGCATGGTGTTCGGCGCGCTGCCGCTGCGCCGGACCGGCTGGGGTGGCTGGTTCTGGTGGGCCGCCGCCGACCCTCTGCCCCAAGGCATGGCGCTGGAGTGCTGGGGTGCTGGCCGGATGCTGGGTACCTACGCGATGGCAGGCCGGGCCGCCGTCTTCGCCGGGGGGCCGCTCGAGGCGACGGCACCCGAGGTGCTGCGCGGCAGCGCCCTGCCTCTGCGGCGCCATTTCGCGGGCCTGGCCGGCGCCGCGGCGGGTCTGCTCGACAGCGTGCCCGAGGATCTCGCCGGGGCGTTCTTCTGGCAGCTCGACGACCTGAGGGCCGACCGCTGGGTGCACGGCCGGGTGGCGCTGATCGGGGATGCCGCCTGCGGGTTCCTGCCGACCGCGGGTGTGGGTGCGTCGATGGCGCTGGAATCGGCGGCGGTCCTGGCCGACGAGCTGACCCGGACCGACGCCCGGCGCCTGCCGCTCGCGCTCTCGCTCTACGAGAGGCGGCGCAAGCGGCGGACCGAAGGTGCCCAGACCGATTCGCGGCGCATCGCGCGCCTGATGTTCGTGCGCTCCGGTGCCCTGGCCGCCGCCCGCGATGTACTCCTCCGTTTCCTCACCGCCGAGCGCGTGATGAGGAACATCGTCAAGAGCCACGCCGAGCCGATCTAGATCTAGAGCAGCATCCGAATGGACGAGATCGCCAATGGCGATCGTCGTCTGGATAAGGCTGCTCTAATCATTTGAAATAGAGCAATCTTCTCCCGATGAGCGGAAGCTGTCGCCATCCGCGGCGGGTCCACCTCATCGGGAATTGCTCTAGTCAGCTCGCCGCCCGGCACGGCGCCGACGACCGACCGATCACCGACCGTCGCCGATCTGCTCGTCCAGCTCCTCGAGGTATTCCCGGACCCGCGCCGCGTTGGTGCCGAAATCGCCGACGCCGACCCGCGAGGTCGAGCGCACGTCGATCCGGCTGCCGGCATCGGTCGGGCGTACCCGAACCACGACATCGTCTGTGAATCCGAACCAGAAGGTGCGGTCGATCGCCTCGATCCGCCCCGCGGCCTCGTCGGTCGCGACCATCGTCCAGCCCATGGCTTCCGCCGCCACCAAAGCGGCCTCGAACGCGGTCTGTGGCGCCACCGGATGATCCGCCGGGGCGATGTCGGGGTAGGCGTCCCGTTGCTGCGCGGCGACCGCCGGCCCGCCGTAGGCCACCGGGTTGGGCGCATCGGCGCGCAGCGGCACGATCGCTTCGAACGCCGGCGGGTCCTCGGGATCGGTGGTGATGTCGTGGATCGGCGGCACCGAGCGCGCGGTCTGAAGATAGCTCAAGGGCACGCCTGCGACCACCAGGCCGATGATCAGACCCGCAAGCGCCCGGAACATGCCGCGCCGCTTGGCGCGCAGCGGCGCGATGACGAGACCTGCGACCGAGATCACAGCCGCCGCGATGCCGCCGTACACCGCCCAGCGCACCACCCGAAAGCCGGTGCCGAAGGACCACCAGCCGAAGCGGTGGCCGATGCCCGCGAGCAGCAACGCCAGCCCGGCGACGAGCGCGAGCGCCAGGCCGGCGTTCGCGGTGGCCACTGCGGTCCGGCGCCAACGGTCCGCAGCCGCTTCGGTGGCAGAGCGATTCATCGCGTCGGCCTGCTCAGGGGGCCGAGCGCCACCTTCGGCCACGCCGGCTACGCCGGCAGACCGCCGCGCTCGGAAAGGAGCGCGTCGTATTCGCGGTCGGTCTGCGGGCCGAAGGTCTCGAAGGTCGGAGCGGGCTGCTCCCGGTACGCCGCCTTCTTGCGGCCGATCGGGTCGATCTCGGTCTTCTGCCTCTGCTCGGGCACCTCGATGCCATAGACCCGAGCGCCGTTCAGGCCGAACACCTTGGCCTTGAGCTCGGGCGAGAGCGACGGATAGCCGTGCGCCTCGACCAGCGCATCGGCGATCTGGAAGCTCCGGAACGCCTGGATCTGGTCCTGGGGCGAGCCGTACCAGATCGAATCGGTGCCCCAGAGCAGGTTGTCCTCGCCGATGTGGGCGAGCAGCTTGCCGAGCAGGTGCGCCGCGGTGGTCGGATCGCGCATCACGAAGCGCCAGGTGCTGCCGAGCTCGGCGTAGACATTGCCGTTCGGCCCGATGTCGTTGTCCTGGACCGACTTGATCAGCGTGTCGACGCCGCGCTCGGCCCGATCGGGGTCGAAGGGGCCCTCCTCGGTCCCCGCCTCGTACCCCGAGTGGTAGATGATGAAGTTCATGTCGGGATAGAGCCTGGCGGCCCGCCCGACGTCGGCGCAGCGCCCGTACTCCTCGGGAAAGCCCGCGAACAGCAGGCCCTTGTGGATGCAGATGGTGCGCACGCCGAGTGCCTGCGCCTGCTCGATGAACGGAATGCCGACATCGGGGCTGTCCAGCTCCCAGCCGACGCCATCCGGCCCCCACTGGGTGTACGACTTCCAGGCCGCGATCGGATAGCGAGCGATCGCGTCCTCCATGAGCTGCAGGGGCGCGATCTCGGGGCCGGCATTGGGCACCACCATGGCATGCAGAAACAGGCGATGCGCGCCTGCCATCTCCTCCACCAGGACCCGCACGCGCTCGGCCTCCTCGAGCGAGAGCGGGTTGCTCTCGGGCAGCTCCGGCACGAAGCTCAGGACCGCGAGATCGGTGTCGCTGTCCAGGAACACGTGCTTGATGAACTGATCCGCGGAGAAGCAGTCGACCGGGTCGGCATCGCCGCACGAGCCCTGCGGGAAGCTGGCGAGGATCCGCTCCCAATACTGGCCGGCATTCCGGCGCCACCTGCCCGCCGGATCGACCATGTGGGTCTGGACGTCGAAGATGAACTCGTCGCCGGCAAGCGTCTGGGCGGCGGCCGCGGTCTCGAGCCCGGCCTCCTTCGGAACCACGAAGGCGCCGCCCGTGTTGCCGCGCGCCGCGAACGCCTGATTGAGCGTCAAGAGCGTCGTCGCGGCGCCGCACAGCGACTGCAGGAACGCCCGCCTCGCCACCCCGGTTCGCCGCGCGTTGGCGGAAATCCGCTCGCTCGCGAGCGCATTAGCCCGGGCCACGGTCTCGCTCACCGGAATCGGCCGGAACTCGCCGTTCGAGGTCGCATCCACCTTGATCGGAAGTCGACGGTGCGCCATGTCATTCCCCCCTACCACGCGTCACGCTTGAAGTTAGCGCCAGAAGGGCTCACGGCAAAGCCGGCTGAGCCAGTTCCGCCGATCACGCATATCTGCTCGCCGAGCCCGCGCCTGTCATCGATCACATCTGCCGCCGCCGACCGCCGCAGCCAGGCAGGCGCGTGGCGCCGATCACGGCACGGTGCAGCTGCCGGTCGTGTCGACGTAGACGTAATCGTCCGTCCGCAACGCACCCAGGCGCTCACCCCGATAGGTGCCCTCGCCCTTCAGCCCTGCGAACCGACCCGTGCCGCCGATGCACTGGAAGGCTCCCTTGACGATGGTCCGTTTGCCGTCGGCACTCGATTGGGCTTCGCCCTGATAGCGCTCGATGCTGGTCGAGCCGTCGTCGAAATAGTGGATGACGTAGCCTTGATGCAGCCCGGATCCATTGGTCAGGTCGAACGTGGCGGGATTGGAGTGGGTTGCGATCTCGCCGTCGGCGAAGAAGGTGAGCCCTTTGAACTCGACGACGCCGACGACATGGCCGGGAACGTCGCCGACCTCGACGGTCGTGATTTCGGCCGTGCCCTGCACCCGGCGGCTGGTCCCGAGGTCCTGCGCCTGCGCGAGCGACGCCATCGCCACGCCGGCCGCCGCCAAGAATGTCACGGCTCCTGCCGGCCTCATGGTCCACCATCCCGGTGCTGGCGCGACCTCACTCGGCGAATTCGAAGCCCATGGTCCGGCAGTGGTAATAGAGGCCGCCGTCCTGAACGATCAGGCAGGTCATCTGCTCCTCGCCTTCGTTGTGGTGCGAGTGCACCTCGCCGGGCGGGGTCACCATGACCGCGTGCTCCTGCCATGCGACCCGCCGGCCGCCGATCATCGAGTGGCAGTCCTTGCCCTGGATGCTCAGCGTGACCGCAGCGGAGTTGTGCCGGTGCGGGCGCTGGAAGTCGCCGGGCGGCAGCTGGTTCACGGCAAGCGTCAGGCTCGGCAGGACGTTGCGGGCGCGCGCCTGGTCGGCACTCGAGAAGACCAGGGCGAGGCCCGCGATCTTCTGACCCTTCAGCTTCTCGCCAACGCGCTCGAGCTGATGCGCGATCTCCACCGCCGGGTAGTGCACCGCCCCGGTCACGGCGTTGTCCGGCGGCGGCGGCTCCAGATGCTCGAACGCGAGCTCCGGCTCGTTGCTGATCTCCCAGAGCACGCAGTCGGAAGCGCCGGCGCGATGCCTGGATCCGATGCCTCCCGGCAGGCAGAACACGTCGCCCGGCCCCCAGGCGATCCGATCGGGGCCGTTTCGGGTCTCGCCCGCCCCGGCGATCACGTAGTAGAGCTCGCCGCTCGCCTTGAGCTGCGTCGCCAACTCGTCGCCGGCGCGGATCCGCAAATAGCGGGTCAGGATCAAGGGCGTGGTCGCGGCAAACTCGGTGCCCAGTCGCGCGCTCAGATCGAGCGGGATCACCGCCGTTCCGGTCGCGGGGTCGAGCGCCCGATCACGCTCCGCCAGGAACTGATGGCAGGGCACCGGGGGATATTTCAGGGCGAACGCATTGCTGGAATCGAAGTAGCGCGCGCGGCGCTTGTACGGGGTATCGGCGATCGTCGCCCGCTCACCCTCGTCCCAACTCTCGTCGCTCGACCTCAGTTGCGTCGCCATGTCCCAGCCTCCCGTCCGATGACGCGTCATGTCACTGCTTCTGCGGGCGATTGTCCAGTCCCCGATGGCCGCGGCGGCGAGCGCCGGGCGACCGGGCCGGTAAGTCGCCAGCTGGTCCGAAGACGAAACGCATGCCCGCCCGCGGCATCGAGCGCGACCGAGCCGGCCCTCAGGCCAGGCACGAATGGCCGCTCGATGGCGAGGTTCATGTCGATCGGCTCGATCTCTGCCCGGTCGAGCGCCAGGTCGGCGACGGAATAGCGCCAGGCGCGGCGCGCGCTGCGGCTGATCACCGGCAGCTGCAGGATTTCGGCGATCGGCGCGGATGGGCGCCCGCTGCTCGATCGTCCCGCGGTCCCGAAGCGCGCGGACACCAGCGGTTCTCCGGTGCTCGGGCAGGCGATCCGATAGGTGTCGGGCGTTGCCGAGATCGCCGCCCGGCGTTTGGCATAAGCGAGAAGGAGGCGACCGGCCACGATCGGCAGACGGCGGTCCAGAAACAGGCACGGCAGGTAGCCGAACGGTCCGCGTGGGTGCCGGTCCGGCTGATCGTGCTCGACGAACGGCACGGCAAGGATGAACTCGAGATAGTCGATCCCGCTGGAGAACAGCGCGAGCCGGACGTTGCGTTGGCGGCCGAGCACGACCAGCAATGGATGCTGGTCCGCCGGCATCGCGCTCTGCGGCGCGAGGCGGAGCCCCTCGGGCAGCATCGCGCTCGCCGTGTCCGCCGGGACGGCGAGGAGCGCGAGCGCGGCGTCCAGGTCGCCGACGAAATCGAGGCGCGACGACTTCCGGTCGACAGGAGCCCTGGGCACGGAGGTCGCCGCCGCCGGATCGGCTCTCGCGGCACCGGTTTCGAGCGCCGGCTTCTCGATCGCCTCGGTACGGCGATAAGGGCCCGAAATCGTCATGTGCGGCCGCCGCGCGCCGCCTCGTAGACCAGATGGGCCGCGGCGATGTCCTCGACCGCGATCCCGACCGAATCGAACACCGTGGTCTCCTCCGCGCGCGCGGGCTCGTCGCCCGCCAGGATCTCGCCGAGCTCGGCGTGGATGCTTGCGCCCGAGAGGATCACGTCGCCGCACTGGTCGTGCGCGGCTTCGCGCGATTCGACCACGACGACGTTTCGCATCGCCGCGTCGTCGAGCTCGCGCGAGCTGTGGCCGCGCCAGCCGATGGCGTTGACGTGCGCCCCCGGCTTCAGCCAGGCGCCATGGAGGATCGGCTCGGTTGCGGCGGTCGCGGTCACGACCACGTCGGCGCCGCGCACCGCTTCCTCGGCGGCCATCGCCGTGGCGCCGATCTCCTCGGCAAAGCGCAGGGCGTGCGCCCTGGTGCGGCCCCACACCCGGATCTCGTCGAACGCGCGCACCCGCGCCAGGGCCAGGGCGTGGGCCCGCGCCTGGACGCCGCTGCCGAGGATCGCGAGCACGCGCGCGTCGGGCGCGGCCAGCACCTTGGTCGCCGCCGCCGAAACCGCGGCGGTCCGCATCTCGGTGATCAGGCGGCCGTCGATCAGGGCGAGCGCCGCGCCGGTCTCCGGGGAGAACAGCTGGATCATGGCGAGATGGGTCGGCAGGCCGCGCCCGGCGTTGTTCGGATAGAACGTCACGAGCTTGATCCCCATCACCCTGTCGCTGACCGCGGGCATGACACCGAAAAAGCCCTCGTAGCGATCGACGGTGAGAAAGCGGCGCACCGGCTGTTGGACGCGACCGGCCGAGAACGCCACCAGCGCCCGTTCCATCGCCGCGATCAGCTCGTCCCAGCGCAGGTGCGCCCGCACCTCGTCCTCGTCGAGCAAGGGCAGCATGATCCGCTCCCGTCCAGCCTGGCGCCTCTTGTGATACGGCAACAGCACCCGCTTGTCCCGGATTCGGGCGCGGCGGCGTGCGGCGCGTGCCGCGGATCAGTCGCCCGCCTGCGCTTCGGGGGGCGAGGCGTCGGGATCGGGCCCTTCGCTCTCGACCCGGCCGCGGCGCTGCAACCAGAGCGCCCCCGCCCAGCAGAGCAGCGCCCAGGCGGCGCCGAGGGCCCAGCCCGCGAGCACGTCGGTCGGCCAGTGCACGCCCAGGTACACGCGGCTGACCCCGACTGCCACGGTGAGCAGGACGGCGAGCCCCATCAGGTACAGCTTGAGCCGCCGGCGCGGCTGCACCCGCGCGAGCAGCGCGCCCAAGGTCAGGTACGCGACCGCCGCCATCGTCGAGTGGCCGCTCGGAAAGCTCGCCGTGTAAACGAGCGCTCCGTGGGGCACGAGGTCGGGCCGGGGTCGATCGAAGCCCATCTTGAGCAGGGTGCTGAGCAGCATGCCCCCGCCCACCGCCAGCACCACGAACAGCGCGGCATGAGCCTTGCGCAGCAGGACGAGGAATCCGGCGACGGCGAGCGTGATAAAGGTCAGCACGCCGATGCTGCCGAGCGCGGTTATGTCGCGCATCGCCTCCTCGAGCCAGCCTGGACCCAGCGGATCGGCGTGGTCGGTCGCGCTGCGGAGCGCGAGCAGGATGGTCTCGTCGAAGGCATGGGTCTCGCCCTCGAGGACCTCGTCGGCGAGCTCGGCAAAGCCCCAGACCGCGCTGGCCGCGAGCACCAGCGCCACCAGCACCGCGAACTCGCGCCGCGCGAAGCGGCCGAGCGGCGCCCGCCAGACGGCGCTCGCCGCGCGCAACGCCGCGTCTTGGCCCTTGCGGGCGGCGGACCGTGTCTGGTTCATTGGGAGCCGCTGATGCCGGGACCGCGCGCCGGCCCGGTCGAAGGGAGAAAGCCCGGATGCATCGTCTCGTATCCCTGAGCGCCGGATCGTCCAGCCCCGGATCGTCCAGCGCCGGATCGTCCGCTTGCAGCGGTCGGCAACGCGGATGCCCGGCGCGCTCCCCGATCCGGGTGCTACGGCACCGCTTGTCGCGGCCTCACGAAGGTGTCTCGCTCGGTGAGCGGGCGTGCGGCGCGGTAGCGTCCGGGTTCTCGACCCGGCGATGTGCCGCGAGCGCCGCACGCAGCGCCTTGGCCACCTCCGTCCGCTCCTCGGCGGTGAGGAACGCCCCGATCGCGAGCGCGCGGCCATGCGAGCTCAGCACCAGCTGGCTGTCGTGACGCGGCGGGTCGTCGAGGCTCACCCGCACCCAGTGCGGCTCGAACCGCCACGCGCGCGTTCGGCCATCGGGCCTCACCTGCCGCACGCACAGCCCGTCCCGGTCCAGGCGAATCAGCTCCGCGCACCGGCCCGCGCGATAGTTCCAGCGAAACGCCAGGTAGAGGAGCAGCACGTCGAGGCCGAGGAAGCCGGTCACCGGCCAGGCGCCGGCGAACACGAAGGCGGCGCCGAGCGCAGCGCTGACCAGCACGATCCCGCCCATCAGCAGATAGAAGCCCGGCAGACCGAGCGAGCGGTTGGGATAGAGCACCGCGTCGAAGGGCGCGGCCACGGCGCCGGCCGGGCCGCAGGGCGCAACGGCAGCGGGCATGCAGGGCGTGGCGGCCGGCGTGCACAGGCTCATGCCCTGGCATATAGCGCAGCCGCGGGGCACAGGCGAGGCTTTGCCGGCGGCGTCGGCGCGTCGGCAAGGAGCGGGTCGTGACGCCGCGACAGGCGGCGGCGTTCTTTCGGCGCCTCGCCGAGGCCATCCCGGCGCCGCAGACCGAGCTCGAGTACCAGGATCCCTACACCCTGCTGGTCGCGGTCATCCTCTCCGCCCAGGCGACCGACGTCGGCGTCAACAAGGCGACCGAGCAGCTGTTCGAGGTCGCGCGCACGCCCGAGGCCATGGTCGCGCTCGGCGAGGACGGGTTGATCCCGTACATCAAGACCATCGGCCTGTTCCGCAACAAGGCCAGGGCGATCATCGCCATGAGCCGGCGCCTGCTCGAGGCGCACGGCGGCAAGGTCCCGAACGATCGGGACGCCCTCGAGGCGCTGCCGGGGGTGGGTCGCAAGACCGCGAACGTGGTGCTGAACACCGCGTTCGGTCGCTCGACCATCGCGGTCGACACCCACGTCTTTCGGGTCGCCAACCGGACCGGCCTTGCGCCTGGCAAGACGCCGCGCGACGTCGAGCGCGGTCTCGAGGCGGTGGTGCCCAAGAAGTACGCCCGCTTCGCCCACCACTGGCTGATCCTGCACGGCCGCTACGTGTGCACGGCGCGCCGGCCCAAATGTCCGGAATGCGTGGTGCGGCACCTTTGCGCCTACCCGGCCAAGACGGCATGACTGCGTCCGGAGGCCATCTCGGGACTGGGGTCGACCGACATCGGCCGGCCGCCGGTTCGCTTCGAGCTCGCCAAGCAGCGCCCTGGGTGTCGGGGGTCGAAGCCCTGGGCGAACGAACCCGCGGCTTGGGTTCGTTTGGGATTCCACCCCGGCCTGGGTTCCTTTGGATTCGGTCGCAGCCTGGGTTCGTTTGGGATGCCACCCGGCCTGGGTTCCTTTGGGATCTCACCCGGGCTCACGAAGTTCGAACCTTATTGGCCGGGCATCATACTTCTCTTTGGGCGCGCGGCCGACCAACCAACCCCGCGC